>NZ_JBAKHX010000015.1:0-112418 GCF_036906915.1 Micromonospora sp. CPCC 206061
CCGCCGGTCTCGCCATGCTCGAACCGCTGCTGGACGATCCCGCCATGCAACGCCACCACAGGCTATACGCCGTGCGCGGGCATCTGCTCGACCTCAACGGCGACGCCGATAGCGCGAAGCAGCAGTATCGGATCGCCGCCCGACTGACAGCGAGCCTGCCGGAGCAGCGGTACCTCAACCGGAAACTCACCTCCTGAGAGATCCATCAATCCTGCCAGCCGGAACACGGCACGGAACATGCCGAGCGGTCAGCAGCATGACAGTAACTCGATTCAATCCCACCAGAAGACCCAGGTCGGGGCGCCGATGAGCCGTTCAGCGTAGGCGGCGAGCGTGCATGGACTGGGCCCCTGCCAGACGTTGTCAGGACAGAAGGCGAAGTGTTCCGCCGCCACGTGCAACGCCTCGGCGGTACCTGATGGTGGCGCGGCGACGCTCACGTACAGCTCGGCGAACCCGACGCCGATCACACGGGCGCCGAACCGGTCCTCCCAGGTGTGCAGCACGGCCGACAGCTTGGCGGTGTCGTTGACATAGTTGACCGCTCCCTGCCAGCCGGCGACGGTGAGCGCGTCGCTGCCGCTGTCCGCGGCGACCAGCCCGAGGCGCACGGTGGGTTGCGCCTGCAACAGCTGCTCCGCGCAGTGGTCCGCGTGACGATCGGGCGCCATCTGCTGCTGTGCGGGCGCGGCCGAGCCGGGCCATTGCTGGCCGTACGGGGCCGTCACAGCGAGCCTTTGGTCCGGGGACAGCTCATCGTCCTCGTCGTCGACCTCGGTGTAGGAAGCCCACCAGCCGGCGAGCAGCGGCTCGGCGTCATGCTGCGCCGGCGAGGACATGGCGTTCGGCCAGATCTCGCCGTCGTCCCAGGGCCGCGAGGCGTCATAGGTGTAGCTGTCCAACAGCAGCGGCCACAATCCGGAGCGCTGATGCTCCGCGTGTAGCAGCCGCCACAGCCCCGTCGGCGCAGGATCGTTACTCAGCCACAAAGCGGGTCGCTCACCTGATCCCTCCTCACCGCGCACCGTCCGCCCAGGCGGAAGCGACACCGACAACCCACGGTGGCGGGTGTCCGCGCCGGCGAACAGCTCCGCCAGTTCATCAGGCAACTCGTTCGGCAACGACGCCACGACGGGTGAGGATAGTGCCCTACTGCGCAAGGTCATCGGCACGTGGTCGGGCGAGCGCGTCTCGGTGGTGCTCAACCTCGTCGCGGCGCTCCCCGAGTCAGAAGCGATGCGCTGTTTCGTCCCTCTCTATGCCATTCGCCTGCGTGGCGGGTCACTCGTTCTGACGGAGGTCGCATTCTGTTTCCAGTGCCACAACGCGATGTCGGTCCCGATCGCTGACAACACGCAGCCGCCCACCTGGTTCACCTTCGACCCGGATAGCAAGCCGGCCGAGGACCTGCTGTACCTGCCTCGATCCTGCGCCGGGTAAGCCAGGGCGACCGTCGCAACCTCAGCTGTGTGGTCAGTGTGGCGTGGTGGTGTGGGCCCAATGACGGCCCGCCGGCAGGGTGGGGTGCTGGCCTATCGGAAGGCTGCGATGTGGCGCTGGGCCCAGTCAGCGAAGGTGTGGGGGGCTCGGCCGAGGATCTGTTCGACGTGGGGACTGATGCGCTGTTCGGCAGGGGTGGGCTCGCCGATGATGGCCAGGGTGGTCTCGGCTACGGCTTCGGGCATGAACTGCAGCATTTGCGCGTGTGCCTCCTCGCGGGTCTGCTCGATGAACTGGATCGGTTCGCCGAGCGCGTGGCTGATCGCCTCGGCTCGTTGCCGGGGTGTGGTGAGGGCGGGTCCGGTCAGCTCGTAGATCTGCCCGGCATGGCTGTCCTGAAGCAGGGCCGCAGCGGCGACCGCGGCGATGTCGGCCGGGTCGATGAGTGGCAGGCCGACGTCCCCGAACGGTGCGGCAACGGTCCGCCGCGCGCGAACTGATTCGGCCCACGCGTAGGCGTTGGAGTCGAAGCCGCCGGGCCGCAGGATCGTCCAGTCCATGCCCGACCGCTGGACGGCGTCTTCGATGGCTCGTCCCGTGCTCCCATGCGAGGACGACTGCGGCCGTGTTGCGGCGCCTTGGGAGGACAGCAGCACGATCCGTCTGACTCCGGCGGTTTTGGCGTCATCGAGGATGTCGCTGACGACGCCGCTCGGGTTGTCTGCGGCGGACACGAAGTGGCCGGAGATCAGCAGGAACATCGCGTCGGCGCCGTCGAGGGCGGGTCGCAGGCTCGCTGGTTCGGTCAGGTCGGCGCCGATCACCGGGACTGCGTTCGGCACGTCGGACTCGGTGATGTTGCGCGACACGGCCGTTACCCGCGCGTTCGCCTCGGTCAGTAGCCGCACCAGGGTTCGCCCGACGTTCCCGGTCGCTCCTGTTACTACGATCATGCAGTCCCTACCTAGTTAGTTAGTTGGATGACTTAGAAGAAGCTAGCACAGTCCGGTGATCGCACGTCTATAGTTAGTGAGGTGCCTAACTCAACGAAGTCTCGGGCGCGGGGAGTCGACAAGCGGCGGCGACTGATGGCCGCCGCCGCTCAGGTCCTGCACCAACAGGGCGTGGAGCGCACCACCATCGCCGACATCGCCGACGCCGCCGACGTTCCGGTGGGGAACGTGTACTACTACTTCAAAACCAAGGACGAACTGGTCCAGGCCGCCCTGGCCGAGCATGCCGGGCACCTTGCCGAACTCACCCACGAACTCGACCAACTCCCCGACCCACTCGAACGCCTCAAGGCCCTGGTCGCCTGGTGGGTCGGCCAGCGCGACCTCGCGGCCCGCTACGGCTGCCCCACCGGCACCCTGGCCGTCGAACTCGACAAACGCACCGAGGGCGGCATCGACCTGGAAGCCGGCAAGGTCATCCGGCTGCTGCTGAACTGGGTCGAACACCAATTCCACGAGTTGGGACTACCCAATCCCAGCGACCTCGCGATCACGCTCGTCGGCGCCTACCAAGGCATGTCACTACTGGCCAACGCCCTACGCGACCCAGAGATCATGACCCGCGAGGGAGCCCGCCTCACCCACTGGCTCAACACCCTGCCCGGCGACGCCGCCAAGGCCCAAAATTCCTGAATCCCGCTCCTCATCGGCCCCGTCGCCCAAGGTGGTCGATCCCCCCGTTCGACCAGTGTCGTTGCAGACGGCCTGGAGCCGGTGGTCACCGTTCGCGTCGAGATTCATCGGGTCAAAGTCGAACAGCATGAGCCCTTCCAGTTCGGAAGCGATCTCGGTCAGACCTCGACGCATGACCGAAACCTACGGCCGACATTGGCCGATCCGTGGGGTACTCGCTCATCGGCACGAGCGGACTCGGCCCACCCGATCACCGTTACGCTGTGTAGCGCTCGACTCGCGAGCCATGAGAGTGTTACTTAGCGCAGATGCAGGTAAAGCCCACAGGTGTGATCGAGGTTCGTGTTGGTAAGGTCCCGTTCCATAGACAGTCAATCTCGTAATCGTGCCCTTTGGCTGATCGCCCGCCTTCGGGATCCAACGGAATCTGATGCGGTGGTTGGCGATTATCTGGACGAACTCGAAAGACTGCTTGTTTGCCCGCACGTATCCGACCTGCTGTTCTTCCAGGCACCAGAACTATCCGATGATGAGGTGGTAGACAAAGCGCTGGCGTACCGTCCCCTCGCCCTATGAACCCGGTGCCGAGCGCGACTCGCGGCATGACCGGATGACATGCATGGATGATCGTTATGCGGTCAAAGTGTTGTTCGACGCAACCTCGCCCGATGTCAGCGGATTGACCGGCACATCCCGCGTCACCAGCTCCGTCGATATCCATCGGTGACCTTCGGAATCGTGGCAGAGGCCCGCCAGGTGTACCAGTTGATCGGCGAACTGCCTTGTAGAACTCATGTTTAGCGTCACCAACTTGCGTCAAAGCGCGGTCCCAGTCGCTTCGTCCATCCAATCGACCTCGGGCGAACCATTCGAGACGCCATACGCTTTGCTTCCACCGGTGGCCGGCCTCGACCACCGCGGAGTCCCCGCTCGCGCCACCGCTGGCGGCAGCGGGACGAGCACGACCTTGCCGACCTTGCCGCGGACACGTAGGACGCGGTGGCCGTGTTCCTCGCCCAGGTCGGCGATGCTCGCCCCGCAGGCTTCGAAGATCCGCAGCCCGAGTAGGCCCGAGTAGCGCTATGAGGGCGAAGTCGTTCGGGTTGGCCGACAGCCTCGCGGTGGTGATCAGGGCTTCGAACTGCAGATGGCCCCGGCCGAGGGTGGGTGACTCGGTGGGCACGGTGGGCACGGTGGGCCGGCGGACGTAGTCGGCTGGCGAGTGCGGCAGGATCTGGTCGATGACGCAGACGCGGTAGAAGCCGACCACAATGGATAGTCGGCGGGAGACGGTTGAGGACTGGTGTCGGCGGACGTCTTGCAACCAGCGCACGTACCGTTCGATGTCCGCCCGGACCGCGGCGAGCGGGTCGAGGTCCTGGCCCGTGCACCAACTGAGGAACAGTCGCAGGTCGGACTCGGTGTGCAGCCGCGTGTGCGAAGCCGGAAGCGGGAGCAGGAAGAGCAGCCATACATTACCGTGCGTCACCAACCACGACGAACGCCAGCACACCTGGAGCGCCTAGATCCGTGCGCCATGGGCAGGCCGGTCGACCACGTATGCGATGGCGCCTGGTTGACCGGTCAGCGACGATCACGGTATGACGGTTCCCACTCGTCAGGTCCGGGCAACGTACTCGGCAGAGTCAATCACCGTGTACCAGGCGTACCCGCTTGAGATCGCCGACCCAGCGGTGGCGGCTGGCCGGTTTGTACCGCCATTCAAACGAGAGCGGGCCGCCGCGGCGCTCCTGCCATCCGAACGGCCGTACCCGCTCCCCGCGCAGATCGCCACGGTCATCGCTGCCAGCGACTCCTGAAACCCGGCGGCGCGCATACCCCAGGCGCCAGATCCGACGCGTCGTCCGATACGTACGTCCTCACGCCGTCACGCTTGCTCCCTCCGCCCGATCAGCGGCAGATCTGGACGCCATCGACTGTCTGATCAGTCAGGCGCGAAGTTCCACTGCATCGGCAACGCGCTGTCACAAACGGCGCAGATGAAGTCGTCGTCCCGCACGAGGTTGCGCTCGCTGCATGTGGGACAACGACGGAAGATGACGGTGTCGGTGAAGGTGCCGGGATGCGGGACTCCCAGGCTGTCCAGTGCTCGCGCCACGGCAGGCCAGCTGCCCGGATCGGGGCAGTACCCCGTTGACTGGTTGGTCACCGCAGCGACACACCAGCCGGTCTCGGCTGAGGCGAAGGCGATCTCCCCGGCGGCGAGGACGTCCTGGCCGCCGGCGAGAGCGACGTGTTCGCTGCGTCGAGGCGCCAGCCACAGCGTCCCGTCGACAGCGACGACGAACGTGAAGGGCTCGGCCAGGTCGGCGCGTTCCCGTTTGACAAGCCAGCTGTCCAACGCGGCGACCGTCTCAACGGCAACGGCGTCCCATGCGACCGCTTGGTCGCGAATCTCGACCGGACCGACATAGCGGTACCGGCTTGCCGGGGTCACCGCGCGACTGTACCGACCCGGACCGGACTCATCCACGAAGTACAGCGTGACAAGGCAAGCCACGCACCACCCGACTGCGCATCGCGTCCCGCGCGCAAAGCGGCAGATCAGAACGTCGCGCCGGCGTTCGGAGCGGGGTCAGCGTAGGTCTAGCCGGATCGGTAGGTCCGTGCAGCTTAGGCAGGTGTAGATGTGGAGGCGGCTCCAGTAGGCGTCGAGCCCGGTCGGTTCCTGGGACCGTTTCAGGTTGGGATGATCTGGGTTGAGGTGTCGATCCTCGATCGGTTGCCAGCGTTTCGCCCCGCCGAAGTCGTACTCCATTGGGGAGGTGGTGAGGATCAGGGTGGCCGGTTGGGCGCAGCTGAGGCAGTTTGTCTCTGGCACTTCCGGGTATCCGCCGACCTTCCACCCAGAGGCCATGAGGGCGCCGATGTAGTCGAAGTCGTCAACCTGTCCCTCCACCAACTCCCGGAGCTCTTCGGGGAGTGCGGTCGGATGCGGGTAGTCGACGATCTGCTCGGGGTGCAGCCTGCATGGGCGTACCGTCCAGGTGGCCTCGGCGGGTTCGCCGGGCGGTGGCTGTGCGACGACCTCGAGAAGGTCCGCCTCCCGACGCCAGTACAGCCGGACGGTGGGCAGCGCCGACCATTCGTCCAGCACGTGGCTGAAGGGACACCACAGGATTTGCAGCAGGTCGGCGCCGCGGGGTCGCGGCAGGTCCGGCACATCCTCTGCGCGCAGTTGGGCCAGCACCGCCAGCGGGTTGGGTCGCGGGTGCCGACGTGTCACCGGTCTGCGCGCGACCGGTGTGCTCATTCCCCTCTGCCATCTGACGCTGCTGCCCGGGTACAACCGGGCGACCTCGTCGCGCACCTCCCGGCGCTCGCCGGTGAGGATGCGCGGCTGGAGCGGCTGGCTCATGGCGGCTAGCCAACGCTCCCCCAGGTCGGCCGGTAGCGGTAGCTCCTCAACCCCCTTGTACGGTGCGTCGCAGGTGGGCCACGGCTCGTCGACCGGCCAGCGCACTGGACCTGCGACGTGGCTCTCGAACGCGGACACGGTGGCCGGCCGTGGATGCAGTCGGGTCGCGGTGCGGCCAAGCGAGGCTATGCCGGGCAGGCGGGCCATCAGTTCTGGCGGTGGGGGCGCCGTACGCATAGGGCGGATGATAGGTGCGCTCAACGGCGGGCCGCGCTCGCACGCGTGCGAGGGCGGCCCGGAGCGGCTCCGCAACCAGCCTGCAGCCGATCCACGGCCGCAACACCGTGGCCCGCGCCCTGCTGGCCGTCGCGACCAACGCCGCCGGTCTCGACATCCGCTACCGGTGGATCGAGTCGTGATCCATGATCCACCGCACTGTTCTCGACACGACCGCACGCCGGCGAGCGGCACCCGTCGTCACCTTCGGTAACGAGCGGATCGCGGCTACGGATCCGGATGGCGGTGCCGGTTGCCGGACGGGAAGATCGGGTCATGGGACGCAGGGCTTCGGGTTGGTCCAAAGTGAGCATCATCCATGGAACTCGTCCCGCACAAGGCAATATATGCGACGGTGAGACCCGCTCGTACAGGTTCCGCCGCTACGCGCCGCCCGACAGTTTCTACGAACGCTGCATCGCCTCGGCCTGGTGTTCAACCTGTCGCGAGTATTCGGGTGCCATGGTGTACGTGCCGCGTGACGAACACCTTACGGATGCAGGTCCTCGTGGGCACGCGCCTGGCCCGCGGCCAGATCCGGACCGCCCTGCGGAACCCGCTCGAACGGCTCGTCGATGAGCGAAAACGCATGACCGCCCTCGTTCGCGAAGATGGCATGGAACGTGCCACCGCCGCGATTGCCGGCACCGATCCCGACAGACAGGCGGGCGACATGCGGGTCCGAGCCGGTGGTCCAGCCAAACGCGTAGGAGGCCAGCTCACCACGCGGCCCCATGCGGACGCCGTTCAGGATGAGGTGTTGATCCATACTGGCCGGGTGGAAGGTGAACAGCCCGGACACGCGGTGGATGTTCCGCTTCCCGCGGGGAGGATGACGCCCGGCGTCGTCCGGCGGGGCGGGCAGTCGCTGCGCCCGATGGGCTCTTGGTCGGGCGCCGTGCACGAGTACCTGAGGCATCTGGAGTCCGTGGGCTTCGACGCAGCGCCCCGGCTCCTCGGTACCGACGGCCGACGCGAAATCCTCACCTTCGTCGAAGGCGACGTGCCCGTCGACCCGCAGTGGACGCCGGGACGAGGCAGCCGACTGCCGTCCTATGCCCGGTCGGACACCAGCCTTGTCGCTGCGGCCCGACTGCTGCGACGACTGCATGAGGCGGCTCGTAGGTTCCAGCCTGTCAACACCGAATACCGCTTCCATCCCCATCCGCCTCGTCCGGGCGAGATCGTCTCACACGGCGACCTCGGCCCGTGGAACACCGTCTACCGTGGCGGCGTTCCCGCGGCTTTCATCGACTGGGACTGCGCCGGCCCAGTCGAGCCCGTGGTGGACTTCGCCGCGGCGGCGTGGGAGTTCGTTCCGCTCGCACCGCCCGAGGTGCTCCGGCAATCGGGCTTCGACCCTGTGCCCAACATCGCCGTCCGTCTGCGGCTGTTCGCCGACGCCTACGGTATCGGCGATCGACGGACCGTCGTGCCCGCTCTCCAACACACCCGGCTACTCACGGCCGACCGCATCAAGTACGCACCGCTGACACCCGCGGAAGCGGCAGAGAACCTCGAATTCCGCGCACAGGAGTTGCGCTGGCTGCATGCGATGGTCACGCTCCTCGACAGTGAACTTGCGTCTTGAGAGACGTTTCCACCGCAGAATCTCCCCGCCCAGATGGGCCCGTGACGCTGGTGAGCACTTCGGACCACCAGGACGACAGCGCCGACAGCGGCGGACGGCCGTATCAGCAGCCCGCCAGCGGCGGCACGTCGCAACGGCGATGATGTTCGCCCCGTCTGGAGACACGCGGACGGTGCTGGATCAACGCGGCGTGCCCGCTCGAACCATCGACTAGGTTGAACGCCAATGAGTCGTTCCACGATGGAGGTACGGGTGGACATCGTCGAAGGACCGCGGATCGTGGTGAAAACCAAGACACCCTACGTCGGTATCCGCCTCGTCACTCCGTTCCGCGGGATGCTAGCCGTCCGCGACAAGCTGATGGCGGAACTCTATGACTGGCTCGACAAGCGCGACCCGATCGACGTCGGCAGCACCTTCTTCCGCCTCCACGTGATCGACATGAACGGGCCGATGGACATCGAGGTCGGTGTCACCACGAAGCAGACACTCGATGGCGACGGCCGGGTCCGCCCAGGCACCCTACCCGGGGGCAGGTACGCGAGCCTTACGTACATCAACCACGCGCGGCGCGCGAACCAACTTCTGGTCACCTGGATCCGGGAAAACGGCCTCACCGCCGACCGCTGGGACGAACCGGCCGGCGACCGCTTCGCCTGCCGGTACGAGGCGTACCTGACCGACCCCCGGTCCCAGCCGATGAAGACCAAATGGCAGGTTGAACTCAACATTCGCCTCGCCGAACAGGCGTGACCGCCATTTGCGCTACCAGTCATAGCGAACCACATGAGCGACATGTTCAGTCGACATGGTCATAACAACGCAATGTCTTCGGCAAGATCGCGTGCACTGACCTCGAGCCAGATGAGGGCACCAGCCGAGCACGCGTGACTCGGTCTGCGTTTACGGAGAGTGACAGCGCAACAGAGGCTGCAAATCGGCACCGCACCGCGGACGACATTGAGGCTTCCTAGGCGCGGCATAGGGTCCCAGGCGACATGGCAGACCACAACGACCAACCCAACCTTTCGCACCCCGTCGGCGTTTAACCCGGCGAGGAGGTGCGATGGAGCGGTACGAGGGGCTGAGCGAGTTCGTGCTTACCCGTGGTCCGGCGCTGTCCCGCACGGCATACCTGCTAACGGGGGATCACCAGCTCGCCGAGGACCTGCTGCAACAGGCGCTGGCCAAGACGGCCGCGCACTGGCGGCGTATCCAAGCCGGCGGCAACCCCGAGGGCTACGTGCGCCGCGTCATGATCAACGAACGCACCTCCTGGTGGCGACGCCGCCGCTACACCGAGGTAGCAGGCCCGGCCACCGACGAGATCCTGGCCGCCGGCCCAGCGCCAGGCACGGGAGACGAGGCCGAGGCAGCGGTACGCCGAATCAGCCTCCGCCGAGCCCTCGCCGCCTTACCGGCGCGCCAGCGAGCCGTGATCGTCTTGCGATTCTTCGAGGACCTGACCGAAGCGCAGACCGCCGACGCCATGGGGTCCTCGGTCGGCACCGTGAAATCACAAACCCATGCCGCTCTGGGGCGCCTGCGGGCGCTCGCCCCTGACCTTCTCGCCGACTTCCACACGGAGGTGACCTCGTGACACCCCGACTGTCGAAGGCACTCAACGACCTGGCCGACGAGGCCGGCTCGTACGCCACCGTCGACGCCGTGCTCGCCGAGACCGGGCGGCGCCGCCGCCGGCGTACCGTAATCGCAGCCGCCGCGGTCCTCGCCATCGCCCTCGGAGGCGGAGTAATCGCGGCCCTGCCAAAAACCTCGCCCCCTCCCCTGCCGCAGATCGCGACGGCGCCCTGGCCAATACCCGAGGCGGTCGCGCAAACCCTGCCCACCACCGGCCCAGTCGGCCGCGCCGCCTACGCCTACACCACCCTCGGCGGCAACTACCTGGTCACCGACGACGGGCGCCGCTTCAACCTGCCCAACTCCGGCCTGCTGTCCCCCGACGGCCGCTGGCTGGGGTACGGCCTCGCCCCCGATCGCTACCTCGTGCGTGACCTGACAAGCGACACCGTCTGGCCCGTCAGCGGCGGCATGGGCGGCCTCGAATGGTCCGCCGACAGCCGCTGGCTGCTGCTGACCGACGGCACCGAGCCACGCCAAAAGTGGTACCTGCGCCTGGACACCCGCGACGGCGCCCAACGCACCTCCGACGTGCCACTGGGATTCGCCGACGCAGTCCTGCCCAGCGGCGAGATCCTCTACACGGCGGACCCGTTCATGCGATCAGCCGGCGCCGACCCGCTCCTGACCCGCTACGACCCGGCGACAGGCGCCAAAACCGAGATCCCGCTCGCCGCACCCGACGACCTGCTGAACGGCGGAACGCTCGTCGAACCCAACGAGCAGCGGCTGACCGTCATGCCCGGCCCCGCAAGCACCGCCCTGCTCGGCGTCTACGACGCTGGTGGGTTGACCGGCCTGCTCGAATACGACCTGGAAGACCGCCACCTCATGGCCCGACACGAGGTGCCACCGACGGCCGGCGAGTGGCTCGTCACCGCCTACCACCCCACCGACGGAATCATCCTGACCCTCTGCGACCACACCCGCACCGACGTCGTCCTGCTCGACCCGATCCGTGGCCAGTACCAAACCGCGCTGACCCTGCCCGGCAAGGCCACCATCAACCTCACCACATCCGACCGTTGACCCCAACTGCTTCCCCGCGCGCCGTCGAGCGGGTATCCCCGCTATCGCAGGGTTCTCGCGTGCCGAGCACCAGACTGATCTCCAGGAGTCCAACGGCGATGAGTTTCGCCGTGGTTGCCGGTCTTATCCCTGACACGCGACCAACCGCACTCGAGGAGAACATCATGACCGCCACCTACACGTTCGACGTCTTCTCCAGCCTCGACGGCTTCGGCGCCGCCAGCGGCAACTGGACCGGCTACTGGGGCAAGCAAGGCCCGGAGCTGCTCGCCCACCGCCTCGCCCTGTACAGCCAGGAGCAGCGGATGGTCTTCGGGGCCAACACGTATCGGGCGTTCGCGCAGATGCTGGCCTCGAGCACCGAGGAGTCCGACGTCCGTGACCCATGGGTCACCCGGATGAGGAACCTGCCGGCAACGGTGGTGTCGAGCACGCTGGAAGGTGCCTTCGACTGGCCGGACGCGACCGTCGTGAGCGGCGACGCTGTCGACGTCGTCGCCCGGCTCAAGGAGGAGTCCGAGGTGCCGTTGCGCTCGCACGGCAGCCTGTCGCTGAACCGGGCGCTGATGGCCGCCGGTCTGGTCGACCGCGTCCAGGTGACGCTCTTCCCCGTGATCACCGGTCAGACCGGGCTGGACTCGATCTTCCAGGGTGCGGCCGACTTCGACCTCGAGCTGATCGAGAGCCGGACGCTGGACGGCCACATCCAAGAACTCGTCTACCGGCCCACCCTGCATGTCTGAATCCGGCTGTCGATTCGGCGGATGATTCGACAAGTCTCAAGGCGTTGCCGCAGCAGAGCAGGGCCTGGCGGTAGCCGCTGCCGCGGTGGTGGGTGTAGCCCAGGCTCTGCCACGTGTAGGCCTCGCCGTAGCGGTTGTCGACTCGTCGATCCCTCGTCGGACTGACCGGGACGGGCGGCGGTTACGGGTGTCGATAATGCCTTCGCCCTGGTCAGGGCGCTTCTAGGCTGAGCTGTGGTTGCCACGGGGGCCCCGAGACGAGGTGAGGGCATGACCTTCGTTCAGATCATCGACTGCAAGACCGACAGAGTCGACGACATGAATCGACTCCTGGACAAATGGGTCGAGCAGACCCACGGCAAGCGGACCGCCACGCACGCGACGGTCGCCATGGATCGGTCCGACTCGCACCACGTGATCGAAATCGTGGAGTTCCCCTCGTACGAGGAGGCGATGCGCCAGTCGAACCTCCCGGAGACCAACCGGATCTTCGAGGAGATGGTGGCGCTCTGCGAGATGCCGCCGACGTTCACCGACCTCGACGTCGTCCGCGACGAGCAGCTCAACAAGATGGTGTGCCGCCGCTTCTTCGACATCCTCGCGGGCGGCGACCTCAACGCGCTCGACCAGGTGATGACCAGCGACTACCGCGACCACGACCCCACCAACGAGCAAGAAACGGTCGGCCTGGAGAGCACCCGCGCGGAGGTGACCGGGTACCGGAACGGGTTCCCGGACTTCCGGTTCTCGCTGGAGGACCAGATCGCGGAGGGCGACAAGGTGTGCAACCGGTGGTCCTGGACGGGCACGCACACGGGCGAGTTCCAGGGCCTCGCGCCCACGAACCGCCGGGTCGAGATGAGCGGGATGACCGTACACCACCTTGCCGACGGCAAGATCCAGGAAGGCTGGTGGAACTACGACTCCCTCGGCCTGATGGCCCAGCTCGGCGTCGTTGACCTGCCGCGCCGCTGAAGCCGCGCGGGCCGCGGCGTTCGTGCCGCAATCCGCTCCGCGATCAAGGAGATTCCCATCGATCAAGGGCGAATGCACGTGGTTTTGAGATCAAAGCACGTGCGTTTGCCCTTGATCGGCGAGCGCGGCCCCGCAAGGCGAGCGCGGCCCCGCAAGGCGAGCGCGGCCCCGCAAGGCGAGCGCGGCCCCGCAAGGCGAGCGCGCCGCGGGGCGCGCTTAGGCGGTGGGGTCGGGGATCGTGAAGGCGAAGGTGCGCTGGACGGGCTCTACGCGGTTACGGCCGTGGCGCTTGGCGCGGTAGAGCTGACCGTCTGCCGCGTCCAGCACCTGGGTGGCCGTGCTGCCCGGCGCCAGCCTGGCCACGCCCAGGCTGATCGTGACGGCCAGGCCCGGCCGCAACGCGCCCCAGTCGTACGCCTGAACGGCGGCGCGCAGCCGCTCGCAGATGTCGCGCGCCGCCGGCAGGTCGGTGTCGGGGAACGCGAGGCAGAACTCCTCGCCGCCCATCCTGGTGACCAGGTCGCCGGGGCGGCTGCCGGCGCGCAGGATGCCGGCGAGCCGCTTGAGCACCTCGTCACCGAGCGGATGTCCAAAGTGGTCGTTAATGCCCTTGAACCGGTCGACGTCGCCGACCGCCACGCACAGTGGACGGTTGCCGGCGGTCGCCGCGCCGACCAGCCGGGTCAGCTCCTCGTCCTGATGGCGGCGGTTCCACAGGCCGGTGAGCTGGTCTTCGCGGGCCTCCGCCTGCCAGGCCAGCTTTTCCTGCTCAAGCTCCTCGCGGCGCACCCGGTGCAGCTCGGCCTCCAGGCGGGCGCGCTCGGCTTCGATGCGGGCGTTGTCGAGCTCGAACCGGTTGGTCAGCAGCCGGGCGCGCGTCTCGGCCATCGCCGAGTACACGGTGCGCTCGGCCTCGTGGTAGGTGCGGTAGTGGCGCAGCGCGGTGGCCGCGTCGCCGCGCTCCTCGTACGCCTCCGCGAGCTGCTGGTGCACCGCCATGATGGTGGTCTTCTCGTTGGGCTCCGAGGCCATCTCCAGCACGGTGCCGAGGATGGCGATCGCCTCGGCGGTGCGCCCCTGCTCAATGTGGATGGTCGCGATGCCCTGCAACGCGGCCAGCTCCAGTGACTTGTATCCGTGCTTCGCGCCCAGGGCCCCGGAGACCTTCAGCATCTCGGTGGCCTCGGCGTACTCGCCCGCGAGGGTGAGCAGGGTGCCGAAGTTGCCAAGGCACATCGACTCGCGGTACGGGTGCTGGGCGGAGCGGGCCAGCACGAGCGCGTCCTTGGCGTACGACAGGCCATCGCCGAGCGCGGCCTCGGCTCCGGCCAGGTCGCCGGCCGCGTGCAGCTCCTTGACCAACCCGACCGCGTTGTCGCTGAGGTTGTTGAGAATGCAGAACACCGACTCGTCGTCGAGGTCGGTGCGGGCCAGGTCGAGTGCCCTGGTCAGGAACGCCTTGCCCTGGCCGTAGTCGCCGAGAAAACCGTGCACCCCGCCGATCCGGTTGAACACCCAGAACAGCAGCTCGGGCTCCTCGACCCGCTCCGCGATGTCGAGGCCGGTGGACAGGGCGCGCAACGCCTCGTCGTAAAGGCCGAGCTTGGTGTACGCCAGCGCCTGCACGGTCTGCACCTTGCACAGTGCCCGGTCGTCTATCCCGCCGGCGAGTAGCTGGGCGGCCAGCTCGGTGGAGCGCACCGCCTGCTCGTGGTCGCCGATGCGCACCGAGTGCTCCGCGTGCACCCGCAGCGCCGCCGCGTGCAACCGGTCGTCACGCACCGCGGCGGCCAGGTCGGCCGCCTGCCGGGCCAGAGCCGCGCCGGCACGATAATCGCCCTGGTTACGGGCGGTCTCGGCCCTGTCGACGAGCTCCTCGGCCCGCTGCCGGAGGTCAGCGCCGACGGTCACCGCTACGTCCTCCCCGGCGCGCGGCTGGCCCGCGGCGGTGAGGGGTGCCAGCGGGGGTCGCACTCACTGTTGATAGCACACGCAGGCTTTCTACGGCGTCGGACGGGGAACGATCTTTTCAGTTGGTGCTGGCCGGAGGGGTGGCCCGGTATTGCCATGATGCCAGCATGACGCGAGTAGGTACCGCTGCTCTGGTCGTGTTGGCGGCCCTGTTGGCCGCTGGTTGCGGTACCCGATCCGGGTTACCGGACGACCGCGGCGCTGCCGTGGTCGAACCCCAGCCTGTCGGGGTCCGCGACCCCGCGCCGCTGGTAAGCGCGGCGCCGGCGGCCGACGAGGGCTGCGACCGCCGCGCGAGCCTACGGCCGCGCGGCGCGCTGCCGGCGCCGGGCCGGATGCCGGCGGGTTCCACCATGGACGCCATCCGGAAGCAGGGCCGGCTGGTCGTCGGGATCGATCAGGACGCGTACCTGTTCAGCTACCGGGATCCGGACGGACGGCTCGTCGGGTTCGAGATCGACATCGCGCGGCGGATCGCGGCGGCCATCTTCGGCAGCCCGGACGCGGTGACGTTCCGGGCCATCTCGACCGCCCAGCGGATACCGGTGCTGCGCAGCGGCGAGGTCCACATGGTCATCCGCACGATGACGATGAACTGTGAGCGCTGGAAGCAGGTGGCGTTCTCCACCGAGTACCTGTCGTCCGGCCAGCGGCTGCTGGTGCGCGACGGCTCCGGCATCGACGGCCTCGCCGACCTGGGCAGCCGGAAGGTGTGCGCGACCAGCGGCAGCAGCAGCATCCCCAACCTTCAGAAGGCGCCGTCCAAGCCCGTCGCGGTGGCCGCCGACCTGCTCGTCGACTGCCTGGTGCTCCTCCAGCAGAACCAGGTCGACGCGGTCTCCAGCATCGACACGCTGCTCGCGACGCTGGCCGTGCAAGATCCCAACACCCGCATCGTCGGCGAACGGGTCACCGACGACCCGGCCGGCATCGCGATGCCGCAGGGCCGCGACGACCTGGTGCGCTTCGTCAACGGGGTGCTCGACCAGATGCGCGCCGACGGCTCGTGGACGGCCAGCTACCGCCGCTGGTTCGGGTCGGTGGGCCCGGTACCCCCGCCGCCAACACCCCGCTATCGCGACTAGGCCCTGTCCTGTCCGGGTCGTGGCGTACTTCCGATCGACTTCCCGCATGCCTCCCGGCACAGTGCCTGGCCGGACGCCCACCTCGACCACCTGCGCGCCGATGCCACCCGCTGGCGTAGCCCCTCACCCACCGACGGCCTGGCCCTGCAGGCGTACGGGCACCAGGTGCTCGACGGGCTGCTGCGCTCGATGCCCACGGCGGTGCTGGAGGCCGTCGACGGCCCCGACCTGATCCGGGCCGCCGCGACGCCGGACGACGCGGCTTGTCTGCTCGCCGCGATAACGTTCGCCGCGCTGGGGTCGCTGACCGTGGGCGCCGCCGCGGCGAGCGCCATGGCGCTCGCCCTGGCCGTCAACTTCGGCATCTACGTGTACTTCCGCCGGCGTTCCATCCGCCGCAAATAGCTCCACATCGGACCACGCGTTTCGCGGACGGTGACGCCGGGCAATCTGCGGGTATGCCACTGATCTTTCGCAAGCGCAAGAAGTTCGGCCCGCTGATCCTGAACTTCACCGAGAACGGCTTCTCGTCGTGGAGCATCAAGGTCGGCCGCTGGTCGTGGAACTCCCGCGCCCGCGCCCACCGCGTCGACCTGCCCGGTCCGCTGTCCTGGCGCCAGCGCAAGTCCCGCAACTGACCCTACGGCGCGGTGAGTGTTCTGCCTGGTAGGCCCGGTGCAGCAGCCCGTACGGGCATCGGATCACCACCGCCACAGCCGTCAAGCACCGCACCATCGAGCTTCGCCGCGCGGCCTCGCCCGCGAGCGTCCTGGCGCTGCGCGCGCCGCGCGTGCGAGGGCCAGCGCCGCGAGACCGAATTGCCGCGCGGACGCGCGTCGATCAAGGGCATTTACATTGATCAAGGGCAAATGCACGCGGAAAGAGATCGAACCACGTGCGTTTGCCCTTGATCGACGGAAAGGCGCGCCGGGCGAACGCCCGCGCGGAGCGCAAGACCCGCGGAGCGCAAGCCCCGCGGAGCGCAAGACCCGCGGAGCGCAAGACCCGCGGAGCGCAAGCCCCGCGGAGCGCAAGACCCGCGGAGCGCAAGACCCGCGGAGCGCAAGCCCCGCGGAGCGCAAGACCCGCGGAGCGCAAGACCCGCGGAGCGCAAGACCCGCGGAGCGCAAGACCCGCGGAGTGCAAGGCGCGTGGAGCGGGGATCGCCGCTACGTGGGCTTGTACCAGGCGGCCGTTTCTGGCGCTAGAGAGCCGCCGGGGCCGCTTGTCAGCAGGACGCGGCCGGGCAGTGGCGCCGGGTCGGGGCCGAAGTTGACCGCGCACGCCAGCTCCGCGCCGCGCGCGAACGCCAGCACTCCCGGCGGCGCCGGCAGCCAGCGAAACGGGGTGTCCACAAAGGACTTTCGGAGGCGCAGCGCCGCCACGTACAGGGACCAGGTCGAGCCGGGGTCGGCCCGCTGGCGGGCCACCGTCAGGCCCGCCCACGACAGCGGCTGCGGCAGCCACGGCCGGGTGCCGGCCGGTCCGAAGCCGTACGGCGGCGTATCACCGGACCACGGGATCGGCACGCGGCAGCCGTCGCGCCCCAGCAGTCCGCCGCCGGAGCGGCGCCATATCGGGTCCTCGCGGGCGGTGGACGGCAGGTCGAGCACCTCTGGCAGGCCAAGCTCGTCGTCACCGTCCGCGTCGGCGAAGCTGCGCACGTACACCTGGCAGACGACCGCGTGCCGTGCCCAGCTCTCCCCCACTCAGACTCCCGCGTCAGACTCCCGCGCGGGGTGCGGGCGCCGACCGGCGCGGGGCGGCGCCCAGCGCCGCCCGCAGGCCTTGCGCGAGCCGCCGCACGGTCGCCGCGGTGTCCGCGCCCGCGACCAGGTCGGCCTCCGCGCGGCCGAGCAGCCGCCACACCTGCGGCATTTCGGGTACTGACGGCATGAGGTCACCGTTGCGGCACTCCGCGGCGAAGGCGGCGATCCGCGGGTCGGTGTCGACGACCTGCTCCAGCGCGACCCGCAGCGCCGGTGGCCGGGGTTGCACCTCGTACAGCGCAAGCGCCACCTCGGTGCGCGTCAGGTAGTGCACGGCCAGGTCCTGGGCGATGGTCTTGTTGGGCCCGTGCCGGGTCAGGAAGAACCCGTGCACCGACGAGAACGCCCGCACCGCGCCGAACCCCTCGAACGGCGGCACCGGGCCGACCTCGAACGGCAGCCCGGCCCGCGCCAGGTCGGCGAAGACCCGGGAGGCGCAGATGAGGTACGGCGTGCGCCCGGCCGCGAACAGCTCGGTGGCCCGCTCGCGGTCGATCTCGCGGCGCAGCACGCCGGCGCCGCGCGCGCCGAGGCCGCGGAACCGCTCGAACGCCGCCACCGTCTCCGGCGCGTCCACGGCGGGCGCACCCGTGTCGAGGACCCCGCCGCGGTTGCGGTCGAACAGCCGGCCGCCGGCGCCGACCAGGATCGGGTACATGTAGTACGCGTCGCCGTCCGGCCCGACCTGCATGGCGAGCACCTCGTCGGCGCGCCCGTCCGCCCGCAGCGCCTGCCCGGTGGCCAGCAGCTGCTCGAACGTGGCCGGCTGTTCCGGCGCCAGCCCGGTGTGCCGCAGCAGTACGGCCGTGTCCAGCGCGTAGGGGACGCCGTACAGCTCGCCCTGGTACGTCATCGCGGCGACCGCCTCGGGCAGGAAGTCCTGCCGGCGCCGCTGCGACACGGCCAGCGGCTCGATCGCGCCGGCTCGCACCAGCTCGCCGAGCCAGTCGTGCGGCCCGACCAGGATGTCCGGTACCTCGTCGCTGCCGGCGGCGCCGAGCAGCTCGGCGCGCAGGGCCTCGATCCGGCCGGTGCGGAAGCGCACCTTCACACCGTGCGTGGCGAGGAACTCGGACGCGAACCCGCGCAGCGCCCGGGCCCGCCGCTCGTCGGCCCAGATCACCACCTCGGACCGCAGCTCCGACAGGCGACCCTGCTGGTCGCGTATCCAGCGGGCGCCGGCCGAGTCGGTGAAGGTGATCTCCACGCGGTAGTCGGCCGCGCTGCCGCCGCCGTCGGTCATCCCCGTCGGGCGGAACATGGGCTCGCCGGCCGGCGGGATCACCGGCAGGTCGACGCGTTCGTGCACGTCGGGGTCGTGCACGTCGAGCACGGTGAGGTTGGCCTGGTAGACCGGCGTCTCGGAGGCGTTGCGGACGAAGGCGCCCCACCCGCCGCCGGCCTCGTGCCCCCACCACGCCGACACGAGCGCGGCCTGGGTGCGCCGCAGGTACGCCTCCTGCTCCTTGCGCTGCTCGGCGGTGACCCGGTCGCGTTCGGACTCGATCTTGTACACCCGCTGGGCGGCCACCGCGGCGACGGCCGCGAACAGCAGCGCGCCCACCGTCGCGATCGACGACAGCCAGGTGGGTAGGTCACCCCAGTCGATCCCTTGATCCACGTGCGGCACCGTACCTCAGGCGGGGTCCACCGGGCGGTCGTCGCGGTGCGCGCCGTACCAGGCGGACTGGCGGGCCATCATCTCGGCGGCGGCCGTGCCGCGCGGTACACCGTAGACGGTGCCGGGGAAGTCCAGGTCGCGCTGGATGGCCCAGATCCGCTCGTGCTGGTCGGGCGGCAGGATCTGCGCCGGATCACCGACCGCGACCCAGCCGATCGGCACCATGCTGCCGGCCGGCAGCAGCGTGTTGACGTGCACGACGCCGTGCACGCGCACCTCGCAGCCGGGCTCCAGCCTCACGCCGGGAAACAGCGCCGCGCCGGTGGCAAGGAAGCAGCCCTCCCCGACGGTGGCGCCGTTGACGTGGGCGTGCGGCCCGACCAGCACGTCGTCGCCGAGCCGGGCTGGGTGCGCGGCCCGGCCGCGTACCAGCGCGTTCTCCATGACCACGCACCGCGCCCCGACCTCGACGAACCCGTCTTCGGCGGTCAGCACGGCCCCGAACAGCACCCGCGCCTCCGGCCCGACCCGGACGTCGCCACAGAGCACCGCGGTCGGCGCCACGTACGCGCTCGGATGGACCCTCGGGCCGCGCCCGCGATGCTCGTACAACGGCACGCGCTCAGCCTACCTATTCCCGCGCGCCTATTCCCGCGCGCGCGGCGGCGCCGGGCGAGACGATGGGGTGGTGTCGCGCGCTCGGCAGGCCGCCGTTCTGTACGCGGCCGCGGGAGCGGTCGACGTGCTGGCCGCGGGCGCGCGCAAGGAGCAGGTGCGCTGGGCCGCCAAGCCGCTGCTGATGCCGCTGCTGGCCCTGTACGCGGTCGCCGCCTGCCGGGAGCGTCGCCGGCGGGTCAGCCGGCGGCTGCTGCTGGCGCTCGCGCTGGCCTGGGCCGGCGACGTGGCGCTGCGCTTCCGCGGTACCGCCGCTCTGGCCACCGGCGCCACGTTGTTTCTCGCCGCGTACGGCGTCTACGCCGCCGAGTTCGTGCGCCGGGATGCCCGGGGCCGGCGTGCGCAGGGCCGGGTGCGGTGGCTCGCGCCGGTGGGGTACGGCGCACTGACCGGGGCCGTGCTCGCGCGGCTGTGGCCGGGTCTGCGCGCCACCGGTCTGGCGGTGCCGCTGTCCGGGTACGCGATGCTGGTGGCCGCGATGGCGGCTGCCGCGACGACGCAGGGCGGGCGGGTCGCGGCCGGCGCGGCCTTGTTGCTGGTCTCGGACGCCCTGCTGGGCGCGGACCTGGCCGGCGAGCGGGCCGGTGGGCCGGCATGGGTGATGGCCACATACCTGTTGGGCCAGGGCTTGGTGGTAAGTGGGTGGCCCGACTGCCACAACCTGCCGCAGGCGGGCAGGGCCTGACCGCCCACATGTACGAGGGTGTGACGACCCCGTACCAGGTGGACGGTCAGGCCGCCAACGAACCCGAGTGACTACTCGGTGCGCAGCGCGTCCGGCCGGGTGGCCGCCCGCACGAACGGCAGCACGGCCGCCGTCGCCAGCAGGCTGGCCGCCACCGCGGCGGCCCCGATGGCCGCGTACCCGGCCCACGGCAGCCGGACGACCAGCTCCGCATGGGCGGTGACCCGCACGTACAGCCACGAGGTCGCCGCCGTGACGAGGATGGCCAGCCCGATGTTGAGCAGCAGCGGCACGCCGGTATGCAGCAGCACCCCGCGGCGCAGCAGCCGTGCCGGCGTACCCATGGCGGTCAGCGCGGCGTGCACCCGGTACCGCTCGCGGACCGCGTCGGCGGTGGTGACCGCGAGCGACAGCCCACCGGTCAGCACCACGGCGAGCGCGGCGATGAGGGCGGCCTGCCGGTAACCGTCCGATTCGGACCGTTCCAGCTCGGCGGCCTCCCCCGGCGTGGTCGGCGGGAGGACGGTCGCGGTCGCGCCCAGGCTGGTGCGCACTGCCTCGACCGTGCCGTCACGGCCGTCGGTGGTCACCAGCAGCGTCGGGAACCACCGGCCCGGCTCGTCCCAGCCGGCCAGCAGCGCCGGCGGCACCAGCAGGTCACCGCGGATCGTGAAGCCGTACGACACGTCCTGCGTCAGCCCGTCCGGCAGCGTGAGGGTGTCGATGCCGTCCGGGAGCGGTATGGCGGGCCCCGTGCCGTCCGGCGCCAGCTTGCCGGCGGCGGCCAGCACACCCGCCTCGAAGTCGCTTGTGGACAGTCGCTGCACGGTGTCCGGCCGGCATCCGGCCACCGCACCACCAAGCACCGCGCCGAGCGCCTCGCAGTCGGCGACCACTGCGCGCACACCCTGGTCGACGGTGGGGTTGTCCAGGTCCATCTCCTCGGCCATCGGCACGCCCGGCGGGAGCAGCGTCACCTCGCGGAACGCGACCGCCTCGGCGACACCGGGGACCGCACGAGCACCCGCCACCGCATCGTCCACATCGGAGTCCGCAGCGAGCATGACGACCACGGTACGTTCGGGGAGCACGCCGATCAGGTGGCCATTGCCCTCGACAGGGCCGGGCGTGAGCATCGGCAGGAACGCCATCAGCCACCCGACCACGACCACCACCAGCGCGGTGCCGGTGACGGTGCGCGCCGCGCCGGCCGGGTCGGTCAGCAGCCGCCGTCCGGCGAACTGGCTGGCCAATCCCGGACCCCAGCGCGCCAGCAGCGCACCGGCCAGCCGGGACAGCGGCGCCGCGCCGATCGCGAGGCCGACCAGGCAGGCCGCTCCCCCACCGAACAGCAGCACCTTCGCGTGGAAGGCACCGGTGGCGAGGGCGCCGCGGTCGGCGTACACGATGGACAGTGCGAGAAGCCCGGCGGCCAGCGGCGCCAGTCGCAGCGATCCGGCGCCGGACAGCGCGACCTGCCGCCGCGCGGCAAGCGGCGTGGACAGGGCACGGCGCAACGAGAGCACCCCGGCCGCCGTCGTCAGCACCGGCACGCCAAGGAGCACCGCGAGCGTGGCGCCCAGTGGCGGCGCGACGTCGCCCGCGTACAGGCCGTCCTGGATCGGGATCGCGGCCGTGACCGGCGTGCGGAGCAGGTAGAAGAGCGCGAGCCCGGCGGCGGCGCCCAGGACGCCCACGATGGCGCCCTCCACCGCGCCGAGCCGGCGAAGCTGGCGCGGCGTGGCGCCGATCAGGCGCATCGCGCTGGCCCGCCGTTCCCGCGTGGCCGCCGACAGCCGCGTCGACGTGCCGACCAGCACCAGCAGCGGCGTGATCAGGCCAACCGCCGCCAGCCCGAGCACCAGCGGCATCGCCTCGGCCGGGCTGCTGGAGTGCCGCATCCCGCTGCCGTCCACATAGGCGCTTTGCCCGGTGAACAGGCCACCGGCCGGCTTCGCGAAGTCGGCCGCCCATCCGGCGGACGCACCGACGCCGTCGAGCGCGTCCGCGCTCACCCCGGCCACCGCGTACAGCTCGTCCGGCCCGACCAGACCCTCACGCGCCACCGTGCCGACCACCTTGCCGGGCAACCGGGGCGCGAGCTCCGCACCGCGCGGGCCGGCGAGCGCGGCAGCCAGCGCCGGGGACGCGAAGACCTCACCCTGACCCGGCGTCCGCGGCACACCGGGTGGCGCCGCGGGCGACACGCCCGCCTTCGCCACGAGCAGCACGCGTACCTGATGGCCGCGCCACAGCCCGACGGACAACCGTGCCCGCACCCCGTCGGTGCGCGCCCCGCCCTCTGCCGCCGGCTCCACGCCGCGGCCGGCGGTCTTTCCGATCCGCTCCGCCGCGGCCGGCAGCGCGCCGGACATCCCGAGCATCAGCGCGACCGCGGCCGCGACACCGCCGACCATCATGAGCAGCCGCACCCGGCTGCCGCTCAGGGTCAACCTCACCCCGAGCGCCACGTCGAAGCCAGTCACAGTGCGACCATCGGGGACGTGACGCGGCCGTCGCGCAGCACGATCTCACGGTCGGCGTACGCGGCGATCCTGGTCTCGTGGGTGACCAGCACGACCGACGCGCCCTGCGCGCGGGCCGCGCCCATCAGCTCCTCCATGACGAGCTCTCCGTTGAAGCTGTCGAGCGCGCCGGTCGGCTCGTCGGCGAACACGACCCGCGGGCCGGCCACGAGGGCTCGCGCGACCGCGACCCGCTGCCCCTGGCCGCCGGACATCTCGCCGGGGCGCTTGGCCGCGACCTCCAGTACGCCGAGGCGCTCCAGCCACTCGCGCGCCTTGGTCTCGGCACCGCGCCGCTTCGCGCCGGCCAGCCGCAGCGGCAGGGCGACGTTTTCGACGGCGGTCAGCTCCGGCACCAGAGAGCCGAACTGGAACACGAACCCGAACTCGTCGCGCCGCAGCTTGCTTCGCGCCTCCTCGGAGAGCGTGTCGAGGCGGGCGCCGCGGTAGGTGACCTCGCCGCTGTCGGGGCGCAGGATGCCCGCCAGGCAGTGCAGCAGTGTCGACTTGCCCGACCCGGACGAGCCGACCAGGGCCACCATTTCACCGGCCCGCACCTCGATGCCGGCACCGGCCAGTGCTTTCGTGGGACCGAACGCCAGGTGCAGGTCGGTCGCGTGCAGCAGGGGCTCACTCATTACAGCTCCTCGGCGAGTTCCTCGGCCAGCTTGTCCAGGCGGGCCGCGGTGTGCTCCAGCCAGCGCAGGTCGGCTTCCAGGTGGAAGATCGTGAAGTCACAGCTCAGTACGGTCGTGAGATCGGCGCCGGATTTGCGGCGGATCAACTCGCGCATCGCCGCGACGTGCGCGGTGCGCTGGGCGTCGAGCAGCCGTTCGGCCGGGCGCCCCGACCGCAGCGCCAGGATCACCTTCGTGAAGATCACTGACTGTAGATAAGGCGTGTGCGCCTCGGGCTCAACGAGCCACCGCTCCAACCGGGTCACCCCGTCGGGCGTGAGCGCGTACGTGGTGCGCTCCGGCCCGCCGACCTGCTCCACGGACACGACGTGGATGTCGCCGTCTCGGGCCAGGCGGCCGAGCGTGGCGTACACCTGGGCCGGCTTGACCGGCCGGCGCTCGCCGAACTGGGCGTCGTACTCCCGGCGCAGGTCGTAACCGTGCCGTGGGGCAGGTTCGAGCAGGCCGAGCAGGGTCTCCGCGATCGTCACGAAAACAGTAGTAACTGAGTTACTAGTGCGGTGTCAACCTACCGCAGTGGACCCTCACCCGGGCCGAACGGGTCGTCGACCACGTGCACGGCGGCCTCCTCGGCGCTGGCACCGCCCGCGTCGATGCCCACGTCCCACGCCACCGACTCCGCCTCCGCGTCTTCGCCAAACCCCTGGTCATCGGCCACCAACCGGCCGGCCCGCACGTCCCGCTCATACCCCCGCCGGGACAGCTCGTCCTCGTCGTCGGCGCCGTCCTCGGCGTACGGGTCGACGTCCGGCTCCTCCTCGGCGAGCAACTGCTCCAGCGACTCACCGGCCCGCGCCTCAGCCGGCGTCGTGCCGAACCGGTTGGCCCCCGACCACCGGTCGGCCGGCGCCACACCGGTGTCCAGCGGATCGGCTACCCGGTCGTCGTCGAGCGTGTCGGAGGTGTCCAGCACCCCGTCGTCCTCGACCACGTTCCACTCGTCGAACCCCTCGGCCCGCCCGTTCTGGCTCATCCGCCCTCCCATGATCATGGCCTGCACCTCTCACCCTATGCCGCTGCCGGGACCCCCGCTCCCCACGCAGGGCCCCCGGCTCGCTGGCACCCGCACCAGGCTCGCGTGGCACCATCGACCGGTGCGACTCGACGACGTGTGGCTGCGATACCGGCGCGGTGATCCGTGGGTGCTCCGCGGCGCCAGCATCGAACTGCGGCCGGGTGAGGCGGCGACCGTGGTGGGCCGCAACGGCGTGGGCAAGTCCACATTGCTCAAACTCGCCGCCGGGCTACTGCGCGCCCAGAAGGGCGCGGTCCGCGACCGTCCAGCACGCATCGGGTACGTGCCGGAGCGGTTCCCCGCCGACCAGCCGTTCACGGCCCGCCGGTACCTCGTCGGGATGGCCCGGATCCACGGCCTCGCGGCGGCCGACGCGGGCCCCGCGGTCGACAGCTGGGCCGAGCGTCTCTACTGCGCGGGCCTGCTGGACACCGCGATGGTCGAGCTGTCCAAGGGTTCGGCGCAAAAGGTCGGCCTGATCCAGGCGGTGCTGTGCCGGCCCGAGCTGCTGGTGCTCGACGAGCCGTGGGAAGGGCTCGACGCGGCCACCCGGGCGGAGGTGCCGCTCATCGTGGCCGAGACCGTCGCGGCCGGCGGCCGAGCGCTGATCAGCGACCACCTCGGCAGCGCCGGCGAGCTGCCCGGGGTGCGGCGCTGGGAGCTGGTCGACGGCACTCTCGTCGAGGCCGCCGACGAACGCCTGGAGTGCGTGATCGAGGTGGCGGTGGCGACCTCCGACGTGCCGGCCGCCGTCGCCAGCCTGCGCGCCGCGGGCCACCGAGTGCTGGGAGTGCGAGGACAGTGAGCGAGGCAGTTCACGCGGCGCACGGAAAGGCGTCGCTTCCATCGCCGCCCGACCAAGCGAACCAGGAGGCACCGTGAGCGAGGGAGGTGGCGCGGCGGCGCCTGGACCAAGCGACGCGCCGACGAAGTCGCGCGCGGCGCGAGGGAAGGCGTCGCCTTTGGCGCCGCGCGACCGAGCGAACCAGGAGGCACCGTGAGCGAGGGAGCTGGCGCGGCGGCGCCTGGACCAAGCGACGCGCCGACGAAGTCGCGCGCGGCGCGAGGGAAGGCGTCGCCTTTGGCGCCGCGCGACCGAGCGAACCAGGAGGCACAGTGATCGCGCTGGTGCGGATGCGGCTGGCCGGGTTCGTGCGGACCGGGCGGGCGCTGGCGCCGCTGCTGACGGTGCTCGTGGTGCTCGGCGTCATCTACGGCGGCGGCCGCGCGCAGGCGGGTGAGGCGTACGGCTTCTCCGCCGCCGTGTTGTTTCCCGTGCTGGCGTGGCAGACCCAGATACTGCTCAACGCCGAGCCCGACGTCCAGCGCCAACTGTCCATTGTGGCCGTCGGCGGCCGCGGCCGGGAGCTGGCCGCCGGGCTGCTCGCGGCGCTCGTGCCGGCGCTGGCCATGGTGGCGCTGGTGCTCGCAGTGCCCTGGCCGATCAGCGGGATCACCGGTCCCGAAGCGCCAGGCGACCCGTCGCTCGCCTCCGGGGTGACCGCCGGAGTATGGGCACACCTGCTGCTGGTACCACCGGCGCTGCTGCTGGGCGCGCTGGCCAGCCGGGCGGTGGTCGGCAACGCAGCGCGCGGGCTGGCGGTACTGGCCGGCGGCACGGTGCTGGCGTTCGTGTTGGGCACCAAGGGCTCCCCGGTGCCGTGGCTGGTCCCGCCCCTTCTTCCCACGGCCCGCGCGACAGTGAACGGCCTGGACGCCCCCGCCCTGGCGGCACAGACGGCGATAGCCCTCACCTGGACAGCGGCAGCCCTCGCCGCCTACACAGCCCTCCGCCGCCGCAACACCTGACCCGCCGGCGGCGCCCCCGCCGCTCCCCGCCCTCTCCCCCTCTCCCCCTCGCGCCCTCTCCCCCTCTCCCCCTCGCGCCCTCTCCCCCTCGCGCCCTCGCGCCCTCGCCCTCGCGCCCTCGCGCCCTCTCCCCCTCGCGCCCTCGCGCCCTCGCCCTCGCGCCCTCGCGCCCTCGCCCTCGCGCCCTCGCGCCCTCGCGCCGATCAAGGGCGAACGCACGTGGTTCGATCTCTTTTCCACGTGCGTTCGCCCTTGATCGATGAAGATCTCCTTGATCGGCGCCCTTGGGACTAGGCGTTGCGATGCTCTGTCAAGGCCGCAGCGGGGCGCGGTCCCTCTCGCCAGCGTCGCCCTCGGTCGGATCGCCCGCTTATGTCGCCCTGGCAGCAAGAAGCGTTCAAGATTCGCCGCCCGGGTGCGACACGAGTCGCGCGACATCGGGGAAACGGCGCCCGCGCCCGTCTGACCCGCCAAAATCCCGCGACCGCGCGGTGGTCTGGGCTTCGGGGTGGTCGACGTCCGCCTGTCTGATGCCGCGGCGTCCGAGGCTGGCTTTCCGCCGCCTCGCATACGGGTAGCGCCGTGCCTGTGGAGGACGCCGATCAAGGCCAATCGCATCGATCAAGTGCAAATGCACGCGGAAAAGAGATCGAACCACGTGCGTTCGCCCTTGATCGGCGGCAAGAGGGCGCGCGGAGCGCGCACGAGGCGGAGCGCGCACGAGGCGGAGCGCGCACGAGGCGGAGCGCGCACGAGGCGGAGCCCGCACGACGCGGAGCGGGGCGCAGGGGTGAGGCGGGTTAGAAGAGCAGGTTGGCTATCGCGGCTAGGCCTACCACTACGATCACGCCGCGCAGCACCGCCCGGGGGAGTTTTCTGCCCCAGTGGCCGCCGACGAAGCCGCCCACCACGGAGCCGGCCGCGATCAGCAGTGCCGGCTCCCACGCGACGTCGCCCACGATCACGAACAGCACCGCCGCTACCGCGTTGACCAGGCCGGTGAGCAGGTTCTTGATGCCGTTGAGCCACTGCAGGTCGGTCGAGAGCAGCACGCCGAACAGGCCCACCATCAGTACGCCCTGGGCCGCGCCGAAGTATCCCCCGTAGGTGCCGGCCGCGTACACGCCGAGCAGCAGGAGCGGCCCGACGGGCCGGTGCTTCTCTCCCGGCGGGATACCGGCCAGGCGGCGGGCGAGCCACGGCTGCGCCACCACGAGGATCAGTGCTAGCCCGATCAGTACCGGCACGATCGTGTCGAACGCACCGGAGGGCAGCCAGAGCAGCAGCAACGCGCCGGTGATCGCACCGGCGACGGCGGCGATGGCGAGCGTGAGCAGCAGCCGGCCGTGCCCGGCCAGTTCGCGGCGGTACGTGTACGCGCCGGAGAGGGAGCCGGGCACCAGGCCGACGGTGTTGGAGACGTTCGCGACAACAGGCGGGTACCCGAGGGCCAGCAGCACCGGAAACGTGATCAGCGTGCCGGAGCCCACCACGGCGTTGATGGCGCCGGCGGCCGCTCCGGCGCCGAGCACGGCGAGGGACTCGATAAGGCTCAGGTCGACTTCCAAGATCACGTTGCGATGGTACGCATGGCGGCCAGCAGGTCGGCACTGGATGGGACGCTATCCGGGTCGACCAGCCATGCGGCGGCCGGGCCGGCGACCAGCACCTGGTAGAAGGCGCCGATGGCGTGCACTCGCGCGCCCAAGCGCTCGCCTTCGGCGACGGCGGCGCCTGATGGCGAAGATGGTCGCGTCCATCCACCGCGCCGCCACGGCGATCACCCTCAAGGCCTGCCTGTAACGGCGAAGCGGGTTCGTGGCTATAGAGAACGTGACCGATACTCAAGCCTTGGACGCGGAGCGGGTGTGCGACATCGGCCGCGACCCGTCGGCGCTGGAGGCGTTCTACGCGGCGCACTACGCCGACGTGGTCCGGTACTTCGCCCGCCGCCTGCAGGATCCGCACGACGTGGCCGACCTGGTCGCGGACACGTTCATCGCCGCGCTGGAGAACGCGCCGACGTACGACCCGCGCCGTGGCCGACCGCTGCCCTGGCTGCTCGGCATCGGGCACAACACCCTGCGCCGCTTCTACCGTCAGCGGCTGGCCGATCGACAGGCGGTGGCCCGGTTCGCCGGGCGCCGGCTGCTGGACGCCGACGATGTCGCGCTGCTGGAGGACCAGATCGACAACGAGCGGCGGGCGCACCGTGCGTACCGCATGCTCAGCGAGCTGTCCGCCACCGACCGCGAACTCGTCGAGCTCGTCGATATCACGGGCCTGAGCCCGAAAGAGGCCGCCACCGCGATGGGACTAATGCCCGGGATGGCGAGGGTGCGGTTGTTCCGCGCCCGGGCAAAGCTGCGTTCCGCCTTGCGAATCCAGGAGGAACTGGAATGACCCGTTTCCGACAGGCACTGCTCGACGAGCTCCAGTCCCGGGTGGTGGCCGACCCGGTACCAGCAAAAGCGCGGCACCGGTTGACGCGGCCCCGGCTCGCCTTCGGCGGCGCCCTGGTCGCCGCCGCGGCCGCCATCGCGACCGTCCTCGCCACCAGCGGCGGCGGCGGCCCCGCGTACGCCGTTACCAAGGAGAAGGACGGCACGCTCGCGGTGGCCGTCAACCGCCCCGGAGACCCGGGCGATGCGAACCGCGAACTCGCTGTCGCCGTGGACGACAAGGTGAAGATTCTGCGACCCTCCGCCCCCGAGGACTGCCCGGTGGAGGACCGCGGCACGCGGATGAAGGCCTTGCCGGACACGGTGTGGGTCAGGTTGGGAGAGGCGTCCGCCAGCGTGACCCGAGTCAGGGTACGGCCGGAGAGCCTCCCGGACGGCGTGGTCGTGGTGCTAGTGGCCCTCACGCCGCTGGACGGCGGCAAGCCCGCCGTCCAGCTCGACTTCTACAAGGCACCCGGCCCGAAGTGCGTCGTGGCACCCACGCGCTGACTCGCCCGCTGCCGCCACCCCGCGCTCGGTTGCTCACGATCGCTAGGGTGGCGGCATGCGTGCGGTCGTCCAGGATGGGTACGGTTCGCCGGACGCGCTGCGCGTCCGCGATATCCCGCGGCCGGCGCCGGGCGAGGGCGAGATTCTGGTACGCGTCCGCGCCGCCTCACTGCACCCCGACGTGTGGCACGTGGTGACCGGCCTGCCGTACGCGTTGCGCCTCATGGGCTCGGGCCCGCGCCGGCCGAAGCAGCCCGTCCCCGGCACCGACATGGCCGGCGAGGTCGCCGCGCTCGGGCCGGGCGCGACGCGGTTCCGGGTCGGCGACGAGGTGTACGGCGAGACGATCCGCGGCTACACGTGGCGCAACGGTGGCGCGTTCGCCGAGTACGTGGCGGTGCCGGAGGACGTGGTGGCCCCCAAGCCGGCTGGCGTGACGTTCGAGGAAGCGGCGTCCGTGCTCAACGCGGGCATCATCACGCTGATCAACCTGCCGCGCGATCGCCCCCTCGCCGCCGGCCAGCGCGTGCTCGTCAACGGGGCCGGCGGCGGCGTGGGCGTGGTAGCGGTACAGCTGGCGAAGGCGGCCGGTGCGGAGGTGACCGCCGTCGACACCGGCGCCAAGCTCGACCTGCTCACCTCGCTGGGCGCCGACCGGGTCGTCGACCACACCCGCGAAGACCTCGACGGCGGCCCCTACGACCTGGTCTTCGACATCGTCGGCAACCACCGGTTTCCCGCGCTGCGCCCGCTGCTCGCGCCCGACGGCCGGTACGTCCTTGTCGGCCACGACCAGTACGGGCGCGACGGGCGGCGGTGGCTCGGCAGCATCCCACGGCTGTTGGGTCTGGTCGCGCGCAGCGCGGTCAACCGCCAGCTGCCCCGCCCGACCGGCAAGCTGCCCCCGAAGGGCGAGCTGACCGGCAGGCTCTCCGCGCTGCTTGAGTCCGGTGCCCTCAAGCCGGTCGTCGACCGCACCTACCCGCTGGACGAGCTGCCCGAAGCGATGCGCCACCTGACCGGCGGCACGGTTCGCGGCAAGATCGTCATCACGATCTGAGCCGCCACTCCGGTGCCAGCACGGCATACACCAGCTGGCTGCGCCAGGCGCCCTTGACCAGCTCGTTGTCGACGAAGTGCGCTTCCTTGCGCATGCCCAGCCGCTCCAGCAGCCGGGCGGAGGCGTGGTTTTCGGCATGGCAGCGCCCGACGATCCGGTGCAGGCCGAGCCCTTCGAAGCCGAGCCGCAGCATCTCCCGGGCCGCCTCGGTGGCAAGGCCCTGCCCATGGTGGTCGGGGTTGAAGACGTACCCCAGCTCGCCCTGCCTGCTGGTCGTGCTGTGCCACACCAGCTCGACCTGGCCGACGACACGGTCATTGTCGGCGCGCACGACGGCGAGGCTCAGGCAGTCTCCCTCCCCCGCCAGCCGGTCCTCGCGCGCCATCTGCGCGACGGCGGCCTCCGTCTGTGCCAGGGTCCGCGGCTCCCAGCTCATGTACCGGGCGACCTCCGGCCGGCGCTGGTATGCCCAGACGTCGTCGACGTCGGCCCGGGTGAAGGGGCGCAACAGCAGGCGGGCGGTCCTGATCGGATAGAACGGACGCAGCATCATCAACACCTAGGCGCGGAGCCCGCGCACCAGCGCGATCGCCGCGTACGCCGCCAGCAGCACCCCGGCGCCCAGGCCGGCGACCGAGCTGGCCGCCACGGACGTGGTCAGGCCGACGACGGTCGCCACCACGGCCACCGCGCACACCAGCGCGCCCAGCGGCACCAGCAGCGGGTCGCGCAGCACCGGCGCCAGCGGAAAGAAGTGCACGCCGACGACGAGACACACCCACGCCGCGACGTACTCCGCGGCGCCGGCCAGGCCCAGCACGACCCCGCCGAGCGCGATGGCGGCGAACTCGATGCCCACGATGATCCCGTACCGCCGGGACGCCGCCCGGTCGCGGCTGAGCCTGGTCGCGGAGCGGCTCGTGAACCCGACCACCGCACCGGCAACCGCCGCGATCAGCGCCACGACTGAGCCAACGGTCAGGAACGGCTGCCAGCCGTCGGGTGCCGCCCCACCGCCCCAGCCAAACCACGCCGCCGCGAAGAATCCCAGTACCAGAGCGGTCATTCCCAGGTCGCGCCTGGACTGTCCGCGGACCTCAGCCATCCCCGTACCTCCCCTTGTGGATCAAGGGTAATGGCGGGGCGGCGTCCCCTCTCACGAGGGGACGCCGCCGTCAGCGGTCGCGCGTCAGCGCGGCCGGAAGTGGTGCGCGATCATGTACGAGGTGACCAGCGCGCCGATCTTCGCGCCCTGCACGTCGGCGTGGCGGGTGTGGATGCCACCCCAGATGCGCGCGTTGACGACCTCGGTGAGCGCCTGCGAGAACTTGGTGAAGGAACGCGTCGAGTTCGACGCGGGGCTGAACGCACTGAACGACATGTTGTCGGTCTTGAAGAAGTACGCCAGGGTGCCCATCGTGGCCGCCGTGTAGCAGGTGTGCCCGGAGGTGAAGTCCGGGAACGGCGGCGTGGTGAGCCACGGCGTCCAGTTCGGGTCGGCGACCGTTGCCGGGTTGCCGTCCGTGTCGGCGAGCCGGATCGCGTGGTACGGCCGCCAGTCGTTCCAGAAGTACTTCTCGTTGTAGCAGGCCACGAGCGCGTCCGCCTCCGCGAGGTTGGCCATGGCGAACATCCGCGCCGCCTGCATGTTGTTGAGGTTCTTGTTGGTGGCGACCTGGCGCTTGATCTCCCACTCGGTCAGCCGCCGGTCGTGCCACCAGACCGCGGCGCTGCTCTGGTCGGCGGTGCGGGTGGCGCTGTCGAAGGCACCGATCTGCTTGACCTCGTTGAAGTCCTTCGCGTATGCGGCGCTGGTCAGTGGGTTCGGACCACTGGTGCGGAACATCGACTGGCTCGGGATCATGAACGGCTTCATGAAGCCGACCCACCCGCCGTCGTTGCCCGTGGGTGGCACCGGCCGCCACTGGCCGGGCTGGCTGCCCACCGCGAACGTCTGCGGGCCGAACGCGCCGTCGTTCTGCCGGGACGCGATCATGGCGGCCGCCGTCTGGTTGCCGATCGCGATGCCGGCCTGCCTCTTCGGGCCGTTCGGGATGGTGGCGAGGTACTGGTCGTAGCGGGCTTGCAGGCTCGCCGACTGCCCCGGGAACAGGCTCATCAGCACCTGGTGCGCCGACGCCGCGACGGCCGCCTCCACGGACTCGGTGCCGGTCGCCGCGGGCGCCACCAGGTACGGCTGGAAGGGCTTGCCGGCAATCGCGTTCACCGCGTCGTAGACGGCGCCCTGCACCATCGCGAAGCTGCGTGACTGCACGTGCGGCCCCTGCTGCGCGACGTCCCAGATCGCGATCTGCGCGTACGAGTTCCAGGTCACGACGGCGCTCGGTTGCGCCGCGGCGGCGGGTACCGGCCCGATCGTGGCGGTGAGGGCGAGGGCGAGGCCCACCGCGATGGCAGCCCTCACCACCCCGCGGCGAATCCAGGGTCCACTGGTCATGTCTTCCTCCTAGCTGGCAGAGCGGCCATCCCAGAACCAGGACTCGCATCGTCAGACGAATCCACGACCATCCCGACGCACTAACTGTCCGTCGAACGAAACACGGCAACCGGTGACGCCCGCGCGCCACTTTCTCCGCGCTGTCGGCGTGTCGCGCGGGGGCGCGAGGGACGGCGCGCGCGAGGGACGGGGCCCTAGAGGAGAGCGCGTAGGTCTGCCGTGAAGCCGGGCCGGCTCGGCCAGGTGAGGAACGCGCCCGCTCGGCGAGGCCGGGATCGCAGGCCATGTCGGCACAGGCATGGTGTGCGCGCACGCCGCTGTGGGCGGTGGCCGATGCCAGCAACGCGATCGCCGGCGTGGTGAGGACCAGCGCGATCAGGGCGGCGCACGCCGGCCAACATACCCCAGCGGCTGGGCGGATCACCGTGTTCGTTGTGGCGCGCGCCACCACCGCGCTTGCCATCACTGGGCGCCGTGACCCGTACGCGAGGATCGAAGGATGACGCACGTGCTGGACCACGCGGCGTGGGCGGCACTGACCGGCGCCCATGCGCACCTGGCCGAGGTGCACGGCGCCGCAGCCCGCTACCACCCGGACGTCGCGGCGTTCGCCACGCTGCGCCCCGGTTCGGGCGCGCGCGGCTGGGCCGATCTCGCCGAGCTCGCCGGGCCGGGCGCCGAGGTCGCCGTCGCGGGCGTCGACGCCACGCCGCCGGAGGGCTGGACCGTGGTCTGGTCCCTCGACGGCGTGCAGATGGTCGACGCCGGCGTGTCTCCGGCGCGCGACCCGGACGCCGTCCACCTCACCGCCACCGACGTGCCGGACATGCTCGACCTGGTGGCCCGCTCCGAGCCGGGCCCGTTCCGCAAGCGCACCGTCGAGTTCGGCGGCTACCTCGGCGTGCGGCGCGGCGGCACGCTGATCGCGATGGCCGGCGAACGGGTGCGCCCGCCCGGCTGGTCCGAGATCAGCGCGGTCTGCACCGATCCCGCGCACCGCGGCCGGGGTCACGCGAGCCGCCTGATCCGCGCCGTGGCGGCCGGCATCCGCGACCGCGGCGAGGTTCCCTTCCTCCACACGGCGGCCACGAACACCAACGCGATCCGCCTCTACACCGCCCTGGGCTTCGAGGTCCGGCGCGAGACCCTCTTCCGCGTCCTCCGCGCCCCGGCGTGACCGAGCCGAGACCGTCGCCCCGGAACGCCCCACGCCGTCCCGCCCGTCCCATCCCCATGAGAAAACGGTGGTGGGTCGGGCTCGTCGCCCTCGCGGCGGCCCTCGGGACGACGGTGACGGTGCTGACGCGAGACAGCGGCGTGGCGTGCGGATGCGACATCCGGCCCGACATCAGGCCGGCGGCGGAGCAGACCGCGCGGCGCTTCGAGGAACTGGCCCGCGCGGACGACGTCGAAGGCGCGTGGGCGATGCTGACCGACGGTGCCCGCGCCCGGTACGGCGACGTCGCGGGCTTCCGCCCCGTCGTGGCCAGGCTCAAGGCCGCCTACGGCTCCCCCGGGTCAGCCACCGCCGGCGACTGGCTGCAGGTCGCCGATGACATCAATTTTGGTACGCCCAGCGAGGCAGCCCTGGTCAAGCATGGCGGCTCGCCACCCCGGATACTGTCCACAGTGGCTGTTCAGCTCTGGTACGGCCGTGGTGGCGGCGAGCGCGTCGACCCCGAGCCGGCCGCGCTCGATCTCCGTGTGGTCCCGGACGGCTCTGACGGGCTGCGCATCGACACCCCGCCCGGTGCCGTGAAAGCGGCCCAGTTCGCGTACGTCGACGCCACCGGCTCCTACGTATACCCGTACCGCGAGCAGGAGTCGCCGGCCGTCGTGCGCTGGCCGGCGTCGTCCCCGCCGCCGGGCCCCGTCCTGGTGCTCGGCGCCGACCGCACCGCCACCGGCTGGCGGATCGGCGTGACCACCGCGTAGGGCGCGGCGGGCAGGTCGCCGCCGGCAACGAGATCGAGACGCTCCCACACGGCAGCCCCGAACTGGTCGCCACGGCGCCCCGCGGGCCAATCGGGGACGGGTGGATCTTTCTGGCCGCGGGTCGGCCGCGCCGGGCCAGGTGGCGGGTAGGGTCGCCGGATGTCAGCCGCGCTCCCGTACGAGATCGTCGACGTGTTCACCGACCGGCCCTACGCCGGCAACCCGCTCGCGGTGGTGTTCGACGCCGACGGGCTGAGCGGCGACCAGATGCAGGCGATCGCGCGGGAGTTCAACCTCTCCGAGACGGTGTTCGTGCTGCCGCCCACGGCGCCGGACGCCACCTACCGGGCCCGCATCTTCACTCCCTCCGCCGAGCTGCCGTTCGCCGGGCACCCGAGCGTCGGCGTCGCGGTCACGCAACTGCGCCGGGGCCTGTTTCCGGCCGGCCAGGTGGTGCAGGAGTGCGGCGCGGGGCTGCTGCCCATCGACGTGTACGAGGCGGGTCACGCCACCCTCACCGGCGGCGCGCCGACGATCGGTCCCGAGCTCGACCCGGGCCCGCTGCTGGCCGTCGCCGGGCTGTCCGATGTGGACCTCGCAGGACCGGCGCCGCGGATGGCCGGATGCGGGCTGGAGTTTCCTTTCCTGGCGGTACACGCTGAGTCGGTCGCGAAAGCCGACCTGGACGCCACCGCGGCGCGCGCGCACGGCGTGCGCCAGGTCAGCGTCGTCGCCTGGGACGCGGCGACCAGCACCGCCCATGCGCGGGTCTTCGTCCCCGGCGTCGGGGTACCCGAGGACCCGGCGACCGGCTCGGCGGCGCTCGGGCTGGGCGTGTGGCTCGTCACGTCTGGCCTGCTGCCCGCCGATGCCGAGTCGTCCTACACGGTCCGGCAGGGCGGCGAGATCCAGCGTCCGTCCACGCTGGACTGTGGGGTGACCGCGCGCCGTGGCCAGGTGGTCAGCGCGACGGTCACCGGCCAGGTCGCCCCGGTCGCCCGGGGCGAAATCCGCGTGCCGCCCGTTTAGTAGACAGGGCTCCGGCCGCGGCACAACCCGTCAGGGAGCGATGAGCTCGACCGTCACGGTCGCGGTGTCGCCCGCGTCGAGGGCCTCCGCCTTGCGAACGGCGCGTTTGACGGGCAGCACGTAGGTGGCGCGTGCGCTGTCCGGGAAAATCGACGTCAGCCAGGTGGTGCCGCCGACCGTGGCGCGGACCCGGACCGAGCCGAAGCCGCGCGGAGCCCCGCCGGCCAGGTCACGGATCTCCTCGCCCGTCTCGGCCGGCAGGCTCACGAACGTCCAGCTGTCGGCGCGCCTGGCATCCCAGATCCACAGCTCAGCATCGAAAACGAAGACCACGCGCTCAGCATCACACGCGGGTCTGACGAAACGCCGGGCGCCGGACCAGGACCCGTGGCGACTTAAGGGCTGTTCAGGTTGACCAAGAGACCTTGTGGGCTCTCCCACGGCCCGGGGGCGCCGCACCCCGCTCTCTCGCGCCGTCGATCAAGGGCAAACGCACGTGGTTCGATCTCTTTTCCACGTGCGTTCGCCCTTGATCGGCGGGAGAGCCGGCGGGAGAGCCGAGATAGTGGGTGAGGGCGGTTCGAGCGCGCCGGCCGACCTGGTTCACCGTTCCGGTGGAGCTTGGTGTTAGCGTGCCGCTGTGATCGACGCCGACGTGCACCTGGTCGCCCAGCCGCGCCTGGACACCCTCGTGACCGAGTTCCACTCCGACGTGCTGCGGCTGGGCACCGACTTCGCCGGGACGGCCTGGATCGGCGACATCCCCGACCCGGTGTCCGGGATGATGGGCCCGCTGTACCAGCGGCGCGCCGTCGACTCGCAGCTGTTCCTGCCCGACACCCACTGGTACACGGTCGGCGCGCTCGACGACGCCGAGGTGCAGGTGTCGGTCGGCCTGCTCCAGGTGCCCGGCACCAAGCAGGGCACGCAGGGGCTGATCGGCGCTATCGCGGACCCGCAGGCGGACTTCTTCGAGCACCCCGAGCAGGACGACCGGGTCGGCCTCTGCCTGACGCTGCGTGGCGAGATCTGGTCGAACGTCGGCCTGTCGTACCGGATCACCGTCCTCTGCCGCCGCGAGGCCCTGATCCCGTAACGCCGGCGCGGCTACATGAGCTTGTTCTTCTTCAGGTACTTGGCCAGGTCGTTGTATGAACCGTCCTGGTTGGCGAACATCGCGACGTTGCGCGCGGTCGTCATCCACGCGCCGGTAGACGGCTGGATCTCGCGCAGCGCGGTCTCGAAGTCGCGCTGTTCGATCATCCGCACCTGACCGCTGACCAGGGAGTCGTGCATCGCGTACTCGGCCGCGGTCTCGCACAGGTGGGCCAGGTCGGCGCCGGAGAACCGCTCGGTGGCGCCGGCCAGGCGCTTGAGGTCGATGCCGGCGATCGGCCGGTCGCGCAGGTGCACCTCGAGGATCGCCCGGCGCGCGTCGGTGTCTGGCGGCACGACCAGCACCGTCCGGTCCAGCCGTCCGGGGCGGCGCAGTGCCGGGTCGACGTCCCACGGCGCGTTGGTGGCCGCGAGCACGAAGACGCCGTCGTTGACGCCCTCCATGCCGTCCATCTCGGCGAGCAGCTGATTACCGAGCGTGCGCATAGCCGACGACTGCAACTGGCTGCGCTTGTGTCCGAGCGCGTCGACCTCATCGAGGAACAGCACGCAGGGCGCGTTGCGGCGGGCGGTCTCGAAGATCTGGTGCAGGTTCTGCTCCGACTGCCCGATCCACATGTTCAGCACGTCGACCAGCGAGACGGTGACGAACTGGGCGCCCATCTCGCCGGCTACCGCCCGGGCCAGGAACGTCTTACCGCAGCCGGGCGGCCCGTACAGCAGGAGGCCGCCGCGCAGGCTCTTGCCGTACAGCGAGCGCAGTTTCTCGTTGCGCAACGGCCCCAGGAAGGCCATCTCCAGGCGCTTCTTGACATCTGCCATGCCGCCGACGTCGGCGAGCCGTACCGACGAGGTCTCCACGTCGACGATCCGGTCCTCCTCCCCCATGACCGGGTCCGGTTCGTCGTCCGAGCGGACGAACCGGGGCGGCACCGACTCGGCGAACTCCTCCTCGTAGGCGCGCCAGTCCATGCCCTCCTGCCCAGACGGCGAAGGCGACGGCGAGGGCGAGGGCGCCGCCGAGGCCGGCGGAGCCAGCGCTCGCGCCATCAACTCCCGGGCCCCGGCGTGCCCGGGGTCCTGCTGGAGAGCCACAGCGAGGTGTGTGACCGCCTCCGGGCCGCGGCCAGCGGTGACGAGCAGCTCGGCCAGGTGTAGCCGCAGCGGCAGATCCTGAGGGCTGGCCTCGACGGCGGCGATCAGGCTATCGATCAACGGGGCGCTCATGGTCGGCCATTATGCTGTGCCGGCGCCGCACCGCCGGCAGGATGGGGGACCGATGCAGGACGAGCTGTTCAGCCCGACGATCCGGGAGCAGCCCGCACCCGGCAAACCGCCGTGGCGTCCCGAGTCCATCCTGTACCCGGCCTTCTTCGGCGGCCCGCTGGCAGCCGCCGCGCTGGGCGTACTCAATGGCGGTCGTCTGGCGCTGCCCAGCCGGCACTTGGCCGCCATCGGCGCGGCCGGGCTGGTCGGTTTCGGCGCGCGGCTCACGGTCGCCGCGGCCGTCGACGGCAACGCCCCTGTGCGATTCGGCGCCATGATCGCCGGCATTCTCGTCTCGCTGGTGGTGCTGGCCTTCCAGCGCAAGCCGTTCCGGTCCTACACCTACCGTGGCGGCGAGCCCGCCAGCCTGGTCGGCCCCGGCATCGCGGCGGCCATCGGCTTCGGCGTCCTCGAAGCCATCCTGATCCTGGTCCTCGTCCGATGACAGGGCTAGCCGGCGCTCGCCTCCGCTCGCGCGGGTCGTGCGCCCCAAAGCCGCCCCGCTCCCTCCGCTTCGTGTCGGCTGCGGGAGGCGGCGCATGACCGCGCCGTCGCCCGCCCTTGCCCGCGCTGAGGCGCTGCTGCTCGCGAGCCGGCCGCAGGAGGCGCTCGCCGAGCTGGCCACCCTGCCTCCCGCCGAGGCGGTCGGGGCAGCCGCCACCCAGCTGCGCTGCGCCGCGCTGGGCCAGATGGAGCGCTGGCAGGAGGTGGTCGAGGCCGCGAGCGCCGGCCTGGCCGCCTCCGGACCGGACCCCGACCTGCTGCGCCACCTGGGCCGCGCCGAGCACCGGCTCGGGCGTTCGCAGGTCGCCGAACGCGCGCTGCTGGACGGGCTGGCGCTGGCGCCGCAGGACGTCGAGCTGCTCTGCACGTACGCCGACGTCTGCGCGGCCAACGGCCAGACCGACAAGGCGGCGAAGCTGGTCGAGCGGGCCGCCGCCCTGCGGCCGGAGGCGCCGATCGTGTACGCCACGCGGATCCAGGTGGCGTACGCCAGCGGCGACGACAAGGGCGCCCAGCGGATGAGCCGCGAGTTCGTCGCCGCCCACCCGGAGCACCCGGCCGCGCACGCGCTGCTCGGCGGCACCAGCGCGATCCGCGGCCAGGTCGACACGGCGTACGAGGGCTACCGGCAGGCGGCGGCCACGATGCCGACCGAGCAGGCGTTCGCCGAGTCGGCGCTGGAGCTGCGGATCGCGCGGCACCCGCTGATGCTGCCGCTGCGCCCCACGCTGCGTTTCGGGGCGCTGAAAACCTGGGCGGTCGCGGCCGCGATGATCTTCGGCCTCCGCGCGATAGGTCAGCCCGTACTGTCGGCCATAGTCGGGCTGCTGTGGCTGGTGTTCTGCGTGTACTCCTGGGTGGTGCCGCCGCTGCTGCGACGCTGGATGCGCCGTAACTGGCGCTGAACAACATGCGGGAGGAGTGACATGTCAGTGCTCGACGCGTTCGGACTCGCGGGGCGGGTGGCGGTCGTGACCGGCGGAAACCGGGGGCTCGGGCGGGCGTTCGTCACCGCACTTACCGAGGCCGGCGCGAGCGTCGCCATCGTCGCCCGCGACACCGCCAAGACCGGCCAGGTGCTGGGCGAGTTTCAGGACGGCGCGACCGTCCGGGGGTTCCAGGCCGACGTACGCCAGCGCGGAGATGTCGACCGCGTGGTCCAGGAGATCGTCGGCGAGATGGGCGGCGTCGACATCCTCGTCAACAACGCCGGCACCTGCGTGCACGCCCCCGCCCTCGACGTCACCGAACACGACTGGCACGAGGTCATCGACACCAACGTCAACGGCGTGTGGAACTGCTGCCAGGCGTTCGGCCAGCACATGACGCAGCGCGGCGGCGGCACCATCGTCAACGTCGGCTCGATCTCCGGGCTGATCGTCAACCGTCCACAGTGGCAGCCGGCGTACAACGCGTCCAAGGCGGCCGTGCACCAGCTCACCAAGTCCCTCGCGGCCGAGTGGGCGCCGCTGGGCATCCGCGTCAACGCCCTCGCCCCCGGCTACATCAAGACCGAGATGGCCCCGGTCGACCGCCCCGAGTTCCGCCAGCACTGGATCGAAGACGCACCCATGAAGCGCTATGCCACCCCGGACGAGATCGCGCCCAGCCTCATCTACCTCGCGAGCGACGCGTCCGCCTTCATGACCGGCTCGGTGCTGGTCATCGACGGCGGGTACACGGCCTTCTGATGGCGTCCGCGACCGCATCGGGGTGCCTGTTCGGGCTGGCGTACGGCGACGCGCTGGGCAAGCCGACCGAATTCATGACCGTGGCCGAGATCCGCGCGCGGTACGGCCCGGACGGCCCGCGCGAGCTCGAGGGCGATCCCGCTCTCGTCACCGACGACACCCAGATGACGCTCGCCGTGGGCAAGGCCGTGCTGGCCGCACCAGCACCGACGCCTGACGTGTTGGTACCGCTGCTGCGTGACCGCTTTCTGGAGTGGGCCGCCAGCCCCGACAACAACCGTGCCCCCGGCATGACATGCCTGCGCGCCTGCGGTGACCTGTCGCTCGGCGTGCCGTGGACGCGGGCCACCGTGGCCGGGTCCAAGGGTTGCGGCGCGAACATGCGCGTCGCGCCCGTCGGACTGGTCCCCACCTACGACCTCGACACCCTGGCCGGAGCGGCACAGCTACAGGCGGCGATGACACACGGGCATCCCACCGGGCTGGCGGCCAGCGAGCTCACGGCGTACACGATCCGGCTGCTGCGCGACGGCGCCGAACCGGCCGCGGTGCCCGCCCTGCTGCGGGCTCGCTGCCACGACCAGCGCACGGTGTACCGCGGCGACTGGCTCGACGACCTGTGGCAGCAGCCGGGCGTCACCACGCCGGCCGAGTTCATCCGGCGCGGCTGGGACGAGTGCCTCGCCGCCCTGGACCGGCTCGACCTCGCCCTGTCGCGGCCCGACGACGGGCAGGACGCCTGCCAGGTCACCGGCGAGGGTTGGATCGCCGAGGAGGCCCTGGCCACCGCCCTGCTGTGCGCGATCAGGCACGCCGACGACCCGGTGGGCGCGCTGGCCCGCGGCGCTGCCACGTCCGGAGACTCCGACTCGATCGCGTGCCTGGCCGGCGCGTTCCTCGGCGCGTGGCTCGGCATGCCCGCCTGGCCGGCGGGATGGCGCGAGCGCATCGAGTACGCCGATCAGCTCACCGCTCTGGGCGAGGCGTGGGACTGAGCCGCCGCACCGGGCGCGAGAACAGGTGGCCCTGACCCAGCTCGCAGCCCAGCTCCCGCAGCAGCGCGTGCTGAACGGGGTTTTCGATCCCCTCGGCGATCACACCCATGCCCAGGTTGTGCCCCATCGAGATGATCGTGCGGACCAGCTCGCGCGCCCTGGCGCTGGTGGCCACGTCGCTCACGAACGACTTGTCGATCTTCAGGGCGTCGATGGGCAGCTCGCGCAGCACGCTCAGCGACGAGTACCCGGTGCCGAAGTCGTCCACGTACAGTTTCAGCCCCTGGTCGTGCAGGCCCTGCAGCATGCTCTGCGCGGCCTTGACGTCGTGCACGACGACGCCCTCGGTGATCTCCAGCGCGATGCAGCGCGCGGGCAGCCGCTCGTGCTCCAGGGACGCCGCGACGATCGCGGCGGCGTCGCCGTACCAGAACTGGCGGTCCGAAAGGTTGATGCTGACCCACAGATCTTCGGAGACGACGGCGTCCCGGCGCCAGCCGGCCAGTTGCCGGCACGCCTCCGCGACCACCCAGCGGCCGATCGGCACCATGAGCCCGGCCTCCTCGGCCACCGGCAGGAACTGCGCGGGCGACAGCAGGCCGCGACTTGGATGCTGCCACCGCAGCAGCGCCTCCACCGCCACCGTCCCGCCCGTGGCAAGGTCGACGATCGGCTGGTAGTGCAGCTCCAGCTGCCCGGCGGCGACGGCGTGGCGCAGCTCGGTTTCGATGCGCAGCCGGTCGATCGCCTCCGCGCGCATCGACACGTCGAAGACCGCGTGCGACCCCTTCTTGCGGGCCTTCGCGCGGTACATCGCGATGTCCGCGTTGCGCAGCAGGTCTTCGGCGCTCTGGTACTGGCTGGTCCCCTCCGCGATGCCGATGCTTACGCTGACGACCACCTCCTGGCCGGCGATCCGGTGCGGGCGGCCGATGGCCTCCTGCAGGCGCTCGGCGACAGCGGTCAGCGCGTCGGCGTCACCGATCCCGTCGACCAGTACCGCGAACTCGTCGCCGGCGAAGCGCGCCGGCGTGTCGACCGGCCTGACCTCCGCGCTGATCCGCTCCGCCACCTGGCACAACAGCCGGTCTCCGGCCAGGTGCCCGAGGCTGTCGTTGACCACCTTCAGGCCGTCGAGGTCGAGGAAGAGGATCCCGAAGCGGTACCCGTCGCCGGTGCGGCCCAGCGCGTGCCCGACCCGCTCCAGGAAGAGCGTGCGGTTGGGCAGGCCCGTCAGCCGGTCGTACAGGGCGGCGTGGCGGAGCTGGTCTTCCTGCTCCCGCAGCGACGTCACCACCGCCCGGTGGTCGAGCATGCCGCACAGCAGCGCTGCCCACTGGTTGACGGTCTCGACGATGGACGACTTCTGCGTGTCGATCGGGCCGACGTGAGCCAGCATCCCGCGGTCGCTGTCGCGCAGCCGCACCGGCACCACCACCGCGATCTGCCCGGCGCCGGGGTCTGACTCCTCGATCAACTCGGCGGGTGGAAACGCGCTCACGGGAACGGGCTCGTCGGGCTTGAGCTCCACGGCCGGGTCACGGTGATAGGTCCCGACGATCTCCAATAGCGGATCTTCTGCATGATGATCCGGCATCCACAGGCCAAGACACCCGCTGGTCGCCTGGGAGTGTTCGAGCCATTGCAGCGCCGCCGGATTGCCGTCGCTGCGCAGCAGCTCCATGGTGATCCCGTACTGGCTGTTGAGCGCCCTTTCCAGGTACTGGTTCTCGGCGGCGAGCCGCTGCGGCTCGCCACCCGCGTCCTGCGGCGGGCAGCCGCACGACTCGCGCGTCACCAGGCGTGACTGCCCCTCCCGGGCGTACCGCTTCCCCGGCGGCACCTCCCGCCCCGCCAGCATCGCCAGCAACACCTCGCCGGCCTCCTGCCCCACGTCGTCGAACGCCGAGTCGATCGTCGACAGGTTCGGCACGACATGCTGGGCGGCCGTGACGTCGTCGAAGCCGACCAGCGCGAGGTCACGGGGCAAGGTGCGTCCCGCGGCAGTGAGCCCCCGGATCAGCCCGACCGCGTTGTAGTCGTTGGCACAGAAACACGCGGTGGCCGGCATGCCAGCGCCGAGCATCAGCTCGGCGGCCGCCTCCCCACCGGTGGTCACGTTGTCGTCGGCGGGGAAGACCAGACCTGGGTCGTACGGGATCCCGTGGGCGGCGAGCGTCTCCTGGTACGCCTGATGCCGCTGCCGGATGTCCTCCTGCGCCATCCACCCCACGAACCCGATCCGCTCGTGGCCGTGCTCGATCAGGTGCTCGACGGCGAGCTGCGCGCCGCGCTGGTTGTCGGGCAGCACGACCGGGCAGTCGAACCCGGGCACCTCCTGGCTCACCATCACCACCGGCTTACCCGCGTCCCGCAGCGCGTCCAGGTATCGCCGGTCGGCGGAGTTGAGGATGACGACGAAGCCGGCCACGTGCTGCCAGGCGACGGGCAGCTGGAAGTCCGAAAGGTCCAGGTAGGCGATCTCGTCCACACCGGGGTCGAACGTCTGCACGGCGACGACCTTGCCGCCGGCGGAGGCGGTGGCGCGCGCGACACCGCGCAGCAGCCCTCCGAAGTAGTGGCCGGACAGCAGCGGCGTCAACACACCGACGGTGAGTCCACGCGCCAATTCAGAACCCCCCGCCCCTCCAGGAGCCGCACGTGGCTTGAGCATAACCAGGACAGACCGTGCCGACCCGCTACGTCCCCTTCGCCACACGGCCACGCCGGGCCGCCCGAACGTCCCCCTCGCCGGCGTCGTTCAGTACCGCCGCGAGCTGGGCGATCTGGTCGGGGCCGACCCGGCAGCAGCCGCCGATCAGCCGGGCGCCCGCTTCCCGCCACGCCGACACCCGCTCCGGGTCGAACGTCGACCGACCCCGCCAGCTCCGCGCCTGGGCATCCCACGACTCCCCGCTGTTCGGATACACCACGACGGGCTTGCCGCTGGCCTCGGCGGCCGCCCCGACCGCCGCCCCGACGTCCTCGGGCAGGCAGCAGTTCACGCCCACCCCCACGATCTGCGGAACATCGGCCGCCAGCGCGAACGCCTCCCCCAACGGCTGCCCGGCCCGCGTAAGGGCACCTTCGATGCTGTACGCCAGCCACGCTGGCACGCCCAGGTCGGAGACGATCCGCACCAGCGCCCGCGCCTCGTCGACGTCGGGGATCGTCTCGACCGCCAGCAGGTCCGGCCGCGCGTCGGCGAGCACCTCCATCCGCGGCCGGTGGAACGCCTCCAACGAGTCCACGCTCAGCCCGTACCGCCCCCGGTACTCCGAGCCGTCCGCCAGCATCGCGCCGTACGGGCCGACCGACGCCGCCACCCACATCGGCCGGTCGATCCCGCTGGCCCGTGCCCGGTCCACCGCCTCGCGACCGAGTGCGACGCTGCGGCGCAGCAGCCGGGCGGTCTCGTCGCGGTCGATGCCGTGCTTGGCGAAGCCCTCGAACGTCGCCTGGTAGCTGGACGTGATCGCCACGCTCGCGCCAGCCAGGAAGTACGCGAGGTGCGCCTCGACGATCGCCTCCGGGTCGTCGCGCAGCAGCCGGGCCGACCACAGCTCGTCGGACAGGTCGTGCCCCTGGGCCGCCAGCTGGTTGGAGAGCCCGCCGTCCAACACGAGGACCTGATCACTCAACACACCACGACTCTGTCACGCCCGAAAACCGCTTGCCGCTCCCGGACGGGATCCGGGATCGTGATCGCCATGACGTACTGACGGAGCTCCTCGCCAGTCCCCGCCCCATCCACCAGGGAAGTAGATGGCTACCGTCACCGTCCTCGCCTCACCGACCAGTTGGATCGAGTCCGACGCCGTCGCGCAATGCCACCAGGTGGCCGCCCTAGACGGCATGCTCCACGTCGCCGGCATGCCCGATCTGCACCCCGGCAAGGGGGCACCCATCGGGGCCGCGATGGCGTCCACCACCCTGTACCCGTTCCTCGTCGGCTCCGACATCGGCTGCGGCATCGCCGTGTTCCCGATCAAGCTCAAGCGCGCCGTACCCGAAAAGCTCGCCGCCCGCTTCCCCGACCTCGACCGCCCGCTGGACCCTGAACGGGATGCGGACGACCCGGCTTGGGCCGCCGCCGAAGGTGACGTCCCCGCCGGATTCACCGAGGGTCTGGGTACTGTCGGCCGCGGCAACCACTTCGTCGAGCTGGCTCGGGTCGACACCGTCTTCGAGCCGGGTCACGCCAGCCGTCTCGGGCTGGACACCGGCGACCTCGCCCTTATCGTCCACAGTGGATCACGAGGGCTGGGTGAGCGGATCCTGCGGGCGCACACCGAGGTGCACGGCGCGGGGCCAACGCCCGATCCCGCCGGCTATCTTGCGATGCACGACGCCGCCGTACGGTGGGGATCGCTCAACCGGCGCCTGATGGCCGCCCGGGTCGCGTACGCCCTCGGCGCCGAGCCCACCGAGCCGGTAGTCGACGTGTGCCACAACCTCGTCGAGGTCCGCGACGGGGTTTACCTGCACCGAAAGGGCGCGGCGCCGGGTGACGGCCGCGACGTGCTGATCGCCGGCACGCGAGGCACCCGTTCGTACCTAGTGGCCGCCCACGCCGGACCGCAGGCCAATCACTCGGTGGCGCACGGCGCGGGCCGCAAGATGTCGCGCGCCGACGCGCTGCGCCGGGGCCGGGTGAAGCACACCGTCGAGGAGCTGCGCCGCACGCCGGTGGGGTCGCTGGTGGTGTGCGGCGACCGCCAACTGCTGTTCGAGGAGGCACCGACGGCGTACAAGCGCATCGAGCAGGTGATCGCCGACCTCGTCGACCACGGCCTCGCCACGCCGATCGCCACGACGGTCCCGCTGGTCACGTACAAGACGGCGGACCACCCCAGGCGGGGTCGGCGGTGACCGTACACCTGCTGATGTCGGCGGGGCGCGGCCCGCAGGAATGCGCGTGGGCCCTGGCCCACCTGCTGCGGCGCCTGGAAGGCGACGCCGCCCGGCGCGGCCTGGCGACCCACCGGGTCGAGACCGTTGCCGGCGACCGGCCGGGCACGTACCGGTCGGTCCTGGTCCGGATTTCCGGAGCCGGCGCCGGGGAGTTCGCCGACGCGTGGACCGGGACGCTGTGTTGGCAGGCACCCAGCCCGTACCGGGCCAGCACCGGCCGCAAGAACTGGTACGTGATCTCCGAGCCGTGCGAGGTCGACGCGCCGCGGACGGCGTTCGCGGAGGCGGACGTCGAGATCGTCCCCTGCCGCACCGGCGGGCCCGGCGGCCAGCACCGCAACAAGGCCAGCACGGCGGTTCGCGCGACGCACCGGCCGACGGGGATGGTGGTCGTGGTCGACACCGAGCGGCAGTTCAGCCTCAACCGCCGGATCGCGCTGCAACTGTTGCGCCAGCGCATCGAGCAGGGCGACGACGTGGCCGAGCGCGCGGTCACCACGGCCCGCTGGCGCGTCCACGACCAGCTGGTCCGCGGCAACCCAACCCGCGTCGAACGCCCCACGCCGTCGCGCTAGCACTCCGCGGGCGCGCGGCGTTACATGCGACGGAGGACCGACACGACCTTGCCGAGGACCACGGCTCGGTCGCCGTCGATCACGTCGTACGCGGGGTTGCGGGGTTCCAGGAGCACGTGGCCGCCGCGCCGCCGGTACACCTTGACGGTCGCCTCGTCGTCGATCATCGCGGCCACGATGTCGCCGTTGTACGCCTCGTGCTGCTGGCGCACGACGACGATGTCGCGGTCACAGATCGCCGCGTCGATCATGGAGTCGCCCTGTACCCGCAGGCAGAACAGGTTGCCCCTGCCGACCAGGTCGCGCGGCAGGGTGAGCGTCTCCTCGGTCGTCTCCTCGGCGAGAATGGGCACGCCGGCGGCGATTGCGCCGACCAGGGGTACGCCCACCGTGTGCGGGTCGGTCTCGTCGCGGCCGCCCGTCTCCAGGAACATGCGGACGTCGACCGGCCGGGTGGCCGTACGCCCGCGGCGCAGGAACCCGAGGTCTTCGAGCGCGCGCAGGTGCCTGCTGACCGACGACGTCGACGCCAGCCCGACCGCGTCACCGATCTCCCGGGTGGACGGTGGGTAGCCGTACCTGACGATCCAGTCCCGGATGACGGTCAGGATGCCCCGCTGCCGGGAGGTCAGCGTCGACGTGTCGAAGTCCTCGGTCAGTACCACCCGATGATCGTTACTCATCGTGCGCCCACAGCGTGGCCCGGCACGCCGAGCAGCGCAACTTCGGAGATACCGCGCCCGCCCGCCGGGGTCGAGGCCGCGCCTTCCCCGATGTCGCCGCATCCCGCGCGGGCCCGTCCGGCGCGCGGCGCACTGCGCCCTCCCAGCGCGGCCCTCCCAGCGCGGTGCCGATCACCCGGTGGGGCCCCGCCGGGCCTCCGGGCACCGCGCGATCAAGGAAAATCTCGTCGATCAAGGACGCTGCGCGCGGCGGCGCGGGCGCAGGGCGGGGCGGGCGGGGGAATCGCTACTGGGGGTGGACGATGTCGACCATCCAGGCTATGCCGAACTTGTCTACACACATGCCGAACTCGTCGCCCCACATCTGCTTCTCCAGCGGCATCGTCACCGTGCCGCCCGCGGAGAGCTTCTCCCAGTACCCGCGCAGCTCATCCCCGTCTTCGCCGCTCAGGCTGATCGCGATGTTGGTGCCGGGCTGGTGCTCCATACCGGGTGGCAGGTCGGAGGCCATAAGCGTGAAGCCCCTCGGCGTCTCCAGCTGGGCGTGCATGACGTTGTCCTTGATCGCCTCGTCGCCGCCGTACTCGCCGAAGGTGTTGATCTTAAGGTCGCCGCCGAGGACGTCCCGGTAGAACTCCATCGCGGCGCGCGCGTTGTTCGGGAAGTTGAGATATGGGTTCAGTCGCGTCGTCATCCGATCCTCCTCGATCGCTGAAATCCGCTTTCCGAGCAGCCTATGCGCGCACCGGCCGGCGAGGTTGCCATTCCCCCCGATAGCGGCAGCAAACCGGGACGGGATCGATTGACAGGCCGGGACGCACGGTTCGACCGGCGTTCATGACGGTGGCCTGGTCGGCGCCGGCCCTTCCCCGCGCGAGCCGCCACGGTCCGAGGTGGACCGTGGCGGCCTTACCATGGGTTGGGGAGGTTTCCGTGTTGCTCCGTCCACCTGAGACAGTCGCCGCGGAAGCGGCCAGGCACGATCTCGGCGCACGGCTCGGCGCAGCCCGCACCCGCCGCACAGACCCGATGAGAGCGGGGGCTGGGCGCCGCGGCCGGCTCACTGCTCGCGCTGCTCACGCTCCTTTTGGGGATACCGCTGGCGGGCGCCCTGCTGGCACCGCTGGCCATCGCCTCCGGTGTCGGGTACGCGCTGCTCGCCCCGCCAAGACATGGCCGCCGCTGGCTCGTGGTGTACGAGCGGGGCTTCGTCGACGCCCGCAGGGCCGAGCCGGCGCGCGTCGTGCTGTGGGAGTGGACGCTGGGCCGGGTCGAGGCCGGCGTGATCGTGGTCCGCCTCGACGGGGCCGCCGAGCCCACCCGGGTCGCACTCGACGGGCTCGAACCGCACGCCGACCTGGTCGACGCCATCGACCAGCGGGTCACACCGGTGATCGTGGCGCATCTGCTCGCCGCGGTGCGCCACGGCGAGCAGGTGGTGTTCGGGCCGCTCGCCGTCTCCGCCGACGCGATCGCGGAGGTCACCGATGGCGTGCACCTGCCGTTGGAACGGCTCCGCTCGGTCCGCCTGGTCGGCGGCGACCGGATCGTCATCGGCGAGGTCGGCGCGGCGCGCGCCTGGTTCAGCGGTGCCGTGCCGGCCGCCCCGGTCGCCGTCCGGGTGATCGCCGGGCTCCGGCCGACCGCCAGCGTGATCATGCCGGACCCGGCCGAGACCCTCGCCGAGCGGGTCCGCCAGCGTCGGCACCGGGCTGTGGCCTCGCTCGCCGGCCTGGTCGCGCTCGCTCTGCTGCCGGGCGTCGCCTGGGCCGCGGTCGGCCCGACAGACGACGAGGAACCGGCCGGACCCGTCAGCACCCGAGCCGCGTCGCCGTCATCGGAGAGCACCGCGTCGCCGACGCCCTCGCTATCGCCCGGCCTGCCCGAGAGCGTCTTCCAGTACTCGGCCGCCTGCGTGGGCCGCGGCTTCCCCGGCGCGCCCGCCTACCAGGGCGCCGGACCGCACCCGATCCACGTGCACGACGGCCCGAGTGTCAGGGGGCCCGCCAACTGGTACACCGAAGACGTCACGAAGATCCAGCTGGTGATCTGCGGAGCCAGCAGCACCGGCCGGGTGCTCCGCAAGTGTGAGTACCTCGGTATCGGCAACGACAGCCGCGACGTCACGCAGGACATGGTGCTGGGCCGGTACGCGATGGAGATCCGGGAGGCGCGCACCGCCAGGGTCGTCGGGCAGGTCCGGTTCGACGGCGAAGACGACAAGTGCCGCCTCGGGCTCTTCGGCCGCCAGGTCGACGAGAAGCAACAGGTCAGCGTCCCGTTCGGTTCGCAGATCGAGGCGGCGCTGACCAAGTACGTGGACGCCTACGTGGAGTAGGTCGCGACCCGGAGTCCGGCGGTCACGCCGTTGGGGGGCTTCTCTGTCCGTCCGCTGCCTCGGCCCGGTACGGGTAGACCGATTGGCGGACGGCATGGCCACCGCCGGACTCCGAGCCACAGATGGCGCCCGAAAGGCCGCACGCCCGGCCAGGGGGACTGGCCGGCCGCAAGCGGACCCCGGCCGGTGTCGCCGGCGGGCGCCGCTTTGCGCAGGAACTCCGGTGCGGACCGTCGCGGTGGGGTGACCGCTGGGTCCGGTCGAGGTCCTGCGCGGAGCACGCTACCGCCGCCCGCTGATCCCGCGCTGAAAGCGCACTGAAACGACGATCATCACTGGCGAGCTAGGCGAGCAGCGCCGCGGTATCGTCTCGCTCCGCCGCGCCGACCTCGGTGAACAGTGCGTGCGCCTGCTGCCACCGGTGCCGTGCCATCTGGGTGTTGCCCAGCCGCTGCCAGGCGTGACCCATGGTCACGAGGGTACGCCCCTGAGCGAGCCGCTGCCCGGCACGCCGCTGCGTGGCGAGCGCCCGCCGGCAGTGCTCGACCGCGCCCGCGGCGTCGTCGAGGCCGACCTCCGCGGCGGCCAGCCGGGCCTCGGCGTGCGCCGCCGCCAGCGCGAACCCCGACGTGCGCGCCAGGTGCAGGGCCTCGACGGCGTGCCGGTGCGCATCGTCGTGGGCGCCGCGCGCCACGTCTACGGTGGACTGGGCGATGAGCGCCTCGGTCTCGCCGCGGCGGTGTCCGGTGCGCCGGGCGATGTCGATGGCGACGCCGAGGCGCTTGGCGGCGGCGTCGAGGCTGCCCTGGCGCAGCTCGACGACCGCGAGTCCGGTCTGCGCGAACATCTCCAGCCGGCTGTCGGACAGGCGCTGCGCGATGTCCAGCGCCGAGGTCAGTGCCGTGGCCGCCTCGTCGTACCGGCCGGCGTCACGGTGCACCAGCCCCAGGGTGATCAGCGCGGACGCCTCTTCGTGCTGGGCGCCGATGGTGCGGCAGATCGCCACCGAGTTCTCCGCGGTGGCGCGCGCCTCGGAGAGGCGCCCCTGCTCCCGGTGTACCGTCGCCAGGTTGTCGCTCGCGACGGCCGCGCCCTGGTGCTGGCCGGTGCGGCGCAGTAGCGGCAGCGCGAGCTCGCCGAGGCGCGCCGCGTGGCTCAGGTCGCCGACCTCCTCGTACGCGGCGGCCAGGTTGGTCAGCGTCGCCGATTCGCCCGTCTCGTCGCCGATCTCCCGGTCGATCGCGAGCGCCTGCTCGAACCGGCGGATCGCCGGCCGGGTCCGCCCGAGCCCCGCGTACGCGATCGCGGTGCTGCACAGCGCCGCCGACCGCCCGCGCCGCCAGCCCGCCCGGTGTGCCAGGGCCGCCGCGGCACCGTACTCCGTGGCCGCCTTCTCGAACTCGGCCGTGCGCCAGTACAGGAAGCCGAGGCTGAGCCGCATCGTCGCCTCGCCGAGCGGATCGCCGGCCCGCCGTGCGGCGGCCAGCCCGGTCTCCGCCACCGACAGCCACTGGGCCAGCGGCGCCCGCAGCCGCATCACGGAGTGCATCGCGCAGGCCAGCTGCCACGCCAGCCGGTCGCGGCCGGACGAGGCGGCGACGTCGAGCGCGGCGACCAGGTTCGGCCATTCGGCGGCCACCCAGTCGCGAGCGGTCACCAGGTCGGGGAACTCGGCCAGCCACAGACCGTCCGGCGCCGGGTCGCGGGGCACGCGCAGCCGGGACACGCCGTTGAGTGCGATCGCGGCCCGGTCGGCGGAGTGCAGATAGAAGTGGAGCAGCCGGGTCGCGGCGGTCTCCCGCTCGGCGGCCGGGTCGTGCTCGGCGGCCAGCTGCGCCGCGTACTCCTGTAGCAGGTCGTGGCTGACCAGCCGGCCCTCTTCGGACCTTTTGACCAGGTGCATCTGGGCCAGCGCGTCGGCGAGCGGCTCGACGTCGGCCGGCGGCACGCCGGCCAGCGCGGCGAGCGCGCGGCTGGTCAGGCCGCCCGGCGCCGGCACCAGGCCGAGCAGCCGGAACATCCGGGCCGCCGCGGCGGGCAACGCCTGGTACGACAGGTCGAACGCCCGCCGTACCGTGGCGCTGTCGTCGCCCTCGACCCGCAGCCGCGCCATCCGGCCCCGCGCGGCGAGCTCGTCGACGTGCCAGCGCACGCCCAGGTGCGCCTGGTCCGCCAGCCGCGCCCCGGCGATCCGCAGGGCCAGCGGCAGCCGGCCGCACAGCTCGGCGAGCTCGGCGACGGCCGCGCAGTCACTGCCCAGCCGGTGCCGGCCGGCCGCCCGCGCCAGCACATCCATGGCATCCGATGTGGACAGTACGTCGAGCGTGAGGCGCTGCGCGCCGTCGACCGCCACGAGACCGCTCAACCGGTCGCGGCTGGTGACCAGCACCAGGCAGCCGGGCCCACCGGGCACCAGCGGCCGCACCTGGTCCGGGTCGGCGGCGTTGTCGAGCACGAGCAGCACGCGCCGGCCGGCCAGCACCGAGCGGTACAGGGCGGCCTGGGCGTCCACGCCCATCGGGATGCGGTCGGCGGCGACGCCCAGCGCCACGAGCAGCTGCGGCAACGCCTCGGTAGCGGTCATGCGCGGGCCGGTGTGGAAGCCGCGCATGTCGACGAAGAGCTGCCCATCGGGGAAGCGGTCGCTGACCCGGTGCGCCCAGCGCACGGCGAGGGTGGTCTTGCCCGCGCCGGGCGGTCCGCCGACGACAGCGATGACCGGCCCACCGGAGGCGGGCTCGGCCGGCAGGAGACCATCCAGAAAGGACATCGAGTCGGCGCGCCCGACGAATCCGGCCACGTCGGCCGGCAGCTGGTGCGGCACGATCCACGCCGCCGGTGCGCGCTCTTCCCCGCTCGGCGGCTGCTGCTCGTCGGCCGGCCCCGGGCCGCTCGGCGCTCGCGCGCCCCGCGACGGCCGGGCCGCCGGGCCCGCGCTCGTCGCGAGTAGGTGCTGGTGCAGGCGGGTCAGCTCCTCCCCCGGCTCGATGCCGACCTCGGCCACGAGGCGCCGGCGGGTGTCGCGGTACAGGGCGAGGGCCTCCGCGCCGCGTCCACTGTGGTGCAGGGCGGTCATCAGCAGCACGACCGACCGCTCCCGGAACGGGTGCTCGGCCACCACCGCCGACAGCCGCGCGATGGCGTCCGAGTGCCGGCCGAGGTCGACGTCGATCGCGAGGTGCTGCTCGATCGCCGCCAGGCGTTCCTCGTCGAGGGCGGGAGCCACCGCGCTGGGCAGCCACTCCCCCGCGACGTCCGCGAACGCCGGGCCGCGCCACAGCCCGAGCGCCTCCCGCAGCCACTCGCCGCTGGCCGCGTCGCCGCTACGCGCCCGCGCCACCAGGCCCCGGAACCGGTACAGGTCGACCGCCGCCTGATCCACCGACAGCCGGTAGCCGGGGCCGGAGGTGGCGAGTTCGGCGACCCCACCGGCACCGGCCAGCACCCGCCGCAGCCGCGCCACGTACCCCTGGATCGCGTTGCGCGCCGACGCCGGCGGCGCACCCGCCCACAGCGCCGTCGAGATCTTCTCGACGGGCACGACACTGTCGAGGCTGAGCAGCAGCAACGCCAGAACGGTGCGCTGCTGCGCGGTCGCCGGACCGAGGCGCCGGCCGTCTGTCCACACGCCGACCGGGCCGAGCACGCGGAACTCGACCTCGCTCATCGCCACCGAGACTAATACGCCCACGCGTCCGGTTTCCTCCCGCGGCTCCTGTCTCCCCACACCCCATCTCCCGCCGATCAAGGTCAAACGCACGTGGTTCGATCTCCGATCCGTGTGCATTTGCCCTTGATCGATGTGAAATCCCTTGATCGACAGCGCGGGCGGCGGGGGCGATAGGCGTGGCTACCGCACGCCGTGGGCGTTCGTCGATAGCTTGCCTGCATGGAACCGGCTGAGGAGTCAGATGACGTGCGGCGTCTCGTCGCGGCGCTCGACGCTCTCGGGATCGAGGAGGGGCCTGAAGACCGGGCGGCCCAGATCGAGCAGCTCGGCGGTGTCGACGCCTACCGGGCGTGGCTGGCGAGCGCGTTGCTGGGCGCGGCGCAGTCCGAGGCGATGGTCGCGGACAGCCTGCCGCTAAGCAGGGACGCGCGGTACGCGATCTGGGAACGCCAACTGAGCGTCGCCGGCCTCACCGACGACATGGGCGCGTGGGTCGAGCTCATGCAATGGCAGGTACAGCGAGCGTGCGAGCCGCTGCCGGCGATGGCGCACGACAGCCCCACCGACCCGATCCCGCTGGCAGCCGCGCAGGCAGCCGAGGGATTGCAGACCCTGCTGGCGGTCTGCGCGGCGACTCAGGGCGCGGTCGCGGCCGGCGACGTGCCGGCGCTCGCCGCGCAGGCGGGCCGGCTCCGTGAGGCGTGCAAGGTGTTGCAGGCTGCGGTCGACAACACCGACGAACTGCTGGAACTGCTGGGATCCGTGGATCTCTGACCGACGCGAGGGAGCGCCCAGACCTAGCGGCCCAGTAGTCCGGGCAGAGGGACGGCCCGGTCCACGTCGTCGTTCACGACCGTGCGACCGCAGCGAATGCGCGGTCAGCACCAGGCAGCGCTCGGCGCCGAACGGCAGCACCCAATGCCCCTGCCACCACGGCGATCCATCGTGTTCGTAGGCCAGTTCCACGACCGTGCCGCCGAATCCGGCCAACCGGGCGAGGACGTGGGCCACAGCCCGGCAGCCTACCTACCCCGCCTACCTAGCCCGTCGATCGGCCGTGCAGGACCAGGGACCAGATCAGCGCTCCGAACGCGCCGGTGGACGCGACCGCCCGCACCACGTTCCAGCGCACCCACTTCGCCTCGTCGAACCGCTCGCGCACGGCGGCCAGGTCGCTGATCGTGTCGGGTGCGCCGGCCGCTTTGAGCGCGTCGTTGAGCGGCACGTTGATGGCGAACGTGATGATCACCACCAGCAGGTACAGCAGCGTCGCGGCGATCAGCCACGGCAGCGCCGACCGCCCGCCCTCGCCGAAGCTGAGCGCCAGGGCGGCCGCGGTGAACACGAACGCGCCCATGAACGTCAGCAGGAACAGCGGGTTGAGGATCGACCTGTCGACCTGCTGGAAGGCGCCCACGAAGGTGCGGTCGTCGGTGCGCCCCAGGCCGGGCATGAACGCGTACGCGTACACCTGGAAGATCCCCGCCATGATGCCGACCGTCAGCGCGGCCAGCACCAGCGTGACACCTCGCAACATCAGCATGGTGTCAGGAAACCACAACGACCTTTCACGGATCTGTACCCGCGTCGATCGCCGTGATCGCGTCCTGTACCTGGAGCACGTGCGGGTCGTTGAACTCCTTCAACGTCGCCACCGCCGCGGCCCACACGCCCCGCGCGAGGGCGGCGTGTCCGGCCCGGTGCAGCGTGCGCCCCACGTCGGCGAAGACCAGCGCCTCCAGCCGCCGGTTGGCCTGCCGCCGGTACGTCGAGGCGGCCCGTCGGAAGGCGCGCAGCGCGTCCCGGTGCCGGCGCAGCGCGGTGTACGCCTTGCCGAGGTGGTGCTGGTTCATGGCCTCGGTGTTGGCGTCGCCGATCTCACGGTTGATCTCCTCGGCCCGGTGGTGGCAGGCGATGGCCCGGTCGTGGTCGCCGCCCGCGGACAGCGCGACCCCGAGGTTGTCGAGGTTGAGCGCGCGGCCGCGGTCGTAGCCGACGGCCTCGCACCGCTCCAGGGCCAGCTCCGCGTAGCGCCGCGCGGCCAGGTGATCGCCCCGGTCGGCGAACATCAGCCCAAGGTTGCCCAGCGCCATGGTCTCGCCGCGCCCATGGCCGGCGTCCCGGAAACAGTCCAGCGCCCGCCGCACGTTCTCGATCGCCGCGTCCGGATCGCCCTTGAGGTAGTACATCGAGCCGAGCGCGTTGCGCACATACCCCTCCCCGACCCGCTCACCGGCCGCCACGGCGGCGCGCACCGCCACCTCGTGCAGCTCGATGGCGTCCCGCCACGCGATGCGCCGGTCGAAGAACGTGGCGAACGCCGTCACGATCCGCCACGCGTGCCCGCCCCAGCCGTTCGCGGCGGCCCACGACACCACCGCGCGCAGCGTGTCGTACTCCCGCTCGAACCAGGCCATCGCCGCCCCCGAGTCCGGGAAGTGCGGCGGCGTCACCCGCGGCTCGTACGGCGCCACGAAGTCGCGCCGCCGGTGCGGCAGCAGGTGGCTGTCGGCGTGCACGGCGGCGTGCAGGTACCAGTCCATGACCCGGCCGACCGCCGCCTGCCGCTGCGCGGGCGTGTCGTGCCGCGCGGCCTGCTCGGTCGCGTACCAGCGGATCAGGTCGTGCAGCTCGTACCGCTGCGGCCGCGGCTCGCGCACCAGGTGGGCGGAGACGAGCTGCCCCAGCGCCTGCCGAGCCAGCCGCACCGGCACGCCGGCCAGCGCCGCCGCCGCGTCCAGCCCGATGTCGCCTGCCGGGTGCAACCCCAGCTTGCGGAACATGGCGGCCGCCGCGTCGCCGAGTGCCCGGTACGACCAGGACAGCGCGGCCCACAGGTCGGCGTGCGGGTCACCGCCGCCCGCGAGGTCGGCCGACACGTCACCGAACACGTCGAAGCGCACCCGCTCGTCGACCAGCGCCTGCACCACCTCGGTAAGCCCGCCGACGCCCTGTGCCCGCTCGGCGACGATCGCCAGGGCGAGCGGCAGCCCGTCGCACAGCTCGACGAGGCGGGTGGCGGCGCCGCGCTCGGCGGCGACCCGGTCCCGGCCGAACGCGGCGGCCAGCAGCGACAGCGCCTCGCGCGGCTGCAGCGGCCCCAGCGTCACCCGGTGCGCACCGTCTCGGATGGACAGGCCACCGAGCCGGTTGCGGCTGGTGACGATCACGAGGCTGTCGCCGCCGGGCAGCAGCGGCCGGACCTGGTCCTCGTCGCGGGCGTTGTCGAGCAGCAGCAGGACCCGGCGGCCGGCGAGCGTGCCGCGCAGCAGGGCCGCGCGTTCCTCGACATTCGGCGGGATCACGTCGTTGCGCACGCCCAGCCCGCGCAGCAGCGTCTCGACCGCCGACGACGTCGAGACCGGCTCGCCCGGGCCGTGGCCGCGCAGGTTGAGGTAGAGCTGCACGTCCGGGTACACGGGCGCCATCTGGTGCGCCCAGTGCACGGCGAGCGTCGTCTTGCCGATGCCGGGCGCGCCGTCGATCGCGACCACGTGGGTGAGCCGCCGGCCGTCCCCGTCCATCAGCGGGCGCAGCGCGTCGAGGTGCGCCAGCTCGGCTCGGCGGCTGAAGTGCGCCACGTCGTGCGGCAGCTGCCGGGTGGCGGTCACCAGCGGCGAGGCCGCGCCGTCGAGCAGTACCCGCTGGTGCGTGCGCTGCAGCGCCTCGCCCGGCTCGATGCCGAGGTCGTCGACGAGGATGGCGCGCACCCGCCGGTACGCCTCCAGGGCCTCGGCGCGCCGGCCCGAGCGGTGCAGCGCGTCGATCAACCGCAACCACAGCGACTCGCGGGTCGGGTACTGGCGGGTCAGGTCGCGCAGCTCCGGCACGAGAGCGCCGGGGTTGCCCGTCTCCAGGTCCAGGTCGATCCGGCGCTCGGTGGCGGCGAACCACTCCTCGCGCAGCCTCGGCACCACCTCCCGGTCCAGCCAGCTCGACTCGACGCCGGCGAACGGCTGCCCGCGCCACAGCGCCAGCGCCGACCGCAGGGAGCCCGGCTCCGTCATCAGCTCGCGGAAACGCCACAGGTCGATCCGGTCCGGCGGCACCCTCAGCCGGTACCCGCCCGGCGTGGTCTCGATGACGCCGTGTCCGAGCAGCCGGCGCAGCCGGGCCACGTAGGTGTGCACGGTCGCGCGGGCGTGCACGGGCATCCGCTCGGGCCACAGCCGCTCGGCGAGCGTGTCCGCCGTCACCGACCGGCCGACCGAGGCCAGCAGGGACGCCAGCAGCACCCGCATCTGCCCCGCCGGCACCGACACGGGACTGTCGCCCGCGTGGATCTCCCACGGCCCCAGTACCAGGAAACTTACGTCGCGCCCGCTCATCGTCCCCCCGAGGTGAAGCGCTCACGCTCAGTCAAGCACGGGGACCGCACACAAATGCGCATACATCAACGGCGGGCGTCACCCCGTGCTCGGTGCCTGCCTTCGAACCCGCCACCGCGAGCCGGATCACCCGCTTGATGATCAGCGCCGGCACCGTGGCATCCCGTGTCAACGGGTCGAATGTCGGTCGGTGTGGATACCGTCTGGGGTGTGCTGATCGGACGCGACCATCCCGCCGCGGTGCTTGGCGCCGAGATCAGCCGGGCGGGCGGCAGCCACGGCGGCCTGGTCCTGGTCACGGGCGAGGCCGGCATCGGCAAGACCACGCTGGTCACCCGCGCGGTCGAGCAGGCGCGCGGGTCCGGCGCGCTGGTGCTCAGTGGCGCCTGCTGGGATTCCGGCAGCGCCCCGGGGTACTGGCCGTGGACCCAGGTGGTGCGCGGGCTGCGCCGCGGTGCCACCCCCGACGAGTGGGCAGCCGCCGAAGAGGCGGCCGGCAGCGGCCTCGCGGTGCTGCTCGGCGACGCGCCGGCCGGGGAGGCGCCCGACGGCTTCCTGCTCTACGACGCGGTGACCAGCGCGCTCGTGGCGGTGTCCCAGCATCGACCGGTCGTCGTCGTGCTCGACGACCTGCACTGGGCCGACACAGCTTCGCTGCGGCTGCTGGAGTTCGCGGCGCAACACACCTGGTTCGAGCGGCTGCTGTTGATCGGCACCTACCGAGACGCCGAGGTCGAGGCGGCCGAGCACCCGGTGCGGCCGCTGCTGATGCCGCTGGTCACACGGGCCACCACCGTGTCGCTGACCGGCCTGACGCGCGACGAGGTGGGCGCGCTGATGGCGCAGACCGTCGGCCGGCAGCCCGACGACGACCTGGTCACCGAGGTGCACCGGCGCACCGGGGGCAATCCGTTCTTCGTCGAGCAGACCGCCCGGCTGTGGCACAGCGGTGGCACCGTCACCGCGATCGCCCCCGGGGTGCGCGACGCGCTACGCCGCCGGCTGTCGCTGCTGCCGCCGCCGGTCGCCGAGGTGCTCGCCACCGCGGCGGTGCTCGGGCGCGAGTTTCACCGGCAGGTGCTGGCCGCCACCGCCTCGGCACCGGTGGCACACACCGACCGGCTGCTCGACCAGGCCGTCGCGGCGCGGCTGGTGGTGGCGCTGGGCGGTGGCCGGTTCGCGTTCGCGCACGACCTGGTGCGCGAGACGCTGTACGGCGAGCTCGACGAGGCGGCGGCCCGCGACCGGCACGCCGCCGTGGTGCGTGCCGTCGACCGCTCACCCGCCCTGGCCGCCGACCTGCTCCCCGCCGACCTGGCCCGGCACGCCTACCTGGCCGGCGACGACCTGCCCGCCGACAAGGTCGTCGACCTGCTGCTCGCCGCCGCCTGCGACGCCGGCAGCCGGATGGCCACCGAGGAGGGGATCGGGCACCACCGCCGGGCATACGAGCGCGCCGCCAAGATCGACCCGCGCCGCCGGGTGCAGATCGCCCTGCACATGGTCTCCGACCTGCACCACAACGACCTCACCGGCTTCCTGCCGACGATCGAGGAGGCCACCGCTCTCGCCCGCCAGATCGGTGACACGCACCTGCTGGCCCGGGTGGCGCTCACCCTGCACCGGATCGGCTCACCCACCGCCTCGCCGGAGGTCACCCTCGGCCTGCTCCGCGAGGTGCACCGGGCGCTGGTCGGGCAGGACGCCACCGATCCGCCCGACCGCCTGGTGCCCGACCTCGCGCTCCGGCTCGGCGAGGCGGCCCGCCGCACCGGCGACGACGAGGCGCTCGGCCTCTCGCTGTGGGCACGGCACGATGCCATCTGGGGGCCGGGCACCGCCGTCGAGCGGGCCGCGCTCACCGAGGAGCTGATGGACGTCGCCCGCCGCCTGTCCGATCGCGGCATGGAGTACTTCGCTGCCTCGTTCCGGTGGGTGGCGCTGCTGGAGCGGGGCGACCCGGCCTACCTCGACCAGTACCGGGCGTTCCTCGCTCTGACCGCTCGCGAGGGTCGGCCGCGCTCGGCGTTCGCGTCCGCCGTCGACACCAGCATCATCGCCACCATGACCGGCCGATTCGCCGACGCCGAGGCCGCCCTCGACAAGGCTGTCACGTCGTTCGCCGAGCACAGCCACCCGCAGTTCCAGTTCGTCGCCGGGCACCTGCGCTGGGCGGCATGGCTGCGCCAGGGCCGGTTCGACGATCTCGCCGCGCTGCACCCTGGGCTGGTCGAGGCCGGGCACCCGCAGGCTGACCTGCTCGCCGGCACCGTGGCCGCTTACTGCGGTGACACGAGCACCGCCCTCGCGCAGCTGACCTCCGTGATCGCCAGCGGCAAGGAGCCTCCGCGCGAGTTCACGCCGCTGTGGCTGCGCTTCCAGGCACAGGCCGCGGCGGCAAGCGACGATGAGGCGCTGCGCGAGCGGGCCCGCGCGGCACTCGAGCCCTACCGCGGCGAGTGGCTCGTCTCGCTGTACGGGTGCGACGTCAGCGGCCCCGCCGACCTGTGGCTGGCGCTGCTCGACGCCGCGTCCGGCCGGCACGACGAGGCGGTCGCCGGCCTCACCGCCGCGTACGAGTCCGCCGACCGGCTCCAGTCCCGCCCCTGGTCCGTCGAGGCCCGTGCCCACCTGGCTCGCGTCCTGCTCGACCGCGACGCTCCCGGCGACGCGAAGGCCGCCGCGACGCTGATCGACGACGTCGAGAGCGAGGCCGCCGAGATGGGGATGCGGCACGTGGTCGACCGCGTGCGGCGGCTGCGCACCGAGGCACCCGCCCCCGCGTCCAACGAGTTCCGCCGTGACGGCGCGGTGTGGTCGCTGCGATACGCGGGCACGCACGCCCACATGCCCGACGCGAAGGGCCTGCACGACCTGCACCACCTGCTTGGCCACCCGGGCACCGACATCCCGGCCGTGCTCCTGCTCAGCCCCGAGGGTGGCGCGGTGGCCGTCGCGGTCGGCCGGATGGGCGGCGACGAGATCCTCGACGACGAGGCCAAGGCGCGCTACAAGCGGCGCCTGGGCGAGCTCGACGACGAGATCGACCGGGCGGCGGCACGCGGCGACGACTCGCGGGCGGCGGCGTTGGACCGCGAGCGGCAGGCGCTGATCGACGAGCTGCGAGCGGCGGCCGGGCTCGGCGGGCGCAGCCGCCGCTTCGGCGACGAGGCCGAACGCGCCCGCAAGACGGTGACCGCCCGCATCCGCGACACGCTGCGCCGCCTAGACCAGGTCCACCCCGAGCTGGCGGCCCACCTCCGCGAATCGATCTCCACCGGCGCTACCTGCGCCTACCACCCGCCAGCCCCGACGCAATGGCGCCTCTAAAGACGCCTCGCGGCAAGGGGAAAGATCAAGAAATATTGAGCTGCCGCGACGCCCGTCGTGGGCTAGTCCGTCGCTCCCGCAGCCTCACCCTCCGCGTTCCCACGACCCACCCAGGCACGTAGGCCGGTAAGGCCGGCGGGGCGGGGGTTCTATGAACAAGACTTTGCTCTGCTTCCGTATAGGAAACAGTCCGCGTCCGCAAAGCGGGCGCCGGGTGTTTCCTCCATGGAAGCAGAGCAAAGCACGCCGGGACCGCACCCCACCTCGGACCCCGCCCGCTGGGTCGATTGTGGACCGCGCAGGGCGAGGCCGCGGGAGCGACGGCCTAGCCCACGACGGACGCCGCGGCAGCCCAACCCCGAATCATTACCGCCCAGGCTCGGAAATCAGCGTCAAGGCCCACCGGCGCATGGCCGAGTCGGGCGCTGCCGCGCAGTACCGGCGGAACAGCTCCCGGCTCTCCTCGCGCCGGATCCCGCCCGCCATGACCGGCGCGGCGAACCACGGCGCGTCCGGGCTCTGTCGCCAGCTCGCAGCGATCACCGCCCCGCCGTCACTCGGCGACTCCAGCGCGTAGTAGACCTCGCGCACGCCGAGCGCCATCGCCGCGCCCAGGCACATCACGCACGGCTCCAGCGTCACCGCCAGCCGCGGCGGATGCGGCCGGTGCCCGAAGCCCAGCACCTCGTCGGCCTCGATCATCGCCAGCAGGTCGGCGTGCACCAGGCGCCGCCCGCGCGCCTTCTCCTGGGTGTACGCCCGCCCGACGACCTCGTCGCCGAGCACCACGACCGCCCCGATCGGCTGTTCGCCCGCCGCCAGCCCTGCCTCGGCGACCGCCAGGACCTCCCCCACCATCTCCTCCGGCGTCACCACCCGAATCTACGCCGGCCAGCGGCCGGTATTCTTTCCGGCGGAATTCGACCGTGCGGAAAGGGGTCTCGGTGAGCAGGGAAACGCTGGAGTTTCAGGCGGAGACGCGGCAGCTCCTGCACTTGATGGTCCATTCGATCTACTCGAACAAGGACATCTTCCTGCGCGAGCTGATCTCCAATGCCTCCGACGCGCTCGACAAGGTCCGGCTGGCGTCTTTGATCAATAAGGAGCTGCAGGTCGACACCTCGGACCTGCACATCGCGATCGACGTCGACAAGGACAAGCGCACGCTGACCGTCCGCGACAACGGCATCGGCATGACCCACGACGAGGTCGTCACGCTCATCGGCACGATCGCCAAGTCGGGCACCGCCGAGCTGTTGCGCAAGCTGCGCGAGACGCCGGAGGGCGCGGCGCAGGAGTTGATCGGGCAGTTCGGCGTCGGCTTCTACTCGACCTTCATGGTCGCCGATCGGGTGACGCTGGTGACCAGGAAGGCCGGCGAGAGCCAGGGCACCTTCTGGGAGTCGACCGGCGAGGGCACCTACGAGATCGAGTCCCTCGACGAGGCGCCGCAGGGTACGTCGGTGACGCTCCACCTCAAGCCGGAGGACCGTGACGACCAACTGTTCGACTACACCGCGGAGTGGAAGATCAAGGAGGTCGTCAAGCGGTACTCGGACTTCATCGCGTGGCCGATCCGCATGGACGGCGAGGAGCAGCCGCTCAATTCGATGAAGGCGCTCTGGGCACGGCCCCGCAGCGAGGTCAGCGACGACGAGTACCACGAGTTCTACAAGCACGTCAGCCACGACTGGACTGATCCGCTCGAAACGGTCCACATGAAGGGCGAGGGCACTTTCGAATACGAGGCCCTGCTCTTCGTACCGGCCCGCGCGCCCTTCGACCTCTTCTCCCGCGACGGCAAGCGCGGCGTACAGCTGTACGTCAAGCGGGTGTTCATCATGGACGACTGCGAGGCGTTGATCCCGCAGTACCTGCGCTTCGTCAAGGGTGTCGTCGACGCGCACGACCTGTCGCTCAACATCTCCCGCGAGATCCTGCAGCAGGACCGCCACATCCAGGTGGTCCGCCGCCGGCTGGTGAAGAAGATCCTGGCCACGCTGAAGGACCTCAAGGCCGCCGACGCCGAGAAGTACGGCTCGTTCTGGTCCGAGTTCGGCCGGGTGCTCAAGGAGGGCCTGCTCGAAGACCCGGACAACCGCGAGCAGCTGCTCGACCTGATGCTCGTGCCCTCGACCGCCGCCGAGTCGACATCGCTGCGCGAGTACGTCGAACGGATGAAGGACGGTCAGAAGGACATCTACTACATGACCGGCGAGTCGCGCGCGATGGTCGAGCACTCGCCGCACCTGGAGGCGTTCCTCGCCAAGGGCTACGAGGTGCTCGTCCTGACCGACCCCGTCGACGAGGTGTGGGTCGAGCAGGTGACCGAATTCGAGGGCAAACCCCTACAGTCGGTGGCGAAGGGCAAGGTCGACCTCGACGGGTCGGAGCCTCCCGAGGAGCAGGCGGCCGACTTCGCGGCGCTGCTGTCGTGGCTGGGCGAGAAGCTACGGGACGACGTCAAGGAGGTACGGCTGTCGACCCGGCTGACCACCTCGGCCACCTGCGTCGTGGGCGACGAGCACGACATCACCCCGACGCTTTCGAAGATGTACCGGGCGATGGGGCAGGAGTTGCCGCGCACCAAGCGGATCCTGGAGCTCAACCCGGGCCACCCCCTCGTCACCGGGCTGCGCGCCGCACACGAGGCCAACGCGGACGACCCGGCGCTCGCCGAGGCCGCCGAGCTGCTCTACGGCATGGCCGTGCTCGCCGAGGGCGGCGAGCTCGCCGACCCGCCTCGCTTCACGCGCCTCCTCGCCGACCGCCTGGCCCGCTCCCTCTAGGCCCTGGCTTGAGGGAGCGGGTGGCGTAGTAGCCGGGCAGCCAGCCGGCGGTGGCGTCCGCGTGGTGCGGGGCCGTCAGCCCAGCGTCCAGCGCTGGTTGCTTCCTCCGTTGCAGGCGCCGACGTCGACCAGCGTGCCGTTGCCGGTGCCGCCACCGGTTGCCTGGACGCACAGGCCCGGGTTCGGGACGCTGGTGATCGACTGGTCGGCGTTGAGCGTCCACTGCTGCGATGTGGCCCCGGTGCAGTCCGAGATGATGACCGGGTCGCCTGCCGCTCCGCCGGTGCCGCCCACGGTCATGCACTTCGTGCCGTAGATCCGCAGCTCGCTGCCCGCCACGTTCCAGGACTGGTTGCCGCCGCCGTTGCAGTCCCACAGGTCGAGCTGGGTGCCGTTGGTGGTGCTGAAGCCGGGCACGTCGAGGCAGCGACCCGAGCCCACGCCGCGCAGCTGCTCGCCGGGGGGCGCGGGCGGCAGGTCGTTGACCGGCTCGGTGTCGCCGAAGCCCCAGCCCCACCGCAGGCGGGCGACGCCGGTGGCGCTGTTGTCGACCAGCTTGCCGTCGGGGGTGAGTGACTCGATCGAGTACGAGTCGTTGAACCGCAGGCCCGGCCAGTACACGATGCCCATCTTCAGGGCCCGCGCGGTGTTGGTGACGGCTGCGAAGTACGCGGTGGACACGTTGCCGTCGGTGGCCCCGTAGTTCAGTCCGATCGTCATCGGTGAGCCGGCCTCGTCGATGATGGTGCGGCTGGCGTAGTCGCCGATGCGGGGCTTCAGGTTGGCGAGCCAGGCCTCCTGCGTGGTGTCGCTGCCCCAGAAGCCGTAGAAGTGCAGCGAAAGCAGCGTGCCGCGCAGTTCCTTCGCGGCGCCGACGCCGGTCACGTTGTCGTTGTAGCCGGTGCCGCTGATGACGACCCGCTTGCGCGGGACCTCGTGATGCCGCGACAGCCACTTCGAGGTGACGGACACCCACTCGTCGAGGCTGTAGCCGAACGGCTCGTTCATCGGTTCGAAGTAGACGCGCGGATTGTCGCCGTACTGCCGCACCACGGTGTCCCACATCTTGTTCCAGGCGGCGGGGTCGTCGACGAACCCGTCCTTGGCGCTGTTGGCCTCCCAGTAGCTGACAATGACCTTGAAGCCGCTGTCCGTGGCCGCGTCGATCGTCCCCCGATAGGACCGCCACCAGGCGGTACCCACGCTCGACGGGTTGATGGGCAGCCGCAGCGTGTTGGCGCCGAGATTCTGCCGGAAGCCCTTCACCATCTTCTGGCTGGTGCGGTAGACCGTGCGGTAGTCGTCGGTCACCGACAACCCGCTCGGCACCACCTCGTCGCTGGCGTAGTTGTCGCGCGGGTCCGCCCAGTTGACGCCACGGAACTCACTGGTGTTGCCCGCACCGCCACCCTGGACGGCGGCCTCCGCTTGCGCCGAGGTGCCCAGCAGCAGCAGGACCGCCGCGCCGACGCCGAGGGCCTTCGCGCGAGATGCCAGCTTTCTGGGTCCTATCCGGTTTTCTATCATTGGCGCCTCCGTGGGGTGAGGTCGACACGCAGGTGGACAGTGAGGGGTCAGCGTAAGGTTGCGGTACCCCTTCGTCAATGGCCTGGACAAAGCCGCCAGCAGGTAGTCCCCGTCATACTGAACGGATAATTAGGCGGGCGACGCCACGATCACACCCGATGGCGGCGGCAGCGGCTGCAACCGCTCGAACCGCCAGCCGGTCTCGCCGAGCCACCGTGCGACCTCGTCCACCTGATACAGGTCTCCGCCACTGATCACGAGGAACTCGCCCGCACCGAACCGCGCCGACGGGTGCGGCGCCACGTCGGTGCGCCACCAGTCGACGAGCAGCAGGCGCGTGTCCGGAGCGGCCACCGCGCGCAGCTTGCGAAACAGCTCAGCGATGCGGTCCGGCGGAAACAGGTGCACCACGTTCGCCACGAGGATCGCGTCGTAACCGCTGGGCAGCGGGTCGGCGAAGAAGTCGGCACCGACCGCGTCGAGACGGCCCGCAAGCGGTCCGCCCGCCGCGCGGGCCGCGACCTCCGCGGCCACCTCGGGCAGCTCCAGCACCGTCGCGGTCAGATGTGGGTACTGGGACAGCAGCGGCGCCGCGAACGTGCCCACCCCGCCACCCACGTCGAGAACCCGCCGGTGCCCACTGAAGTCGTACTCGCGGGCCAGGTCGGCGGCCGTCTCCGCCGTGATCGAGGCGACGGCCGCCTCGTATACAGCCGTCTGCTCCTCGGTCAGGTCACCGCGCACGCCCTCGCGGGTGCGAAACGCCTCGGTCGCGCGCACCCACGCCGGGTAGCTGACCTGGTCCCAGTACCGCAGCAGGGGTCGCAGGTCGGCCGGCCCGCGCCCCGACAGGAACAGCTCGGTGTCGGGGGCGTTGCGAAACCGGCCGCTGTCGCGCACCAGCAGGCCGGCGTCGGCCAGCAGGTCGCCCAGCGCGCGGGCGCTGCGCTCGGGAATCCCACAGCGCTCGGCAAGCTCCGCTGGGGTCGCACCGCCTGTGCCCGCGGCGGCGAACAGGCCGAACTCGACAGCCGCGAAAAGCGCCTTCGCCACCATGTAGCCGGCGCTCAGTTCGATAATCCGCACAGGGTTCGGCGGGGCGGAGCCGGCGGCCGCGTCAGGCCCCGGCTGGGTCGGCGTGGCGAAGACGCGCTGCGCCGGCTGGTCGGACATGTGCCCCCCATCCGATCGTCCAATGTCGATCAGATCGTACCGACCACAGGCGGAACGCGCTCGGCCACCCGCCGTCCCGCCTACTCGTGCCGTAACCGGTACTCGCGAAGGCCGGCGGCAGCAGCAGGAACACCATCGAGGTGCCCGGCGTCCAGGGGTGCGCACGTAGGCGCCCTCCACGGCGACGAGGTGGCCGTGCCACATGCCGAGCCGTGCCGCCGGCGTACCCGCGGTGTCCAAAGTAGAACAGCATGATGCCGGCGAGCGTGCCGGATATCGCCGCCACCCACCTCCGGGTCCGGATCTCCTCCCGGCGTCACGACAAGCATGGCCTCACCTCCCGCCGTCGCTGGCCGCGTAGATCGCGAGCTGCACCCTGTTGGCGCTGCCCGTCTTGGCCATCAGGCTGGCCACGTGCGTCTTCACAGTGGTGACGCCGAGGTGCAGGCGCGCGGCGATCTCCGGGTTCGACATGCCCTGGCCGACCAGCGCGAGCACGTCGCGCTCCCGTTCGGTGACGCCGGCGGGCGCGTGCGGTGGTGGGGCCGCCGCCTTCGCGTTCACCGCCTTCGCGTTCACCGCCTGCGCCACCAGCCGCCGCAGCACCGCCTGGCTGAAAGGGCTGTCACCGGCGGCGGCACGCCGCACCCCGTCGAGCAGCTCGTCAGGGGTCGCGTCCTTGACCAGGAAGCCGAACGCACCGGCCGCGAGCGCCGGGTACAGGTGGTCATCGTCGTCGAAGGTGGTCAGCACGACCACGCGGGTCGACGGGCGGCGGGCAAGGATCCGGGCGGTCGCCGCGGTGCCGTCGACGCCGGGCATCCGCAGGTCCATGAGGACCACATCCGGGTGGACCTGCTCGGCGAGGCGCACCGCGGCACCGCCATCCGCCGCCTCGCCGACCACCTCCAGGTCGGGCACGGACTCGCACAGCATCCGCAAGCCGGCGCGGACGAGCTGCTGGTCGTCGACGATGAGCACCCGGATCATGAGGCGGCTCCCGCCGGCAGCAGCGCGGTCAACCGCCACCCGGTGCCGGTCGCACCGGCCCGCAGGCTGCCACCCAGCACCTCGACCCGCTCACGCAGCCCGATGAGCCCGTGACCGTCCGAATCGACGGCAGGAGCCGAGGTTCCGCCGAAGTCTTGCAGGTCGAACTCGACCCGATCGCCGCTGCGCCGGATGGACAGCCGCGCCCGAGCCGCGGTGCCGGCGTGCTTGGCCACGTTTGCCAATCCCTCCTGCGTGAGCCGGAGCATGGCGTGCGCCGTGCGCGCGTCTACGCCGGCGATCGCGGGATCGATGTTGACCTGGACGGTCAGGCCGATCCTTTCGCTGCGGTCCACAGCGGACCGCAGCGCGACCGGCAGGCCAGAAGGGTCCACAACGGACGGTGGCTGTGCCGCGCCCGCTTCGCGCAGCAGGGCCACGAGGCGCCGCAGGTCGGTCAGCGCACCGGTACCCGTCGCGTGCACGTCGTCGAGCACCTGCCGCACCCGCGGGTCGTCGACCGGCAGCACGTCGCGCGCGACCGCCACCCGCAGCACGATCGAGGCGACGTGGTGGGCCACCAGGTCGTGCAGCTCCCGGGCGATGCTGGCGCGCTCCTCGGCGCGTACCCGGTCGACCTCCTGCCGGGCGCGATCGGCTGCCTGGCGGCCGAGGTCGCGCAGCGTCCGCACGTGCAGGCCGAGCAGCAGCGGCGCGGCCAGGCCGGCGGCCATCCGGTATACGACGGTCAGGGCCACCTCGACTGCGCCCGAGGAGCCGGACAGCAGCGTGGCGGCGACGCCGAAGGCGAGCCCGCACCAGATCTGCCAGCCGTACCGCCGCGCACCCAGTTCGAACATCGCCCAGGCCAGCGCGACCGCCGGCACGGCATCGCTGTCCACTCCGGACAGATAGCCGGCGGCGAGCGCCGCGGACGTGCCGCACACGACCGCGAACGGTGACCAGATCCCGGCGAAGCCAGCGGCCAGCACGCCCACCGCGAGTGTCCATTCGAGACCGCTCAGCACGCGGGCCTCGGGGGCGAGCGCGAGGTACGCGACGCCGGTGAGGGTGACGACGGCGAGCCGGATCGCGGTGAAGCGCTCGTCGAAGAGCCGCCCGGCCAGCCGCATGCCGGTCATGCTAGTCACGGCCGGCAACCGGACGGAACCAAGCGACTGCGGCCGCGACGGCGATCGCGACGGCCAGCGCACCGGCCGCGGCGAGCGTCACCGCGTCCGGGTCGAGCAGCGGCTGGCCCCGCAGCGCCTGCCAGGTCACCAGGACCAGCAGGCCGCCGTACGCGGCCGCGAACACGAACACGAGCCGGGTACGCCGGGCCGGCTGGGCGACCAGCCACGACAGCAGCATGCCGAAAAGCAGCAGCGCCTGCGGCGCGTGGATGCCCACGAAGTGGCCGATCCGCAGGTCGCCGCCGGTGGTGCTCCATCCCGTCACCGGGAGTCCGGGGCCGCCGTCCGGTACCCCGACCGCGTGCGCGCCCATGCTCGTGACGCGCCCGTGCTCGGCGGCCGCGAGCTGCTCGGCCGTCGGCACCACCATGAGCCCCCCTTCGACGAAGCCGGCAAGCAGCAGCACCAGCCCGAGCCGCACGACCCACGTGCCGGCCCGGTCGGGCATCCCGTCGCGCCACAGCAGCACGGCGATGGCGATCGTGGCGAGCGAGAGCCCGACCGTCACGCCGCCCAGCGACCGCCACAACGCGGTGTCGAGCGCGGTGGCCTCGTTGAAGTGGCTGGCTCGGCCCCGGGTCGCCTGGCCGACGATGATGCCCATCTCGACAACGGTGCCGACGGCGATGACGCCGCCCGCCCAGGCGGCGAGCCGCCGGCCCTTGCGCACGTGGGCCAGCAGCCACGCCAGCGTGAACCCGTAGATCGCCAGCGAGGCGGAGAACTTGGCCGGCTTGAGCCAGATGGGCTGGCCGGCGAGAGTGCGGCGGTCGACCGCCAGCGCGACGAGGCTGATCAGCAGCGTGGCCGACATGGCGCCGGCGAGGAGGGTGAGGGCGCGGTTACCGTGAAATGCCGTACGCGCGAGCGTCATCATGCCTTCACGGTCGCGCCCGGCGTGGCCGCGCACCTCCTGCCGCGCGGCCGCATCCGCCTCCTGCTACCGGCCGTCCCTCCTCCCACCGGAGGAGGGACGGCGGCGCGTCTACCGCTTCAGCGGAGGGTTCGCCAGCTTCGCCAGTTCGAGGGCCTGGTCACGGAACCAGGCACCGGCCGCCGGGTCCACCTGACCCCACAGCGGGTCGAAGGTGCGCTGCTGCGCGGCGGGCACGTTCCACGGGTTGTAGACGCTGTAGTCCCAGGCGCGGGCGCCGCCCTGGATGTCGCATCTGCCGTCGGACTCGCCGGGGATCTTCGCCCACACGTACGCGTCGAGCAGCGGCACGCCCGTCTTCGTGGTGGGCCGCACGCCGACGCCACGACCGGGCGGGTTGCACCAGCTGCCATTGCGCAGCGTGTTCACCACGTCGGCCGGCTGGTTGTACGGCGGGCCCGCGTACGCGGACATGTCGTTGGGGCCGTGGCCGTTGCGGCTGGTGTCGACGACGAACCGGGTGGTCGGCACGGCGGTGCCGAGGTTGTCGGCGTACCACTGGTCGGTCAGGCCCCAGGTGCTGAAGTCGTTGGGGCTGGCCGGGTAGTACTGGCTGGCGCAATAGCCGTAGTTGCCGAGCCGCCAGCCGCCCTCTTCGGGGTTGTTGGCGAACGCGATGCAGCTGGAGATCCAGGTGCCGTACTTCTGCTGCTGCGGGTTCGGCTGGTAGTTGGAGACGTTGAGGAAGAAGCCCTCCGCCCGCTGCACGCCCGCCTTGACCAGGCGGTCGGCGGCGTCACCGGCACCGAGCCAGCCGCTGTGCGTGCCGTCCAGGTACAGGCTGACGCCGGGCTGCTGCTTGAGCCGGTCGACGGCGCCGTTCATCGCGGCGAACCGCTCCTCGGGCGACGCGCCGGGCTGCGGGGTGCCGTCGGAGTTCACCGGCTGGCACCACTCCTGGGTGCCGCCGAGGTCGGTGTAGAACGGGATGATGCCCAGACCGTCCGGCTCGAGCAGGACGATCGCCTTGCTCTTGCCGATGCCGGCGGCGAACGCGTCGATCCATGCCAGGTACTCGGCCCGGTTCAGCGCGCCGCCGGCCGAGTACAGGGAGCAGTCGCGGAATGGGATGTTGTAGGCGACCAGTACCGGTATCGCGCCCTGCTTTGCCGCGGCGGCGACGGTCTTGCGGGCCTTGGCCTTGACCTCGGCGGGCGTGCCGCCAGTGAACCACACCGCCTGCGGGTTGCTGACCATCTTGGCCAGCAACAGGGCGTCCCGGACCTTGCCCGACTTCGCCAGGTCGGCGATGTGGGTGACCGCGGCGGGGTTCGGCGGCGGGACGTAGAGCCGGCCCGTGTCGCGCCCGTGCGCGGAAGCGGGACCGGTGCCGGTTGAGAGGCACAGTGACAGGACTAAGATCGCGGCCGTGCCGATGGCGGTCAGGCCGCGGCGGATCGCCGTGCGAGCCATCATGTCTCCTGACGTAAACGCATCGAGTTCAATGGATCGAGGCTCGTCCGCACCTCCACCCCGTGTCAAGTCACCGACCGGTCACTCTCCGGTCAGGATTCGGGCCACCTCCCGGCCCATCGCCTCATAACCGGCGTCGTTGGGGTGCAAGTGATCGCCGCTGTCGTACTTGGGATCCAGCAGCTCAGGCCGGCCCGGGTACGCCATGACGGTCGCGAAGTCGGCGACGCCGTCGAAGACGCCCGACCCGCGGATCCACGCGTTGACCTCGCGCCGCTTGCGCTCCGCGACGTCGTTCCAGTACGAGAAGCCCTGCGCGGGCATCAGCGTGCCGGCGTAGATCTTCAGGCCGCGCGCGTGCGCGCGGGCGGCGATCTGCCGGTACGCGGCGATGAGCTGCGCGACGCTGACCTCGGTGTTCGGCGCGGTGCAGCCGCTGTCGGGGGTCTGGCTGAAGCCCAGGTCGTTGATGCCCTCAAGCAGCACGACGGTGCGCACGCCCGCCTGGCTGAACACGTCACGCTCCAGCCGATCGAGCAGGCTCACCCCGAAACACGTCGAGTCGTTGAGGATGCGGTTGCCGGCGATGCCCTCGTTGACCACGGCCGGCGCCGCCTGGCCGTACCGCTCGGCGAGGCGCCGTGCCAGGTAGTTCGGCCAGCGGGTGTTCGCGTTCCACTGGCCGGACGTGCCGTCGGTGATCGAGTCGCCGACCGCCACGATCGTGCTGGGCGCCCGCCCGCGCACCTGCACCGCGTCGAGGAAGAACCACGTGCCCACGGTCGTGCCGAACGCGGCGGCACCCGCGTCGGCGGCGTGGTCGCCGTCAGCGAGGTAGTTGTTCTGCTGCGGGTCCTGGTGGTAGGTCGCCGGGCCGGTCGCCTCCGGCAGGTACAGGCTCACCGCCAGATTGCTCAGCGCGGGCACCGGCATGCGGACGGGGTCGCTGAGCACCTGCCCACCTGCCGGCAGCCGCACGCCCGGCCGCCCGCCGAACGTCAGCGCACGCAGCGTCGTCGCGTCGATCTCCGCGTCGCGCAGCTGGCGCGCGACCGTCGCCGCGCCGATCCGCACGGGCCGGTCACCGAACGCGTTGCTCACCCGGATGCGCAGCTCGCCGCCGCCCGCGGAGGTGTAGACGATGTTGCGCACCGTCTGGTCGTCGAGCTGCTGCACCGACGAGACCAGCGCCGACGGCGCCATCGCGCTGCCACCCCAGGTGGTCACCCACCCGGCTGGCGCCCCAGCGTCCACTGTGGCGGGCGGCGTCCGCGCCGCGCCGGCAACCGCCGACCCTCCAGATCCGAGCGCCACCGCCATCAGCAGCGGTACCGCGACAAGCGCACCCTTACGCATCGGACCACCTCCCCAAGGTGATCCATCCTAGTCAATGCGACCGTGTCGTGGGAGCCGCCGCCGCGATCAGCTCAGACACCGTCACGAGTTCGAATCCGCGCAACCGCAGCCCGACGATGATCGCGTCGAGCTGGCTGAGCGCGACCAACCGGTTGCGGTCGCCGACGTCGTGCGCCAGCACGATCGAGCCCGGGCCGACGTTGTCGACGATGTCGCGCGCCTGCGCCGGCGGGTTCGCCTTGAACCGCTTTTCGCGCATCTGATGCGACCACATCACCACGTCGTATCCGAACTCCTCGGCCAGCACGAGCGTGCTGCCGCCAAGGTGCGCCCAGGGCGGCCGCATCACCTTCGGCGACTCGCCGGTCACCCGCTTGATCGCGAAGTGGGCACGCAGGATCTGGTCGCGCACCTGCGCTTCGTCTAGCCGGGCCAGATCCTGGTGGGACCAGGTGTGGTTGCCCAGTTCGTGCCGCGCGATCCGGTCGCGCACCAGTCTTTCGTGCCGGGTCAGCCGCTCCCCCACCACGAAGAACGTGGCCTTGGCCCGGTGCCGGTCGAGCGCGTTCAGCACCATGGGTGTCCACTCCGGACCGGGCCCGTCGTCGAACGTCAACGCCACCAACGGTTTCTCGGTGCGCACCCGCCACCGCACCACCGTCTCACCGCGCCGATCGACGTTTTCGCCCTGCATACCCGCGTCACCCCGGCTGGCGACCCCGCCGGGCGCGTATCCGCCGCTCAACGGAAGCCGGTCCGGCTCGACCTCCTTCGCGATCCGTTGCGCCGACAGGGTGGCGGCGACGCCGCCCGCGAACGTCAGTGCCCGGCGCAGCACATCACGGCGATCCCTGCCCACAGCTCTCCCCCGTCGTGGTCGGTGTGAGCAGAGATGCTAGTCGGTATCCTCCGGGAGCTCGGCGAATACCAGGTGACGTGTCCACGTGGCTCGACCGGGCGTCGAAACGCGCGTTCCTCACCGATAATGCCGGGGTACGGGCGACAACGACGGGAGATCGCGATGACGGCGACGGCTCGGCCCCTGACCCGCGCAGCGGTACCCCCGGGGACGCTGGCAACGTATGTGCTGCTCGGGGCCTGGTTGGCGCACGTACTGGTCGTCGAGGTGCTCTTCATCAAGTACGGCAAGGGCAAGAACTCGATCTTGACGGTGGGCAAGTTCTTCGGCCTGCACGCCGCCATGATCATGATGTTGCAGCTGATCCTGGTCGCCCGGGTGCCGTGGCTCGACCGCCGCCTCGGCATGGACCGGCTCACCCGCTGGCACCGCTGGATCGGGTTCACGCTGCTGTGGACCGTGCTGACCCACGCGACCATCGTCGTCGCCGGCTACACCGCGCTCGGCTCGGAAGGGCCGTGGGACACCTTCTGGAGCCTGGCCGGGGTGACCGCCTCGATGCTCGGCATGATCGCCGCCTCGATCATCGTCGTGGTGGCCGCCCTGTCGATGCGGTACGTCCGCCGCCGCCTCGGGTACGAAATCTGGCACGCGCTGCACCTCCTGCTGTACGTGGCCGTCGGCATCGGCCTCGCCCACCAGGCGCTGGAAGGCACCACGTTCACCCAGTCGACCGCCGCCGAGGTGTACTGGTGGACCGTGTGGGTGGCCGTGCTCGCCGCCCTCGTCATCGGCCGGATAGTGGTGCCGCTGTGGCGCAACGCGTATCACGGGTTCCGGGTAGCCGCTGTGGTGCCCGAAGCCGACAACGTCGTTTCCGTGCACGTCACCGGCCGGCACCTCGACAAGCTGCCGGCCCGCGCCGGGCAGTTCATGATCTGGCGGTTTCCCGGGCACAACAACTGGTGGCAGGCCAACCCGTTCTCGCTGTCGGCCGCGCCGAACGGCCGCTCGCTGCGGCTGACCGCCAAGGCCGTCGGCAAGACCAGCGCCGGGCTGCGCCACGTGAAGGTCGGCGGCCGGGTCTTCGCCGAGGGCCCGTACGGCGCCTTCACCACCCTGCACCAGACCCGCCCCGGCCTGCTGCTCATCGCCGGCGGCGTCGGCATCACCCCGATCCGCGCGCTCCTGGAGGAGTCCACGGAACCGTCCGTCGTGCTGTACCGGGTGCACAACGAGGCCGAGGCGGTGCTGCTGCCCGAGCTGGAGGCCCTGGCCCGCGAGCGCGGCGCCCGGGTGCACCTGCTCACCGGGCGCACCGGCGCGGCCGGCCGTCCGCCCTCGGCGGCGGCCTGGCGGCGGCGTTTCTGGCCTGCCGGCTCACCGCCGAACATGCCGTTCGCGCCGGAGAACCTGGCCGCCGCCGTCCCCGACATCGCCGAGCGCGACGTCTACGTGTGCGGGCCGCTGCCGATGACCGAGGCGGTGCTGCGCAGCCTTCACGCGCTCGGCGTGCCCCGCCGCCAGGTACACGCCGAACGCTTCAGCCTGGCGTAACCGCTGGAGGACTCGTGTAAACCACCGGGTCGCCCTGGACTATCCAGACCTCGGGGCTGTCGATCGGCAGGAACGACCGGTCGCCGCCGGGCTCACGGGTGTCCGGCACGGAGTCGCCCGAGGGCAGGTGCATGATGAAGTTGACCGCCCGGGCATCGTCGGCCAGCGGGATGTCGTACTCGGCCCACCCGCCCTCGATCCGGGTCCACGGCCACGGGTTGTCCCACCCGATCTTGGCCAGCACCGCCGGGTCGACCGCGTCGCCCCACATGTGCAGGCCCCACCCGCTGTCCTGGTCGCCGTAGTCGCCCGCCGGCCGGTAGTAGTGCAGCGTCGCGACCGTGGCCGCCGGGCCGGCCGCCCGCACCCGGCGCACCGCGCTCGTGGCGGTCGTGCCGGCAGGCGTGGTCACCGTCGCCCGGTACTCGACCGGGGTGTTCGACGCCAGGTCAGCGGGCAGCGCGTCGAAGACCGTGTACGCCGGCGACGACGCGTCGCTCCCGATGGCCGTCCAGGCACCGTCGCCGATCCGCCGCTCGAACGCCACGGTGTGGCTGGCCCGCTCCGGGTCGACGGTCGCCCGCACCTCGACGGTGCCGCGCACGCGGCTGCCCTCGGCCGGCGCCTCGATCGTCACCAGCGGCGCCGGCACGGTGGCCGACCGCGGAGAGCTGCTCGCGGTGTGCCCGCGGCCCGTGAGAACGACCGCCCGGTAACGCAGCGGGGTACCCGCCCGCAGCCCGCTCACGTCGTGGAACACCTGGTAGGGGGCGTTGTCGTCGGTGCCGACAGGCTGCCAGCGCCCGCCGCCGACCTGGGCGTAGAACGTCACCTCGGCGAACGACGAGCCGCCCACGTCAGCCGTCACCCGCATCCGACCGCGGGCACCCTCGGCGGGCACCGCCCCGGTCACCGCGACCGCTGGCGCGGCCTTCGTCCCCGGGACGCGGCCGGCCATCGCGTACACCACCGCCGACAGCGGCGGCACCGTCACGGTCAGCGCGGCGTCCGCGCCGGACCGCAGCCGCGCCGGACCGTCACCGTAGACCCGGTCGAAACCGCGCGCGGCGGCGTACGTCGGGATCGCCGCCGTTCGCGGCTGCTCGCTGTTGTTCAAGGCGACGACGTACTCCCGCTGGTCGCGCCGGTCCAGCCGGGAGAACGCGTAGATCCCCGGCCCTTCCGAGGCGTACCGGTGCTGCTGCGCGCCGTCGCGCAGCGCCGGATGGGCGCGGGTGAGCGCGGCCAGGGCGCCGATCGACCGGTACAGCGGGTGCCCGGTGACGAAGTTGTCCTGGGCGTGCGTGGCGTCCGTGCCGATCAGGTCGTCGTCGAGATAGTCGGGCACCTGGCTGGCGAACAGCGTCTGCCGGGCGAGTTGGTCGCCGCCCGTCCCGGTGAAGCCCTGCTCGTCGCCGTAGTAGATCACCGGGTTGCCGCGCGAGAAGTACATGAGCTCGTGGGCCAGCCGGTCGCGGGCCAGCCACTCGGCGTCGCCCGCGCCGGGGTTGTCGGCGCTGATGAAGTGGCCGATCCGGCCCATGTCGTGGTTACCGAGGAACGTCGGCAGCTGGTAGGCATTGGAGTCCGCGTCGGTGTACCAGTCGTCGCCGGCGAAGAACGTCGCGAGCTGCCCGGCCGGCGCCCCCCGGGAGGCGAAGTCGCGGGCCGCGGCCTGGAACGGGAAGTCCAGCACCGCCTGCATCTGGTCGGTCGTGGTGAAGTGCGACGTGAAGCTCTTGGTGGTGTCGAAGACCTCGCCGAACATGAAGAACTCGGTCTTGCCCTGCTCGCGCGCGTACGCCAGCACCTCGGGACCGAACCTCTGCCAGAACTCGTCGTCGACGTGCTTCATCGTGTCGATGCGGAAGCCGTCGACGCCGAAGTCCCGGATCCACGTCTTGTAGATATCGATCATCCCGGCGACCACGCGCGGGTGCTCGGTGAACAGGTCGTCCAGGCCGAAGAAGTCGCCGTAGTACGAGTTCTCACCGACGAACGTGGTGTCGCCCCGGTTGTGGTACAGCGTCACGTCGTTGAGCCAGGCCGGCACCTTGAGCTGCTGCTCAGCCGGGTCGAGCACCGGCGTGTACGGGAAGGACACCGCCGGGTCGAGCGCCGGGAACGCCGACGAGCCCGCGTAGTCGCGGTCGTCGAACGGCGTGCCAGCCGCCGTCCGGTACGGCGCCGCGTCCTTGGACACGTAACCGCGGCGGGCACCCTGCGTGTATCCGATCACGTCCGCGGTGTGGTTGGTGATGATGTCGAAGTAGACCTTCATGCCGCGCTTGTGCGCCGCGTCGACGAGCGCTCGCAGGTCGGCGTTCGTGCCCAGGTGCGGGTCGATCTGCGTGAAATCGGTGATCCAGTACCCGTGGTAGCCGGCCGACGGCCCGTCTTCGAGCTGGACGGCCTTGTTCTTGAAGCTGGGCGTCAGCCAGATCGACGTGGTGCCGAGGCCGCGCACGTAGTCGAGTCTGGACAGCAGGCCCTTGAGGTCGCCGCCGTTGTAGAAGCCCTTCTTCGTCGGGTCGAACCCCGACACCAGCGGATCGGAGCCGAGCCCGCCCTGGTCGTTGCCGGTGTCACCGTTTGCGAAGCGGTCGGCCATCACGAAGTAGAACGACTCGTCGGTGACCGGCGCGCGCAGCGAGTGCAGCGGGCGCGGGTGGCCGCTGCCGCTCGCGGACGCGGGCGGCGCTGCCAGCCCGGCGGCGGCGAGGACGGTGGCGAAGACTGCGAGGACGCGGCGCACGGACATGTCGGCGACGCTACGCCGTTCCGCCGACAGTTTCGATGCCATGGTGTCTTCGCGCGTCGCATCCGCGGACCGGGCCCATCGTGCGGGGTTACGACCGGCGCGGGAGGGCGGCGCGGGTAGGGGTACCCCCTGGTGGCCACTAATTCGGGGATGGAACGGGGTGACGAGGCGGGTGCGGGCCTAGCCTTCGGGCATGGCGACACCGGTCATGGCCGCGCCCGAAGACACGGCGGCGGGCGACGAGCAGGCAGGCGGCGAGGAGCGCTGGCGGGAGCTGGCGGTGCGGGTGCTGCGCAAGTCCGGCGGCGCCGGAGCGGACCCGGATGCGCTGCTCGCGCGGCTCGCCACCACAACCTACGACGGGGTCCGGGTCGCGCCGCTCTACCGCGACGCGGAGGGTCTGCCGCCCACCGGCCTGCCCGGCCAACACCCGTTCACCCGCGGCGGCCGCCCGCCCGGCAGCGGCCGATGGGACGTGCGTGCCCGGCACGACGACCCCGATCTCGACGCCACCCGGGACGCGATCCGCGAGGACCTGGCCGGCGGCGCGACCTCGCTCTGGCTCGTGCTGGGCGAGAGCGGCATCCCGGTGGACGCGCTCCCCGAGCTGCTGGCAGCCGTGCCGCTCGACCGGATACCGGTGGTCCTGGATGCCGGCGCGGCCACGCCACGAGCCCTGCGCAGCGACCTCGCCGCCGGCAGTTCGCTGGGCGCCGATCCGCTCGGCGTGCTGGCGCGGACCGGGACACTGCCGCCGCTGGACGAGGCGGCCGAGCTGGCCGCGCGGTGCGCGCCCCGGCCTGGGGTGCGGGCCATCACAGTGGACGCCACGCCCTATCACGACGCCGGCGGCAGCGACGCCGAGGAGCTGGGCTGCGCGCTGGCGACCGGTGTCGCGTACCTGCGGGTGCTCGACGCCCACGGCCTGGATACCGCCGCCGCGCTGAGCCAGCTGGAGTTCCGGTACGCCGTATCGGCGGACCAGTTTCTCGCGGTCGCGAAGCTGCGGGCGGCCCGCCGGTGCTGGGCGCGGATCGCCGAGGTGTACGGCGCTCCCCCAGCCGCCCGGGCGCAGCGCCAGCACGCCGTGACGTCGTCGGCCATGGTGACGACGCGCGACCCGTGGGTCAACGCGTTGCGGGGCATCCTCGCCGCCTTCGGCGCCGGCGTGGGTGGAGCCGAAGCGGTCACCGTCCAGCCGTACGATGCCGCACTCGGCCTGCCCGATCCCCTGGCCCGCCGGATCGCCCGCACCACGCAGCTCGTGCTGCTGGACGAGGCACAGGCGGGGCGGGTCGCCGACCCGGCCGGCGGCTCCTGGTACGTCGAGCACCTCACCGAGGAGCTGGCACGCGCGGCGTGGGCGTGGTTCCGGGAGATCGAGCGGGCCGGCGGCATACCTGCCGCACTCCACAGTGGATTCATCGCCGACCGGGTGGCGGCCACCTGGTCGGTGCGGGCCAGCAACATCGCGCACCGGCACGACCCGATCACCGGCGTCAGCGAGTACCCGGACCTGGCCGAGCCGGCGCTTGCCCGCCGACCCCGCTCGAAGCAAACGAGTGGCGGCCTGCCCCGCGTCCGGTACGCGGAGGGTTTTGAGACGTTGCGGGACCGGGCCGACGCGCACCCGGCCCGGCCGACCGTGTTCCTCGCGACGATCGGGCCGGCGAGCGCGTACGCCGCCCGGACCGCCTTCGCGGCCAACCTCTTCGCCGCGGGCGGTATCGCCACCGTCATCGGTGCTCCCAGCGAGTTCGCCGCGAGTGGGGCCCGGGTGGCGTGCCTGTGCGGCAGCGACGACGGGTACGCCGAGCACGCCACCGCCGCCGCGAAGGAGCTGGTGGGCGCGGTACGGGTGTGGCTCGCCGGCCGGCCCGCCGGTCACCTCGGCGCCGACGCGTACCTCTATGCCGGCTGCGACGCGGCCGGCGTCCTCGAGACCACCCTCGACGACCTCGGAGTGGCCTGATGCCCGTGCCCGACTTCCGGAGCGTGCCGCTGGGCACGCCGCTGCCCGACCGGGCTCCACAGCGGAACATCGAGGCGTGGCAGACGCCCGAGGGGATCGCGGTCGAGCCCGTCTATTCCGATGTGGACGTCGACGACACCTACCCGGGCCTGCCACCGTTCACCCGCGGCCCCTACCCCACCATGTACACCACGCAGCCGTGGACCGTAAGGCAGTACGCCGGCTTCTCCACGGCGGAGGAGTCCAACGCCTTCTACCGCCGCAACCTCGCCGCCGGCCAGAAGGGACTGTCGGTGGCGTTCGACCTGGCGACGCACCGGGGCTACGACAGCGACCATCCCAGGGTCGCCGGCGACGTGGGCATGGCCGGGGTGGCCATTGACTCCATCGTGGACATGCGGCAGCTCTTCGACGGCATCCCGCTCGACCGGATGAGCGTGTCGATGACGATGAACGGCGCCGTGCTGCCGGTTCTGGCCCTCTACGTCGTGGCCGCCGAGGAGCAGGGCGTGCCGCCGGAGAAGCTGTCCGGCACCATCCAGAACGACATCCTCAAGGAGTTCATGGTCCGCAACACGTACATCTACCCGCCCGGCCCGTCGATGCGGATCGTCGCGGACGTGTTCGTGTACACCGCCGAGCGGATGCCCCGCTTCAACTCCATCTCCATCTCCGGTTACCACATGCAGGAGGCCGGTGCGACGGCCGACCTGGAGCTGGCGTACACGCTCGCGGATGGCCTGGAGTACGTGCGGGCGGGTGTCGGGGCGGGCCTGGACGTCGACGCGTTCGCGCCCCGGCTGTCGTTCTTCTGGGGCATCGGCATGAACTTCTTCATGGAGGTCGCGAAGCTGCGCGCCGCCCGGATGCTGTGGGCGCGCCTGCTGCGCGACGCCGGTGCGCGCGACCCGCGATCGATGTGCCTGCGGGCGCACTGCCAGACCTCCGGCTGGTCGCTGACCGCGCAGGACGTCTACACCAACGTGGTGCGCACGTGCGTCGAGGCGATGGCCGCGACGCAGGGCCACACGCAGTCGCTGCACACCAACGCGCTCGACGAGGCCCTCGCCCTGCCGACCGACTTCTCCGCACGCATCGCCCGCAACACGCAACTGTTGCTCCAGCACGAGTCCGGCACCACGCGGGTGATCGACCCGTGGGGTGGCAGCGGGTATGTCGAGAAGCTCACCCGCGACCTGGCCTCGCGCGCCTGGGACCACCTGCGCGAGGTGGAGGATGCCGGCGGCATGGCCCGCGCGATCGACGAGGGCATCCCGAAGCTGCGCATCGAGGAGGCGGCCGCGCGCGCCCAGGCACGCATCGACTCCGGTCGCCAGCCGCTGGTCGGCGTCAACGTGTACCGGTCGGCCGCCGACGACCCGGTCGAGGTGCGCAAGGTGGACAATGCCGAGGTCCGCGCCCGCCAGGTGGAGAAGCTGCGCCGGCTGCGCGCCGAACGCGACCCCGTGGCCGTCGACGCCGCGCTCGCGGCGCTCACCGCCGCGGCGGAAGGCACCGGGAAGGCGGAGCTTCTCGCCCGTACCATCGACGCCGCCCGCGCCCGCGCGACGGTGGGTGAGATGTCGGCGGCGCTGGAGCGGGTGTTCGGGCGGCACGCCGAGCGCATCCGCACGGTCTCGGGTGTCTACCGCGCGGAAGCCGCCGGGTCCGCGGCGGTCGACGCCGCGCGGGCGGCGACCGCGGAGTTCGCGCGGATCGAGGGGCGCCGGCCGCGCGTGCTGGTGGCCAAGATGGGTCAGGACGGGCACGACCGCGGCCAGAAGGTGGTGGCGACGGCCTTCGCCGACCTGGGGTTCGATGTGGACGTGGGCCCGCTCTTCCAGACCCCTGCCGAGGTTGCCCGCCAGGCGGTGGAGGCCGACGTGCACGTCGTGGGCGTCTCGTCGCTGGCGGCCGGGCACCTGACGCTGGTGCCCGCCCTGCGGCGGGAGCTTGCCGCCCTGGGCGGCGACGACATCCTGGTGGTCGTGGGTGGGGTCATCCCGCCGGACGACCACGCCGCGCTGCGCGCGGCCGGCGTCGCGGCCATCTTCCCGCCCGGCACGGTCATCGCCGAGGCCGCGCTCGACCTGGTCGCGAAGCTCGCCATCCACCTCGGACACGACGCCCCGGCTCCGGGGCCGGCGTCGCCTGGACTGCCCACCAGCCTCCCCGACCACGCCCCGACGAAGTCGGTGGGCGGCGCGGGGGAAGGTGACGCCTCCGAGACCGCGCGAGCGGAGCGAGCGCCGACCAGCGCGGTACCTGGATGAAGGTTGACGCCGACGCCGTGCTGGCCGGCGACCGGATCGCGGTCGCGCGGGCGATCACGCTGGTCGAGTCGAGCCGCCCCGATCACCGCGCGGCGGCCGTCCGGCTGCTGTCCACATTGCTCCCGCACACCGGTCAGGCGTACCGCGTCGGCGTCACCGGCGTGCCGGGCGCCGGCAAGTCCACGTTCGTCGACGCGCTGGGCGGTCGCCTGGTAGCGACCGGGCACCGGGTGGCCGTGCTCGCGGTCGACCCGTCGTCGTCGCGCAGCCAGGGCAGCATCCTCGGTGACCGCACCCGGATGGGCCAGCTCGCCGCGCACCCGGCGGCGTTCGTGCGGCCATCGCCGAGCGCCGGGACGCTGGGCGGCGTCGCCCGAGCCACCCGGGAGGCGATGGTCGTGGTGGAGGCGGCCGGGTACGACGCGGTACTGGTGGAGACCGTCGGGGTTGGGCAGTCGGAGGCGGCAGTGGCCGCGATGGTGGACTCGGTGCTGCTGCTGACCGTGGCGGGCACCGGCGACGAGTTGCAGGGTGTCAAGCGTGGCGTGCTGGAGCACGCCGACGTGGTCGCGGTGACCAAGGCGGACGGTCCGAACGAGGCTCCCGCCCGCCGCGCCGCCCGCGAGCTTCGCGGGGCGCTGCGACTGTCGGGCCGCGACGCGGTGCCGGTGCTGGCGTGCAGCGCGCACGAGGGCACCGGTGTCGAGGAGGTCTGGGCGGCGCTGCGGCGCGACCACGACGGGCGCGCGGGAAACGGCGAGCTGGCCGAACGGCGCCGGCGTCAGCGGCTCGACTGGGTGTGGTCGCTGGTGCGCGCCCGCGTACTGGACGAGTTGCACGCCCACCCGAGCGTGCCCGACGTGGAGCGCCGGGTGGCGGCCGGCACGCTTCTGCCGTCGCGGGCCGCGGATCTGATCGTCGACGCGTTCCTGGGCCGGTAAGGGGTCGGATAGGGGCTGACCCTCGTACTGGGGCTCCGTAGCGTCTGAAGAAGCCAGAGGACGGAGGTCCCCATGACGAATGGAAATCTCGACGGCGGGCTCATGGCGCCGGCGCGACTGGAAGGCGGCCCGAACGACTTTCCCGACGAGCTGCGCGCGCACCGCGGCTCGGACACCGACGAATACAAGATCAAGGTTGAGCACCGGGGCGGATACGAGCATTTCGAACGCACCGACGAGCGGGACGCCGAGGCCGTCGTCTACCGCTGGACCACCCGCACCCGGATCGCCGAGTAGCCGCCTCCACAGTGGAACCGGCCCCTTGAGGGGCCGGTTTCTTCGTGTATGAGGGTACAAAGTCCCATTTACCCGCGATCATCGAATTCGCCGGACAGGGTCCGATAACGTATTTAAGAAATACCGAAACCGCTTCACGTTGCGCTAAACAAAACCACATACAAGGCCTTACATCGACCTAGCGGGCGTTCAATTCACGAACAGTTAACACGGCCCGAAAGCAGCGACAATGCGCACGTCAACGAGGGCGCGGGAGCACTTCTGATACATGCAATCGCGCGCGTGTGGGATTGCGGACAGACGACTGGCGTTGCGAAAATGCTCTATGTTATGCAGCTCTTACGGCCGGATCGCGGCATAGATCAGCGTGTGATTTTGCCGCACCTGGTCCTCGGAGCTGGTCGCTACGGGGGAGGCGCAACTGATGAGGTTGGTCGAGCGAGAGCTAATTGAGAGAGACGCGCAACTGCGCGTGTTCGACGGTCTGTACGCCCAAGCTGCCCATGGCCAGGGTGCGGCGATGGCGGTGGCCGGTTCCGTGGCCAGCGGGAAGACGGCCATCCTAGAGGCGGTGGCGGACCGCACGGCCCGCGCGGGAGCAACGGTGCTCACCGCGGTGGCGTCGCGCGCCGAGCAGGCTCTGCCGTTCGGTGTCGTCGGGCAGCTGCTGCACAGCATGGACTTGTCGTCCGAGACCGCCGCGCTGGTGGTCAAACTGCTCGACGAGGGCGCGCGCAGCCGGTGGGACACCCTGGCAGCCGAGCCCATGGAGCGGATGACCGCCCGCATAGTGCACCTACTGTGCATGGCGGTCCTGGAGCAGGCCCGCGACACGCCACTGGTCATCTGCGTCGACGACGTAGACCATGCCGACCCGCCGTCGGTGCAGTGGCTGTCGTATCTGTTTCGCCGGCTCCAGAACGCGCGGGTGCTGGTGGTGCTCACCTGCAACAGCCGGGTCATGCCGGCCCACCCGCAGTACCACGCCGAGGTGCTGGGCAACCCGCGGTTTCGCGCGATGGCGCTCGAGCCGCTCACCCGCTTCGGCGTCGCACACCTGCTGCGCGAGCTGCCACAGTTGCCGGCCCGCCGCGCGTCGGAGTACCACACGCTCACCGGCGGCAACCCGCTGCTGGTCCGGGCGTTGATCGAAGACTTCCGCCTCGTTGGCGCCCAGCCGGCCGACCCCGTCCCGGTCGGCTGGGCGTACGGGCAGGCGGTTCTCACCTGCCTGTACCGCAGCGAGCCTGTCGTCGTCGACGTGGCCCGCGCGGTCGCCGTGCTCGGCGCGGCCGCTCCGGCCGCGACGCTGGCCGTCCTGCTCGGCACCGAGATCGAGCTGGTGACCCGCGCGGTCGAGCTGCTCACCAAGGGCGGCATCCTCGACGAGTCCGGCGACTACCGGCACGCCCGCGCCCGCACCGCGGTGCTCGGCGAGATGGCGCCCGACCGGCGCGGCGAGCTGCACCGGCGCGCCGCCACGATGCTGCACGACGAGGGCGTGCCGTCCGCCGACGTGGCACGGCACCTGACCCGCGCCGACCGGCTGGACGCCGGCTGGATGTCGCAGACCCTGCACGAGGCCGCCGAGCAGGCGCTCGCGCACGGCGATGCCGACCAGGCCCGCGGGTGCCTGCGGACGGCGCTCGCGGCCAGCCCCGACCGCGAGCACCACGCCGAGACCCGCTCGCGGCTCGCGCGCCTGGAATGGCTGCTCAACCCGGCCGGCGTGGCGCCGCACCTGCCCGAGCTGGTCGCCGCCGCGCGGACCGGCACGCTCGCGCCGCGGCACGCGCTCGCGCCGCTCAGCTACCTGCTGTGGCACGGCCGGGTCTCCGAGGCGACCATGCTGCTCACCACGCTCTGCGAGCGGTCCGGGCGCGACATCGAGGTGTCCGCCGGGCTGCGGGTGGCGCTGCTGTGGCTCGGCTACACCTACCCGGAGCAGCGCGCCCAGGTGCGCGCCGGCTGGGAGCTGCTCGGCGCGGGCGGCGGGCCGATGCCGCAGCTGCCGCCGGCCCGCGCCAGCGCCGTGCTGGGGGCGATGGTCGCGCTCAGCCCGCACGGCGACGCGGTCGCCGCGGCTGAGCAGATGGTGCGCGGCCAGCACGGCGACGACGCGCTGGTACCGGCGCGGGTCGCGCTCGCGGCGCTGGTGCTGCTCGACCGGTACGCCGCGGCGGGCGCCTGGGCGCCGAACGGGGCGCCGTGGCTGGCGCTCCAGGCCGGGGTACGCGCCGACCTCGAGCTGCGCCAGGGTGGCCTGCTCGGCGGCCGGCAGCACGCCCGCGACGCGCTGACCGAGCTCACACCCAAGGGCTGGGGCGTCGGGCTCGGCGGCGTGCTCGCCACGCTGGTGGGCGCGAGCACCTGCGCCGGAGCGTACGACGACGCCGCGCACTACCTGGGCCTTCCGGTGCCGCCGGGCATGTTCGGCACCCCGTTCGGCGTGCAGTACCTGCGCGCCCGCGGCGGCTACTACCTGGCCACCGACCGGGCGCGGGCCGCCGTCAGCGACTTGCAGGCATGCGGCGACCTGCTCACCGCCTGGGACATGGACGAGCCGGCGCTGCTGCCGTGGCGCTCCGACCTCGCCCAGGCCTACCTGGCGCTGGGCCGGCACCGGCGGGCCCGGGATCTGGCACAGGAGCAGCTGCGCCGGGTCGGTGAGGGCCAGCCGCGCGTGCGCGGGGCCACCCTGCGGGTGCTCGCGGCGGCCAGCGATCCGTCCCGGCGGGTGCCGATGCTGCGCGAGGCTGTCGACCTGCTCCAGACCAGCGGCGACCGGCTCGAGGCGGTCCGCGCGCTCGCCGACCTCAGCGACGCGCTGCACCAGGTCGGCGAGTCCAGCCGGGCGCGGATGATGGTGCGCACCGCGCGCACGATCGCCCGCAAGAGCCAGGCGGTGCCGCTGTTGCGCCGGCTGCAACCCGACCTGTCCCCCACGCCGCGCCCGGCGGCCCCGCCGGACACCCCGGACGAGCTGACCGAGCTGAGCGACGCCGAACGCCGGGTCGCGACGCTGGCGGCGCTCGGGCACACCAACAGGGAGATCGCCGGCAAGCTGTACGTCACGGTGAGCACAGTGGAGCAGCACCTGACCCGGGTGTACCGGAAGCTGCGCGTCAACGGCCGCAGCGACCTGCCATCCGGGCTCCAGCTCGACGTCGCCGACAGCCGCGCGGGTTAGGGGTCGCTACGGGTGGGCCGTGGCACCCCACCGTCCATAGGCTTTTGCCGATGACGGTCATGACCACGGCCCCGCCCGACGCACCATCCCACCTTGAACCGGGCAACCTTGACAGCGACGACCGGAAACCGGCCGCCCGGCTGGCCCGACTGCTCGACGCCGGCTCGCCCGCGCCGCTGCACGCCCCCGATTCCAGCGGCGTCACCGCGGTCCGCGGGCTGGTCGGCGGCCGGCCGGTCGTCGCGTACTGCACCGACGCCACCACGATGGGCGGTGCGATGGGCGCGACCGGGTGCCGGCACATCGCCACCGCGATCGACGCCGCCGTTGTCGAAGACGTTCCCGTCATCGGCCTGTGGCACTCGGGCGGCGCCCGGCTCGCCGACGGCGTGGAATCGATGGACGGTGTGGGCCAGGTGTTCAGCGCGATGACCCGTGCGTCCGGCCGGGTCGCGCAGATCTCCGTGGTGCTAGGGCCGGCGGCCGGCGCGGCCGCGTACGGGCCGGCACTGACCGACCTCGTGATCATGGCTGGTGACGCGCGGATGTTCGTCACCGGACCCGACGTGGTGCGCGCGGTCACCGGCGAGCAGGTCGACATGGCAACGCTCGGCGGCCCCGACACGCACGGCCGCCGCTCCGGCGTGGCCCACCTGGCCGTGCCGGACGAGCAGGCGGCGTACCGGGAGGCGCGCCGGCTGGCCGAGCTGTTCGCGCGGCCGGGCCGCTTCACCCCCGACGCCCTGCCGCGCGGCGCCGACCTGCGCGCGCTGCTGCCCGAGAGCCCGCGCCGGGCATACGACGTCCGGCCGCTCGTGCGCGCGATCGTCGACAGTGGACCCGGCTTCGTCGAGCTCCAGCCGCGCTGGGCGGCGAACGTCGTGGTGGGCCTGGGCCGGCTGGCCGGGCGCACGGTCGGCATCATCGCCAACAACCCGCTGCGCAAGGGCGGCTGCCTCGACGCGCTCAGCGCCGAGAAAGCGGCCCGCTTCGTGCGGATGTGTGACGCGTTCGGCGCGCCGCTCGTCGTGCTCGTCGACGTGCCCGGTTACCTGCCCGGCGTCGGCCAGGAGTTCGACGGCGTGATCCGGCGAGGCGCCAAGCTGCTGCACGCCTTCGCGCAGGCCGTGGTGCCGCGGGTTACGCTGGTGACGCGCAAGTCGTACGGGGGCGCCTACATCGCGATGAACTCCCGTTCCCTGGGTGCCACGGCCGTGTACGCGTGGCCGGAAGCGGAGGTGGCCGTGATGGGCGCTGAGGCGGCCGTGGGCGTGTTGCACCGCCGGGCCCTGGCGGCGGCCACCCCCGAAGAGCTGCCGGCCCTGCGCGAGCGGCTGATCGCCGAGCACAACCGCCTCTCCGGTGGCGTCGGGCGCGCGCTCGCCCTCGGCGTCGTCGACGCCGTCATCGACCCCGCCGAAACCCGCGCCACGCTGGCCCGGGCCCTGGCGCAGGCACCGGCCGCCCGCGGGCGGCACGACAACATCCCGCTGTGAGGGGTTCCATGAGCTGGATCCGCCGCTTCCGGCCGGCCGCGCCGGGCGCCGTACGGCTGGTGTGCTTCCCGCACGCTGGCGGCTCGGCGAGCTTCTTCCACCCACTGTCGACCGCGCTGGCGCCGGGCGTCGAGGTGCTCGGCGTGCAGTACCCAGGGCGCCAGGACCGCCGGCACGAGCCCGGCCTGACCTCCGTCGACGACCTCGCCGACCGCGCCGCCGAGGAGCTGATCGGGTACACGGACCGCCCTCTTGCCTTGTTCGGGCACAGCCTCGGCGCGGTGCTCGCCTACGAGGTGGCCCTGCGCCTGGAGAAGTCGACGGGACAGCCACTGGACCGGCTCTTCGCCTCGGGCCGGCGCGCGCCCTCGCGGTACCGGGAGGATCGGGTGCACCTGCGCGACGACGCCGGCATCCTGGCCGAGGTGCGGCTGCTGAGCGGCACCGACGCCAGCCTCATGGGCGACCCCGAGCTGGTCCGGATGATCCTGCCGGCGATCCGCAGCGACTACACCGCGATCGAGACGTACCGGCACACCCCGGGCCGGCTGCTGTCGTGCCCCGTGACCGCGCTGACCGGCGACGCCGACCCGCGCACCACTCTGGACGAGGCACGAGCGTGGTCGGAGCACACGACCGGAGAGTTCGAGCTGTCCGTGTTTCCCGGCGGGCACTTCTTCGTCTCCGCGAACGCCGCCGACGTGACGCGGGTCGTGGCCGACCGGCTGTCACCTCACGCCGTGACCGGATAGCCGAGTCCCTTCCAGAACGCGCAGGCGTGGGCGGCTGCCAGGTCAACGGGGCGCGCGCCGGAGCCGCGGGTGAACCCGCCGCCGTGCAGCCACACCACCACCGGTACCCGGGACTGCCGCGCCGCCGCACGGGCGCGTGCACGTTGAGATCAGAGGCATCCTCACCACCTGCCCCGGGCTGAGGGCAGTCGCTGCCGTACGCGGTCGCCGGCCGCACACCCGTCCACCTGACCGGCGGGCGGGGTGACCGCCAGCGCGCCTCGCCGACCGGGGGCGCCGCGAACGGTACCCCTAGAAATGCCGGACCCCGGCGACGATGGCCACGACCATGACGGACCAGGAACGCGATCGATGGGTGCCCATGCCGGCATGGTCTGTGTGCCCGCTAAAGCGGCGCCTGCGCCGCTCTTGCGCCACGGGCCATACCCGTACCGGGTCGACCGACCCGAAGCGGTGCTTTAGGTGTCCTTTAGCCCGACTGCCCACGATTCAACGGGCGCGCCGCGGGCCGGGCACATCGTGCCTTCGGCCACGGCGCGGGCACGGCCCGTCCGGTGACGCGACGGCACCGCCCGGCGGGCATCCACAACCACGAAAAGAGGGAATGCCATGCGCCTAGCCCCGAAACGGGCGGTCGCGTCGTTCGCCGCAGCCGCCGCGAGCGCCGCCGTCCTGGTGGCCGAGCCTTCGGCCGCCTGGGCCGGGCCCGGAAAGCACCGGGACTGCATCGCGTACAGCGGACTCACCGAGGTCACGCACCTGTCCATCACGGACGGTGGCGAGCCGGGTGAGGGCGCCGGCGACGTCGTCGACTTCCACACCGAGCTGCTCGACGCCGACGGCGACCTGGTCGGCCGCAACGTCGGCCGCGCGGTGGTCTTCGCCGACCCGGCCACCGGCCGGCTCAAGGAGTTCGTCACCGGCATCGACTACCTGCCGGGCGGCACGGTCGCCTCGGCCGGCACCATCGACCTGATCTCGGCGGTGTCCGGCGAGGAGCAGTCGATCGGCGCGGTGGGCGTCACCGGCCGCTTCCGCGGCAAGGTGGGCGCCCGTACGTTCCGGCTGATCGAGCGCACCTCGCCCATCGAGTCCATCAGCGAGTCGGGGGTGTCGGTATGCCGCAGGTGACGCTCGGCAACCGGGTCGCCCGGCGTGCGCTGGCCCTCGCGGCGCTGGTCGCCGTCGCTGTCGTGGCGGCGCTGCCGTCCTCGGCGACGGCGCACCCGTTCGGCGGCGAGTGGCGCACCGGCGGGCACGACCTGAGCAACACGCGGTCGAACCCGTTCGAGCGCGCCATCAAGCCCGGAAACGCCAGCCAGCTCGCGGTCAAGTGGAAGGCCACCACCACCGGTGACGTCTCCGCCACGCCGGCCGTCGTCGGCGGCGCGGTGTACTTCCCCGACTGGGGCGGCACGCTGTGGAAGCTGGACGCCGACACCGGCGAGACCATCTGGTCGCGGAAGGTGGCCGACTACGTCGGCATCGACGGCGTCTTCTCCCGCAGCAGCCCGGCCGTCGTCGGCAACACGCTGTACATCGGCACCGTCAACCCGGCCTGCTGCGCGCTGAGCCCGCCCACGGTCAGCGCCGGCTACCTGCTCGCGGTCGACACCCGCACGGGTGACCTGCGGTTCAAGACACTGGTCGAGGACCACCCGTCGGCCAGCATCACCGGCTCGCCGGTGGTGCACGGACGCACCGTCTACATGGGCGTGTCCTCCGTGGAGATCCGCGCGGTCATCTTCCCGACCTACAAGTGCTGCTCGTTCCGGGGCAGCATGGTGGCTGTCGACGCGATCACCGGGAAGGTGCGTTGGAAGACCCACACGATCCCGGAGAACGGCACCGACGGTGATCGGTTCAGCGGCGGCACGATCTGGAGCGGCGGGCCGACCATCGACCCGCTGACCGGCACGCTGTACGCCACGACCGGCAACAACTACTCGATGCCGAAGAGCGCCTACGACTGCAAGGCGGCCGGTGGCACGGCGCGCGAGTGCCTGCCGGACTGGAACATCTACGACTCGGTGGTCGCCTTCGACCTGCGCGACGGGTCGATCAAGTGGGTGCACCGGGCGGACTGGTTCGACGTCTGGAACGGTGACTGCGCCAACCCGCAGAACCCGGGTGACGACTGCCCGGTGCCAGGCCCGTCGTACGACTACGGCGCGGGGGCCACGCTGTTCACCGTAAAGGACAAGAACGGCAAGCCGCGCCGGCTGGTGGGCGCCGCGCAGAAGGGCGGCATCTACTGGATGCTCGACGCCCGCACGGGCAAGGTGGTCTGGCAGAAGCGGGTCGGTCCGGACGGCGACCACTGGAGCGGCATCCAGTGGGGCGTGGCGACGGACGGCAAGCGGATCTACTTCAACGAGACCAACTTCGGCAAGAAGCCGCACACGATGCCGGATGGCACGGTCATCGACTACAGCTCGTTCGGCGCCATCGACCCGGCGACCGGGCAGATCCTGTGGCAGGTGCCGGAGCCGCACGGCGGCATGACGCAGGCGGCGGTCAGCACCGCGAACGGCGTCGTCTACATCGGAAGCCTGAACAACCACATGTACGCGCTGGACGCACGCAACGGCGCGCTGCTGTGGGACTTCGCCGGTGAGGGCGCGTCGAACGCCGGCCCGTCGATCGCCGGCGGCACGGTGTTCTGGGGCAACGGGTACGCGAACAACCGGCTCGGCTTGCCGAGCAAGACGTTCTACGCGTTCCACGTGCCGGGTACCTGATACCCCTTTGGCCCTGGCGGCCCCGCGACCTGGCGGGGCCGTCAGGCCGTGGCGCGGGTCTGCGCCTCGCTGACCTCCCACAAGCGGCGAGCCGCCGGCTCGTCGCGCGCGGACCGCGTGGGCTCGACCTCACGGCGGTCCTTGTAGTAGCCGCCGGGTCGCAGCGTGCCGTCCGGGGTGTCGAGCAGCCAGACGAGGGTCTCCGCGCCCTTCTCCGGCGACCGGGCGACCACGCTCGTCAGCTTCATGGCGAACCGGAAGAACGCGCCGTTGTTGAGGTTGAAGCCGCTGGCCACGAAGCCGGGATGGAAGCTGGTGGCGGTGACGCCGCTGCCGGCGACCCGGCGGGCCAGCTCGGCGGTGAACAGGATGTTCGCCAGCTTGGAGACCCCGTAGCGACCCATGCCCTGAAACTTGCGCTCGGCGTTCAGGTCGTCGAAGGGGATGCCGGACACGGTGCGGTGCGCGTCCGAGGCGGTCGTGATGACCCTGGCCGGAGCGCTTTCCTTAAGCCGGTCGAGCAGCAGCTCGGTGAGCAGGAACGGCGCCAGGTGGTTGACCGCCCAGGTCAGCTCGATGCCGTCGGCGGTCACCTGGCGCTTCATGTTCACCGCGCCGGCGTTGTTGACCAGTGCGTCCAGCCGCGGGTACCGCGCCAGCACGTCGGCGGCCAGCTGCCGGACGGACGCCTGCGAGGCCAGGTCGGCCATGAAGACCTCAACCTCGGAGCCCCCGCCTCCGCTGGACCGGATCTGGTCGACGGCGGCCGCCGCGCGGCCCTCGTCGCGGGCCACGATGCCCAGCCGCGCCCCGCGGGCGGCCAGCTCACGGGCCGCCGCCAGCCCGATGCCCCCGGTGCCGCCGGTGATCAGAACGGTCTTGCCTGCGATGCCCTGCCACTCGGTCACGTGCCAGCTCCTCTCGTCGGTTTCGGTCTCTATGACACCACCGCACCGGGACACCCGTGTGTCCCGGTGCGGTGGATCGGGTCGCGGCATGTGGTCGGGTCAGCGCCGCCCGCGGCACAGCGAGACGCCCGACTCCAGCTCGGTGCTGTTCTCCGATGGCCGGCTGACCAGCCGGAACCAGCGCTCACCGGTCTTGCCCTTGTATTTCCCGCTGACGCCGGTAGCGGGCAGCGTGGTCACCTCGCCGGCCACCGCCGGCCCGAGCTTGTAGTGCCCGGCCCACACGACCTTGCCGCCGGGCAGCTTGTCGGTGGCCATCACCCACTGCCACAGCTCGCCGGTGACCGGGTGGGCGTACACGCCGATCGTGCCGTCGGACGTGCCAATGAGGTGACCGCGCGCGTTGAACAACTCGTTGTGCGCCTTGACGAGGTCACCCGCACCGGGGCCCGGTTCGCCTCCATCGTGGATGGTCAGCTGCGTCACCTCGTGGAGGCCCTCCAGTGTGACGCAGCCGCGGCCCTGCTGGCTGCCGTGTGCCGCGGCGGTGCCCGGCACGGCGGCAAGCCCCAGCACGCAGGCGGCCACCGCCACGGGGTACCCGACGGCCCGGCTGATCCGGCCAGCGCGCATGATAATTCCCCCTCTCGTTGCGGATATGTGGTTGTCGGACAAATGCTGCGCCCGTCCGCTTGCGCACCCCTAAAGCGGACCTTGCTGGTCCGCTCGCCGGCGCGCCCACGCGGCCGCCGCCCACAAGGCGGGCCTTAGGCCCGCTTTAGGCCCGCGACCCAGGATGGGGTACGGCGCGCGCCGGACCCGGAGAGAGGACTGCCATCCACAATGGACGCCCGTGGTGACACCCACGTCCTGGCCGTCGGCACCGAGTTGCCCGGCCCACCCCTCGACAACGCCCGGCTGGCTCGCCGGCTCGGCATGGACCAGATGTGGCAGCAGTGGATCGACGCCTTCATCGGCACCCGCACCCGGCACCTCGCCGTCGACCTCGACACCGGCGAGCGCCTCCACAGCCTCACCGACCTCGCCGAGGCGGCCGGCCGGCGGGCGCTCACCGCGGCCGGCGTGGCACCCCGCGACGTCGAGCTGGTCGTGATGGGCACCGCCTCACCCGACCTGCTGATGCCCGCAACCGTCAACCTCGTCGCCGACCGGCTCGGCATCGACGGCGTGCCCACCTACCAGCTCCAGTCCGGCTGCGCCGGCGCGATCCAGGCGCTCGACGTGGCCCGGCAGCTGATGCTGGCCAGCGGCCACCGCACCGCCCTGGTGATCGGCGGCGACTCGTGCGCCAAGCACCTCGACGTCCACCTCGACGCCAGCAAGCTGCCGCCGGCCCAGCTGGTCAACATCGTGCTGTTCGGCGACGGCGCGGGCGCCGCCGTCCTCACACTCGATCCGGTACCGGGCAGCGTCGCCCTGCGACGGGTGCTGAACCGGCTCACCGGCCTCGGCCGCCCGCCCGGCCAGTCCATCGAATGGTTCGGAGCCGGCGAGCTGCGCGACGCGCCCGCCGACCGGCTGCCCGCCAGCGAGGACTACAAGGCCATCGAGGAGTCGGTGCCGCTGATGTCCGCCGAGATCCTCAAGGAGCTGCTCGACGACCTCGGCTGGCGCCGCGACGACCTGCACTACCTGCTGCCGCCGCAGCTGTCCGGCCGGATGACCAGCCAGATCGTCAAGCATCTCGACCTGCCGGACGCCCGCGAGGTGTCCTGTGTGGCCGACACCGGCAACAACGGCAACGCCCTGCCGTTCCTCCAGTTGGAGCGGCTGCTGCCGCGGATGGCGAGCGGCGAGCGGGCGATCGGCATCTCGGTCGAGTCCAGCAAGTGGATCAAGGCTGGCTTCGCCCTGGAGAAGCTGTGAACGCGCCAGGCGTGCTCGCCCTGTTGCGGTCCGGGCAGCTCGCGGACCGGTTCCCCGAGCTGCCGGCGCTGCTCGCCGAGCTGCCCGACGCCGACCTCGGCCGCGCCGGGCAGCTACTCGCGCGGCTCGATCCCGACGAGGTACGCCGCGCACACCCGACTGTGCCCGCGCTCAACGTGGCGGTCACCGGGCACGGCACGCTGTCGGCGCTGGTGCCGCCGCTGACAGCCGAGCTGGCCCGGCACGGCCTGCTGGTGCGGCCGGCGGTGTCCGACTTCGACAGTTACGTGTTCGACCTCGCCGACCCGGGCAGCGCGCTCTACGCCGCCGCGCCCGACCTGGTGCTCTGCGTGCTCGACGCCACCGTGGTCTTCGACGACGTACCGGTGCCGTGGCGCCCCGACGACGTCGCCGCCGCGGCGGCCGCCCGGGTCTCCACCGTCGAGCAGCTCGCCGGCCGGTTCGCCGCCACCGGCCGGGGCACACTGGTGCTCAACACGATTCCCCTGCCGTCCCGGTACCCGGCGCAACTGGTCGACCACCGCTCCCGCGCCCAGCTCGGCGCGGTCTGGCGAGAGGCGAACGCCCGGCTGCTCCGCCTCGCCGAGCAGCACCCGGCGGTCGTCGTTCTCGACCTCGACCCGCTGCTCGCCGAGGGCATCCCGGTCACCGACGACCGGCTCGACGTGTACGCCAAGGCGCACCTGTCGCCGCAGTTGCTCGCCCGGTACGCCCGCGAGGTCGGCCACCTGGCCCGGCACGTGACCGGCCGCACCAAGAAGTGCCTGGTGCTCGACCTGGACAACACCGTCTGGGGCGGGATCCTCGGCGACGACGGCGTCGAGGGCATCGAGGTCGCCGACTCGTACCGGGGTGAGGCGTTCCGGGCGTTCCAGAAGGTGGCCAAGCAGATCGGCTCGCAGGGCGTGCTGCTGGCGGCCGTCAGCAAGAACAACCCGGAGCCGGTGCAGGAGGCGCTGGAGGCGCACCCGCGGATGACGCTGCGCGGCGAGGACTTCGTCCGGGTCGTCGCCAACTGGCGACCCAAACACGACAACCTCGTCGAGCTGGCCAAGACCCTCAACCTGGGCCTCGACAGCTTCGTCTTCGTCGACGACAGCCCGTTCGAGTGCGGGCTGGTGCGCCGCGAGCTGCCCCAGGTCGCCGTCGTACAGGTCGATGAGGAGCCGGCCCTGCACGTGACGAAGCTGCTGCGCGACGGCTGGTTCGACACCCGTGAACTGACCGCCGAAGACCGCGCCCGCACCGTGATGTACCGCCAGGAAATGGAGCGCGCGGACTTCCTCGGCACCTTCGACTCGCTCGACGACTACCTGCGCGAGCTCGGGGTCAAGGTCCGGCTCGGCCCGGTCACCCCGCCGGAGGCCGCCCGGGTCGCCCAGATCACGCTGCGCACCAACCAGTTCAACCTCACCACCACCCGGGTGCCGCTGCCCGACCTGCACGAGCTGGCCGCCGACCCGAGCCGGCTGGTACTGGCCATCGAGGCGGCCGACCGGTTCGGCGACAACGGCATCGTCGGCGCCGTCTTCACCCGGCGCGACGCGGACGGCGTACACGTCGACAACTTCCTGCTCAGCTGCCGGGTGTTCTCCCGTGGCATCGAGCGCGCGTGTCTCGCGGCGCTGCTGCGGCACGCCCAGGGCAGCGGCGCACCGGCCGTGTTCGGGTACTACCGGGCCAGCGCGAAGAACGCGATGGTGCGCGACTTCTACCTCCGCCACGGGTTTCAGCCGGCCGACGACCGGGACGGGGCGCTGGTGTTCCGCCACGACCTGGCCACGGTCGAGCCGGGCCCGGACCACCTCCACCTGACCGAGAGCTTCGAGAGGGCCGCTTCGTGAACAGCATCGACGACCTGGTGACGCTCGTCCGCGACGAGCTGGGCCTGCCGCTCACCACGGCCGACGCCGACCGCAAACTGTCCGACCTTTCGGGCTGGGACTCGGTGCACCTGCTGTGGCTGCTGACCGCGCTGGAGCGCAGCACCGGGCGGCGCATCTCCATGCCGGACGTGCTGGAGGCCGGCACGCTCGCCGACATCCACGCGCTGGCGACCAGGGTATGAGCGCGCCGGTCGCCCGGGAACGCCGGCACACCCTGCACTTCCTCGCGGAGGTGCGGGCGTTCGCACCGGTTTTCATCGACACCGAGGTCGACATGGGTGCGGTCCGGGCGCACCGGGCGGCCGCCACGGCAGAGGGCCGGCGGTACTCGGTCGTCACGTACGTGCTGCACGAGGCTGCCCGCGTGCTCGCCGCGCACCCGGACGCCAACGCGGCGATCCGGGGTCGGCTGTGGCCACGCGTCGCCCGGTACCCGACGGTCACCGGCAAGCTCGCGCTCGACAAGACCGTCGGCGGACGGCGCGTCGTGCTCGCCGCGCTGCTGCCCGACCTCGACCGCGCAAGCCTCGACGACATACAGCGCCGGGTCGAGCGGTACCGCGACGGCGACCCCGCCACCATGGCCGAGTTCGCGGGCGCACGGCTGCTGCACCGGCTGCCCGGACCCGTGGGACGGCTGGCGTTCCGCGCGGCGATCCGGCCGCTGCGCCGCCGCGCCACGACCGTCGGCACGTTCGCGGTCAGCTCGCTGGGGCACCGCGCGGTCGACGGGTTCCACTCGGTGGGCGGCACCACGGTGACCCTCGGCATAGGACGGATCGCCGACCGGCCGGTCGTGCGCGACGGTGCGCTCGCGGTCGCACCGGTGATGCGGCTGAGCCTCGCGTTCGACCACCGGGTCATCGACGGTGCCGAGGCCGCCGACGTGCTCACCGACATCAAGGACCGGTTGGAGGGGTTCGCGGCACCAGCCGCACACCCGCTGCCGGCGACCACGGGAGCGGGGATCTGATGCACGACATCGACGAGCTGCGGCAGTTCGCCGAGGCGCACGCCACGGTGCAGGGCATCCCACCGGCCCGGTACCGCGAGATCGTGGACCCGATCCGCACCGACGAGGACGGCGGGGCGGGTTCCTGGGTCGGCGAGTGGTCGGCCGCGGCCGTGGCGCTGGAGCGCGACGGCAAGCTGCTAGAAGCGTGCGCCCACTACAACCTGGCCCGCTTCCCGTACCCGGACGGCGTCGAGCGGCAGCGCGCGATGGCCGCCTGCGCCGACGCGTTCGACCGCTGGCGGCGCGAGCACACCGACTTCCGGCGCCTCGACGTCGAGCTGGCCGACGGCGCCGTGCGGTGCTGGGTCAGCGGCGGCACCGAGCGGCGCCGGCCGCTGCTGCTCGTCATGGGCGGCATCGTCAGCGTCAAGGAGCAGTGGGCCGCCGTGCTCGCGCAGGCCCGCAAGCTCGGCACCACGGCCGTCGTCGCCGAGATGCCCGGCGTCGGCGAGAACACCCTGCCATACCACGCCGACAGCCACCGGATGCTCTCCGGCATCCTCGACGCGGCCGGCGGGCTCGCCGACACCGACCGGGCGTACGCGGTCGCGATGAGCTTCAGCGGCCACCTCGCGCTGCGCTGCGCCACCGAAGACCCACGCATCAAGGGCGTCGTCACGATCGGCGCGCCGGTCCGCGAGTTCTTCGCCGACGCCGCCTGGCAGCGTCAGGTGCCCCGGCTCACCATGAACACGCTCGCGCACCTGGCCGGTGTCGAGCCGGCGAAGGTCGGCGACCACATGCGCGACTGGGGGCTCACCGACGCGCAGCTGTCCGGGTTGGACATTCCGGTGCACTACCTGGCCAGTACCCGCGACGAGATCATCCCGCCGGGCGAGACCGCGCTGCTGCGCCAGCGCGTGCGCGGTCTGCGGCTGGTGGAGAACGACGACGTGCACGGCTCCCCCGCGCACATGGCGCAGACCCGGCTCTGGACCGCGCGTTCGGTGCTCCAGATGCGCGGCGGGTACCCGGTGCAGCGGGCGGTGCTGGGCTTGATGGGGCGCCTCGCGCGCCGCCGGTCACCGTGACGCCGTACCTGCCCTGGGCGCCCGAGCCCGGGGACGGGCTGCGGCTGTTCTGCTTCCACCACGCCGGCGGGGCGGCGTCCGCGTACGCCGGCTGGCGCGACGCGCTCGGACCGGGCGTCTCCGTGCTGCCCGTGCAGCTGCCGGGCCGGGAGGCGCGGGTGCGCGAACCCCGGTTCACCGACATCGAACCGCTGGTGCGGGACCTCGACACGCACCTCGACCGGTACCTGCGCCCGCCCTACGCCGTGTACGGCCACAGCATGGGCGCCCTCGTCGCGTACGCGCTGACCCGTGCCCGGGTCGCGCGCGGCCGCCCGGCACCGCGCTGCCTGGCTGTGGGTGGGTATCCGGCGCCGCACCTGCCGACCGCGCTCGCGGGCGCGGTGGACCTGCCCGACGCCGACCTCGCCGGCCTGCTCGCGGAGCTGGGCGGCATGTCCCCCGCGCTGCGCGACCACCCCGCGTGGCTCACGGCGGCCGTCGCGCTGGCCCGCGACGACCTGCGCGCCTGCCTCAGCTACCGGTACCCCGGCGGCGACCCGCTGCCGGTGCCGATCCACGTGTTCACCGGTGCCGCCGACCCGATCGTCCGCGTGGCCGACGCCGCGGCGTGGGACGGCCACACGACCGCCGCCTGCCGGCAGCACACCGTGCCAGGCGGGCACCTGTTCCACCGTCAGGCACCCCCGTTCCTGCTCAACCGCCTCGCCGAACTACTCACCCCCAGTGCGACGTCCGTCGCTTTAGGACGGGCTTAGGCACGACCAAGTCGGTCGTTAGCCGGCCGGGCGACGCTGTTCGTGGCGGTGCCGTCGGTGGCGCCTACCCAGCGTTTAGGGAGACCTCCACGCGATGACCAATCTCGACGACTCGATCGCGGTCGTGGGCCTCGCCTGCCGGCTGCCGCAGGCGCCCGACCCGGACGCCTTCTGGCGTCTGCTGCGCGACGGCACGAGCGGCATCACCGAGACGCCGGCCGACCGCTGGGACGCCGAGGCCCTCGCCCAGCCCGACATCCGGCACGGCGGCTTCCTCGACCACGTCGACGCCTTCGACCCGGAGTTCTTCGGCATCTCGCCGCGCGAGGCCACCGCCATGGACCCGCAGCAGCGGCTGATGCTGGAGCTGAGCTGGGAGGCGCTCGAAGATGCCGGCATCCGCCCCGGCACCCTGAACGGCAGCCGCACTGGCGTGTTCGTCGGTGCGATCTGGGACGACTACGCCACCCTGCTGCACCGGCTCGGCGCCGGCGCCATCACCCCGCACACGGTCACCGGCCTGCACCGCAGCATCATCGCCAACCGCGTTTCGTACACCCTCGGGCTGCACGGGCCGAGCCTCGCCGTCGACTCGGCGCAGTCCTCATCGCTCGTCGCCGTGCACATGGCCATCACGAGCCTGCGCCGCGGCGAGAGCACCCTGGCGCTCGCCGGCGGCGTCAACCTCAACCTGGTGCCGGAGAGCGCCATCAGCGAGGCCAACTTCGGCGGCCTGTCTCCCGACGGCCGGTGCTACACGTTCGACGCCCGCGCCAACGGTTACGTGCGTGGCGAGGGTGGCGGCACCATCGTGCTCAAGCCGCTGCGCGCGGCGCTGGCCGACGGCGACCGGGTCTACTGTGTCATCGCCGGCAGTGCCGTCAACAACGACGGCGCCAGCGAAGCGCTCACCGTCCCCAATGGACGTGCGCAGGAAGCAGTGCTGCGGGAGGCGTACCGGGCGGCGGGTCTCGATCCGGCGCAGGTCCGGTACGTCGAGCTGCACGGCACCGGCACCCGGGTCGGCGATCCCATCGAGGCGGCCGCGCTCGGCACGGCGCTGGGCGCCGCCCGCCCGGCCGGATCGCCGTTGCTGGTCGGCTCCGCGAAGACCAACGTCGGCCACCTGGAGGGTGCGGCCGGCATCACCGGGCTTCTCAAGACGGTACTGAGCCTGTGGCACCGCCAGATCCCGCCGAGCCTCAACTACGCCACGCCGCACCCGAACATCCCGCTCGACACGCTCAACCTGCGGGTCGCCGACGCGCTCCAGCCCTGGCCCGCCGGGGAAGGGCCCCTCGTCGCCGGAGTCAGCTCGTTCGGCATGGGCGGCACGAACTGCCACATGGTGCTGACCGCGATCGAGCCTTCGGGTCCGGCCGAGCTGGCCGCCGGATCGGGCGCCGGGCCGGTGGTGTGGCCACTCTCCGCCCGGTCGGCTGCGGCGTTGCGGGAGCAGGCGGCGCGGTTGCTGCCGTACGCCGGCGAGGCCGACCCGCACGACGTGGGGTACTCGCTCGCGACCACCCGGACGGCGTTCGACCACCGCGCGGTCCTGCTCGGTTCGCACGCGTCGGGCCTCGCGGCGCTCGCCGCCGGCATGCCGGCCGCCGACCTGGTACAGGGCACCGCGACCGAGGGCCGGACGGTTTTCGTCTTCCCCGGCCAGGGTTCGCAGTGGACCGGCATGGCGCTCGACCTGATGGACTCCTCCCCCGTCTTCGCCGACCACATGCGGCAGTGCGCCGACGCCCTGGCACCACACCTGGACCTGTTCGACGCCCTGCGGGGTCCACTCGATCGGGTCGACGTCGTCCAGCCAGCTCTCTTCGCGGTGATGACTTCGCTCGCCACGCTGTGGCGGCACCACGGCGTACGGCCGGACGCGGTCGTCGGCCACTCCCAGGGCGAAATCGCCGCCGCCTACGTCGCCGGAGCGCTGTCCCTGGAAGACGCCGCCCGCATCGTCGCATTACGCGCCAGGGCCATCACAGCACTGCCGCCCGGCGGCGGCATGGCCTCCATCACCGCACCCGCCTCCGAGCTGACACTGCCCGACGGCATACACATCGCCGCCATCAACGGCCCATCATCCACGGTGGTAGCGGGCGACGCCACCCTGCTCGACGCCTTCGTGGCCTCCTATGAGGCCAGTGGGGTACGGGCCCGGAAGATCGCCGTCGACTACGCCTCGCACAGCCCGCACGTCTCGACGATCCAGGACGACCTGCTCACGACGCTGGCGGACATCACGCCACGCCCCTCCGAGATCCCGTTCTACTCCACGCTCACCGGCGGGCTGCTGGACACCACCGCGCTCGACGCCGACTACTGGTACCGCAACCTGCGCCACACCGTCCAACTCCACGACGCGGTCGAGGCTCTCAAGGAAGACGGGCACCGGCTGTTCATCGAGTGCAGCCCGCACCCGGTGCTGGTCTCCACGATGGACGCGACCGCGATCGGCACGCTGCGCCGGGACGAAGGGCACGACCGGTTCATCGCCTCGCTCGCCGAGGCATACACGCTCGGCGCCACCGTCGACTGGACCACCGTCACCACCGGCCGCCGTGTGCCGCTGCCCACCTACCCGTTCCAGCGCCAGCGGTACTGGTTGGACGGCGCTCCCGCGCTGGCGATCGCACCGGCTGCCCCGGTGGTCGACCAGGCTGACCTGCTGGAGCTGGTGCGCACACACGTCGCCATCGTGCTCGGCCACGTCACGCCCGACGCCGTCGACGTCGACCGCGCGTTCAAGGCGCTCGGGTTCGACTCTGTGCTGGCCGTCGACCTGCGCAACCGGCTCGCCACCGCCACCGGCCTGCCGCTGTCGTCCACCGTCCTTTTCAACTACGCCACCCCGGCCGCGCTCGCCCAGCACCTGCGCGACGAGCTGGCGGGCGATTCAGCATCCGCCCTGCCGGCCACCATCTCGGTGGGTAGCGACGAGCCGATCGCCATCGTCGGCATGGCCTGCCGGTACCCCGGCGACGCGCACACGCCCGAAGACCTGTGGCGGCTGGTCGCCGACGGGGTGGACGCGGTGTCGACGTTCCCCACCGGCCGGGGCTGGGACGTGGACGCCCTCTACGACCCCGAGCCGGGCAAGGGCGGCCGGACGTACACGCGGCACGGCGGCTTCCTGCACGACGCGGACCGCTTCGACGCGGCGTTCTTCGGCATCAGCCCTCGCGAGGCGGCCGCCATGGACCCGCAGCAGCGGCTGTTGCTGGAGACCGCCTGGGAGGCGCTCGAACGCGGCGGCATCGACCCGCGCTCACTGGCCGGGAGCCGGGCCGGCGTGTTCGTCGGCGCGATGGCCCAGGACTACGGGCCGCGGCTGCACGAGGCCCTGGACGGCTTCGAGGGGTACCTGCTCACCGGCAGCACCACCAGCGTGGCGTCCGGCCGGATCGCGTACACGCTGGGGCTCGAAGGCCCGGCTGTCACCGTCGACACCGCCTGCTCGTCGTCGCTGGTCGCGCTGCACCTGGCCGCCCAGGCGCTGCGGCAGGGCGAGTGCTCACTCGCACTCGCCGGTGGCGCGGCCGTCATGGCGACGCCGGGCATCTTCCTGGAGTTCAGCCGGCAGCGCGGGCTGTCGCCGGACGGCCGGTGCCGGGCGTTCGCGGCCGCCGCCGACGGCACCGGCTGGGCCGAGGGCGCCGGCATGCTGCTGCTGGAGCGGCTCTCCGACGCGCGCCGCAACGGGCACCCGGTGCTGGCGGTCATCCGCGGCTCGGCGGTCAACCAGGACGGCGCCAGCAACGGGCTGACCGCCCCCAACGGGCTCTCCCAGGAGCGGGTGATCCGCCAGGCGCTGGCCAACGCCCGCCTGGCGCCCGCCGAGGTGGACGCCGTCGAGGCGCACGGCACCGGCACCACGCTCGGTGACCCGATCGAGGCGCAGGCCATCATCGCGACGTACGGCCAGGAGCGGGCGGCTGACCGTCCACTGTGGCTGGGGTCGCTGAAGTCGAACATCGCGCACACTCAGGCGGCCGCCGGTGTCGGCGGCGTCATCAAGATGGTGATGGCCCTGCGGCACGAGACGCTGCCGCCGACGCTGCATGTCGACGAGGCGTCGCCGCACGTGGACTGGTCGGCGGGCGCGGTGTCGCTGCTGACGTCGGCGCGGCCGTGGGAGGTTGACGGCCGGCCGCGCCGGGCGGGTGTGTCGTCGTTCGGTATCAGCGGCACGAACGCCCACCTGATCCTCGAAGAGGCGCCGGCGTCCCAGGCACCGCGGACCTCCGAGCCGGCCGGTCCTGCGCCGCTGGTCCTGTCGGCCAGGTCCGAGACGGCCCTGCGGGAGCAGGCCGCCCGCCTCGCGGCCGCCGTCGACCCCGACACCGACCTCGCCGACGTCGCGTACTCGCTCGCGACGACGCGGACTGTCTTTGACCACCGGGCGGTCGTGCTCGGCGCCCACCCGTCCGGTCTGGCGGCGCTCGCGGCTGGTTCGCCGACGTCCGACGTGGTCCAGGGCGTCGCCGCCGCCGGCCGGACGGTTTTCGTCTTCCCCGGCCAGGGTTCGCAGTGGACCGGCATGGCGCTCGACCTGATGGACTCCTCCCCCGTCTTCGCCGACCACATGCGGCAGTGCGCCGACGCCCTGGCACCACACCTGGACCTGTTCGACGCCCTGCGGGGTCCACTCGATCGGGTCGACGTCGTCCAGCCAGCTCTCTTCGCGGTGATGACTTCGCTCGCCACGCTGTGGCGGCACCACGGCGTACGGCCGGACGCGGTCGTCGGCCACTCCCAGGGCGAAATCGCCGCCGCCTACGTCGCCGGAGCGCTGTCCCTGGAAGACGCCGCCCGCATCGTCGCATTACGCGCCAGGGCCATCACAGCACTGCCGCCCGGCGGCGGCATGGCCTCCATCACCGCACCCGCCTCCGAGCTGACACTGCCCGACGGCATACACATCGCCGCCATCAACGGCCCGACATCCACTGTGGTCGCCGGCGACGCCGACGTGCTCGAAGCCCTCGTCGCCTCCTGCGAGGCTCGGGGGGTCCGGGCCCGCAAGATCGCTGTCGACTACGCCTCGCACAGCCCGCACGTGGAGGCGATCCAAGACGAAATCCTGTCCGCCCTCGCCGGCATCACCCCGCGGGCGGCCACGATCCCGTTCTACTCCACGCTCACCGGCGGTCTGCTCGACACCACGTCGCTCGACGCCGACTACTGGTATCGAAACCTGCGCCACACCGTCCAACTCCACTCCGCCGTCGAGGCCCTCGACAATGACGGGCACCGGCTGTTCGTCGAGTGCAGCCCACACCCAGTACTGGTCTCCGCGCTCGACGCCACCGCCATCGGCACCCTGCGCCGGGACGAAGGGCACGACAGGTTCCTCGCCTCGCTCGCCGAGGCGCACTGCCACGGCGCACCCGTCGACTGGACCACCGTCGTGCGTGGACGCGTCGTCGACCTGCCCACCTACCCGTTCCAGCGCGAGCGGTACTGGCTGGACACCCCGACCGGCACCGGTGACCCGTCCACTCTGGGCCAGGCCCCTTCCGGCCACCCACTGCTCGGCGCCGCCGTCACGCTCGCTGACAGCGACGCCACCGTCTACACGGCCCGGCTGTCGCTGGCCACCTACCCGTGGCTGGCGGACCACGCCGTCCAGGGCACCGTCCTGCTGCCCGGCACCGCGCTGCTCGACCTGGCCCTGCACGCCGGCGGCCGGGTGGACGAGCTGACCCTCGAAGCCCCGCTGGTCGTGCCCGAGCGCGGCGCCGTCGAGCTGCGCCTCACGGTCAGCGACCGGCAGACGGTCACCATCCACTCCCGACCGGCGGATGGCGAGACCGACGCCGAATGGACCCGCCACGCCAGCGGTACCGTCAGTGCCGCCACCGGCCAGGCTCCGCCAGCGCCGCTCGGCGCGTGGCCACCGGCCGGCGCCACCCCGATCGACGTGGACGCGCTGTATCCGGCGCTGGCACTCACCGGGTTCGAGTACGGGCCGGCGTTCCAGGGGCTCCGGGCCGCCTGGACCACCGCCTCCGACGTGTACGCAGAGGTCGAGGTGGCCGACGCGGGCGGGTTCGGGATCCACCCGGCGCTGCTGGACGCGGCGCTGCACCCGCTGCTGGGCGACCGGCTGGAGCTGCCGTTCTCGTGGTCGGGCGTGACGGTGTATCCGCACGCCCCGGTCACCGCCGTCCGGGTACGCCTGACCCGCACCGGCGACGCGACCGCGCGCATCCTCGTCGCGGACGGCGACGGCCAACCGGTCGCGACGGTCGACGCGCTCACCCTGCGCCCGATGGCGACCGCTGCCCACCACAACTCGCTGTTCCGCGTCGACTGGGTGCCGGTCACCGCCGACGACATGCTCCCCGCGGACGCGGTCGTCGTAGACGTGACCGGCGACGACCCGGCCGAGGCCACCAAGCAGGTCCTGGCGGCGCTCCAGGAGCACACGGAGCCGCCGCTGGTGTTCACCACCCGCGGCGCCGCGGACCTGGCGGGCGCGGCGGCTCGCGGCCTGATCCGCTCGGCACAGACCGAGAATCCCGGCCGGATCAGTGTGGTTGACCTCGACCGTCCACATGAGGCGATCCCGTTCAGCGTCACCGAACCAGAGCTGACGATCTGCGATGGCCAGGCGTACGCGCCGCGGCTCGTGCGCGTCACGGAGCCCGCCGGCGACCGGCCCACCCTGGACGGCACGGTCCTCATCACGGGCGGCACCGGCGGCCTGGGCGCCCTCGTGGCACGCCACCTCCAGGCCGAGTACGGCGTCCGGCATCTGGTGCTCGCGTCCCGCCGGGGACCGGACGCTCCCGGCGCCGCCGAGCTTGCCGGGCCCGGCGTCGACATCGTCGCCTGCGACACCAGCAACCGCGACGCCCTCACCGCCCTCATCAACTCCATCCCAGACCTCACCGCCGTCATCCACACCGCCGGCGTCCTCGACGACGCGGTCATCGACTCCATGACCCCGTCGCAGATCGACACGGTCTTCACCCCCAAAGTGGACACCGCGCGGCACCTACACGAGCTCACCCGCGATCTGGACCTGAAAGCGTTCATCCTCTACTCCTCCGCAGCCGGCACCCTCGGCACACCCGGACAAGGCAACTACGCCGCCGCCAACGCCTACCTCGACGCCCTCGCACACCACCGCCACACCCTCGGACTCCCAGCCACCTCACTCGCCTGGGGACTCTGGGCCGACGCCAGCGGCATGACCGACCACCTCGACCAGACTGACCGCAGCCGGCTCGCACGCAACGGACTCGCCCCACTTCCCGCCGGCGACGGCCTGGCCCTGCTCGACGCCGCGCTCAGCCTCGGCCAGCCCGCCCTGGTACCGGCCAAGCTCGACCTGTCTGGCCTCGGCGACCCGCCGCCCCTGCTGCGCGGCCTCGTGCGGGTACCCGAACGGCGCACCGCCAGCGGCGGTCTGGCACAGCGCGTGGCCGCGCTCGACGAGGCCGAGGGGCGCAAGCTGCTGCTCGACCTGGTCCGCACCCACACCGCCGCCGTGCTGGGCCACGACTCCACCGCCGCCGTCGACGCGGAGCTGGCGTTCCGCGACCTCGGCTTCGACTCGCTCACCGCCGTCGAGCTGCGCAACCGCCTCAACGCCGCCACGGGCCTGCGCCTGTCGGCCACCCTCGTCTTCGACCACCCGAGCCCCGCCACGCTCGCCGCCCACCTGCGCGCCGAGCTGCTGCACGCGCCCACCGCCACCCGCTCGGTCACGACCGTCGCCGCGGCCGACGAGCCGATCGCCATCGTGGGCATGGCCTGCCGGTACCCGGGCGGTGCCCGGTCGCCGGAGCTGCTGTGGGACCTCGTCGCCCGGGGCGAGGACGCGATCACCGGCTTCCCGTCCGGACGCGGGTGGGACGTGGAGCGGCTCTACGACCCGGACCCCTCGCGGATGGGCAAGACCTACGCGCGGGAGGGCGGGTTCCTGCACGACGCCGACCACTTCGACCCCGCCTTCTTCGGCATCAGCCCCCGCGAAGCGCTCGCGATCGACCCGCAGCAGCGGCTGTTGCTCGAAACCGCGTGGGAGGCCGTCGAGCGCGCCGGCATCGACCCGACGGCGCTGCGCGGCAGCCTCACCGGCGTCTTCGCGGGCGTCATGTACGACGACTACGGGACCAGGTTGCAGCACAGCCCGTCCGAACTGGAGGGATACCTCGTCACCGGCAGCGCGCCGAGCGTCGCGTCCGGCCGCATCGCCTACACGTTCGGGCTCGAAGGGCCGGCCGTCACCGTCGACACGGCGTGCTCGTCGTCGCTGGTCGCGCTCCACATGGCCGCGCAGGCGCTCCGCCAGGGTGAATGCACGCTGGCGCTGGCCGGCGGCGTCACGGTGATGGCGACCCCGAGCCTCTTCGTGGAGTTCAGCCGCCAGCGCGGCCTGGCACCCGACGGCCGCTGCAAGTCCTTCGCCGCCGCCGCAGACGGCGCGGGCTGGTCCGAAGGCGCCGGACTGCTCCTACTCGAACGCCTGTCCGACGCCGAACGCAACGGCCACCGCGTCCTGGCAGTCATCAAAGGCTCAGCAGTCAACCAGGACGGCGCCAGCAACGGCTTGACCGCCCCCAACGGCCCATCCCAACAGCGCGTGATCCGCCAGGCACTGGCGAACGCCGGCCTGTCCCCCGCCGACGTCGACGCCGTCGAGGCTCATGGCACCGGCACCACCCTCGGCGACCCGATCGAGGCACAGGCCCTGCTGGCCACCTACGGCCAGGACCGGCCCACCGACCGTCCGCTATGGCTCGGCTCCATCAAATCCAACATCGGCCACGCCCAAGCAGCGGCAGGCGTCGCCGGCGTCATCAAGATGGTCATGGCCCTACGCAACGGCCAGCTTCCCCGGACCCTGCACGTCGACCAGCCGTCACCGCACGTCGACTGGGACTCGGGTGCCGTGTCGCTGCTGTCGTCGCCGCAGGCGTGGGAGCCCAACGGGCGGCCTCGCCGCGCCGCAGTCTCGTCGTTTGGTATCAGCGGCACCAACGCGCACCTCTTACTGGAAGAGGCACCCGCGGCGGCGACGCCACCGTCCGCACCGGCCGGTCCGGCACCGCTGGTGATCTCGGCGAAGAGCGAGGCGGCCCTACGGGACCGGGCCGCCGAGCTCGTCGCTGCCATCGGGCCGGACACCGACCTGGCCGACGTCGCCTACTCCCTCGCCACCACCCGCACGACCTTCGACCACCGGGCCGTGGTCATCGGTGCCGGTACCGCCGGACTTGAGGCGCTCGCCGCGGGCGAGTCCGACCCGACGGTGGTCCGGGGCCTTGCGGGCGCGGGCGGGACGGTGTTCCTGTTCCCCGGGCAGGGCTCGCAGTGGACCGGCATGGCCCTGGACCTGATGGACGCCTCGCCGGTGTTCGCCGACCACATGCGGCAGTGCGCCGACGCCCTCGCACCCCATCTCGACCTGCTCACCGAGCTGCGCGGCCCACTAGACCGGGTCGACATCGTCCAACCCGCCCTCTTCGCGGTCATGACGTCACTCGCCACGCTGTGGCAGCACCACGGCGTGCGCCCCGACGCCGTCATCGGCCACTCCCAAGGCGAAATCGCCGCCGCCTATGTCGCCGGCGCGTTGTCTCTAGAAGACGCAGCCCGTGTCGTGGCCCTACGCGCCAAAGCCATCACCGCACTGCCACCCGGCGGCGGCATGGCCTCCATCACAGCACCCGCCGACTCCCTGACGCTGCCCGACGGACTGCACGTCGCAGCCATCAACGGACCCGCCTCCACGGTGGTCGCCGGCGACGCCGCCCTGCTCGACGCCTACGTGGCGTCCTGTGAAGACCGTGGAGTTCGGGCCCGCAAGATCGCTGTCGACTACGCGTCGCACAGCCCGCACGTCGAGTCCATCCGCGACGACCTGCTATCGGCGCTGGCCGGCATCTCACCGCGCCCCTCGACGATCCCGTTCCACTCCACGCTCACCGGTGGCCTGATCGACACCACCTCACTGGACGCCGACTACTGGTACCGCAACCTGCGCCACACCGTCCAACTCCACCCGGTCATCGAGACACTCCGCACCGACGGACACGAACTGTTCATCGAATGCAGCCCCCACCCAGTACTCGTATCCGCCGTAGACACCACAGCCATCGGCACCCTACGCCGCGACGAGGGCCACAACCGGTTCCTCACCTCACTCGCCGAGGCCCATGTTCTGGGTGCCGGTGTCGACTGGACCACCGTCGTCAGTGGACGCATCATCGACCTACCCACCTACCCCTTCCAGCACGAGCGGTACTGGCTGGACGCACCCGCCTCCACCGGAGACGCCACCAGCCTCGGCCAGACCCCGACCACGCACCCGCTCCTGGGCGCCGCTGTGGATCTGGCCGGCGGCGACGGGTACCTGTTCACCGGTCGCCTCTCACTCGCCACCCATGCGTGGCTGGCCGACCACGCCGTGCTCGGCACCGTCCTGCTGCCCGGCACGGCATTCCTGGAGCTGGCGCTCTACGCGGGCGCGCACACCGGCTGTGACCGCGTCGACGAGCTGACCCTGCACGCGCCACTGGTCCTCGCGGACGGTGCCGTCGACGTACAGGTGTCCGCTGGACCGGCCGACGAGGCCGGCACCCGGACCGTGGCCGTGCACGCCCGGCCCGCGGGCGGCGACGCGCCCTGGACGCGGCACGCCACCGGCACGCTCGCGGCTCACGACGGCGCCACCACCCCGGGGTCGCTGCGGCAGTGGCCGCCGGCCGGGGCGGTCGCCGACGACATCGCGACGCTGTACGACGGGCTGCACGCCAGCGGGTACCACTACGGGCCGGTGTTCCAGGGCGTGCAGGCGGTGTGGCGGTACGGTGCCGACGTCTACGCCGAGGTGGAGGTGGCCGACGCCAACGGGTACGGGATCCACCCGGCCCTGCTGGACGCGGCGCTGCACCCGCTCGTGGCGAGCGGGACCACCGGCCGGCTCCAGCTGCCCTTCTCCTGGGGCGAGGTGACCCGATACGCCGCGCCCGCCGGCGCCACGCTCCGGGTACGCCTCACTCCCACCGGGCCGACCACCGCGCGCCTGCTGGTGGCGAACGGCGACGGCGAGCCGGTCGCGGCCGTCGAGTCGCTGCGGTTGCGGCCCATGGCGTCGGCGGCGCACCACAACGCACTGTTCGAAGTGGAGTGGGTGCCGGTCACCGCCGACGACACGCTCCCGGCCGACGCGGTCGTGGTCGACGTGACCGGCGACGACCCGGCCGAGGCCACCAAACACGTCCTGGCCCAGATCCAGGAACACCCTGGCCCTCTCGTGTTCACCACCCACAACACCCTCGCCGGAGCAGCAGCCCGCGGACTCATCCGCTCAGCACAAACCGAACACCCCAACCGCATCACCATCATCGACCTCGACCGTCCATACGAGGCGATCCCGTTCAACGCCGCCGAACCAGAACTCACCATCCGCGACGGCAAGGCCCACGCACCACGCCTGACCCGCGTCACCGACAACGGCGGCGACAAGCCGACCCTCGACGGGACAGTCCTCATCACCGGCGGCACCGGCACCCTCGGAACCATCCTCGCCCACCACATCCAAGCCGACCGTCTCGTACTCGCCTCCCGCCAAGGACCCAACGCACCAGGAGCCGACCAACTAGCCCGACCCGGCATCGACATCGTCGCCTGCGACACCAGCAACCGCGACGCACTCACCAAACTCATCAACTCCATCCCAGACCTCACCGCCATCATCCACACCGCCGGCGTCCTCGACGACGCGGTCATCGACTCCATGACCCCGTCGCAGATCGACACGGTCTTCACCCCCAAAGTGGACACCGCGCGGCACCTACACGAGCTCACCCGCGATCTGGACCTGAAAGCGTTCATCCTCTACTCCTCCGCAGCCGGCACCCTCGGCACACCCGGACAAGGCAACTACGCCGCCGCCAACGCCTACCTCGACGCCCTCGCACACCACCGCCACACCCTCGGACTCCCAGCCACCTCACTCGCCTGGGGACTCTGGGCCGACAACAGCGGCATGACCGGACACCTCGACGACACCGATCGGGCGCGGCTGACCCGCAACGGGCTGGTCCCGTTGAGCGCGGACGAAGGACTCGCCCTGCTCGACGCGGCGCTCGGCCTCGACCGTCCCGCGCTCGTCACCGCCCGGCTCGACCTGAACGCCGTAGCCGCCGGCGGTGCCCCGCCCGCGCTCCTGCGCGGCCTGGTACGCGCGCCGGCCCGGCGTACCACCGGCGGCGGCGACCTGCGGCGCCGCCTGACCGGGCTCGCCGCGGCCGACGCTCAGCGGGCGCTGCTCGACCTGGTGCGGCGGGACGTGGCAGGGGTGCTCGGGTACGCCGGACCGGAGGCGGTCGAGGCCGCGAAGGCGTTCCAGGAGCTGGGTTTCGACTCGCTCACCGCCGTCGAGCTGCGCAACCGACTCAACACGACCACGGGGCTGCGCCTGCCCGCCACGCTCGTGTTCGACCACCCGAGCCCGTCGGCGCTGGCCACTCACCTGTACGCCGAGCTGCTGGACGCCCCGGCCGCACCGGCCCGCACGGCGACGGCCGTCGCCGCCGACGAGCCGATCGCCATCGTGGGCATGGCGTGCCGGTACCCCGGCGACGTGCGCTCACCCGACGACCTCTGGCGGCTCGTGGCCAGCGCGACGGACGCGATCACGCCGTTCCCGTCCGGGCGCGGCTGGGACGTCGAGCGGCTGTACGACCCCGACCCGGCTCAGGCCGGCAAGACCTACGCGCGTGAAGGCGGCTTCCTGCACGACGCCGACCACTTCGACCCAGCCTTCTTCGGCATCAGCCCCCGCGAAGCGCTCGCGATCGACCCGCAGCAGCGGCTGCTGCTCGAAACCGCGTGGGAGGCCGTCGAACGCGCAGGCATCGACCCCACCGCGCTGCGCGGCAGCCTCACCGGCGTCTTCACCGGTGTCATGTACGACGACTACGCGGGCCGGCTGCACGAGGCGCCGAACGGGTTCGAGGGGTACCTCGCGACGGGCAGCGCCCCGAGCGTGGCCTCTGGCCGGCTGGCGTACACGTTCGGTCTCGAAGGCCCGGCCGTCACCGTCGACACGGCGTGCTCGTCGTCGCTGGTCGCGTTGCATCTCGCGGCTCAGGCGTTGCGCCAGGGCGAGTGCTCGCTGGCGCTGGCCGGCGGTGTGACCGTGATGGCGACGCCAACGGTGTTCGTGGAGTTCAGCCGGCAGCGTGGGCTGGCACCCGACGGCCGCTGCAAGTCCTTCGCCGCCGCCGCAGACGGCGCGGGCTGGTCCGAA
>NZ_JBAKHX010000016.1:0-112371 GCF_036906915.1 Micromonospora sp. CPCC 206061
CCCGCCGAACCAGCGCCTCGTCGTTGCCTGACCCTGCCCGCGAACACCAGACGTTCACCTCCGTGATGGATCCCCTGGCTACTGCCAGTACGTGCATCCATGCATTGATTGCCTGGGATGACCATAGGTCACTCACCACTCTCCGTAGTTCACCCGATCAGACGACGTGAACGGTTCAACGTCGACAGAGAATTCTTCGGATTGTTCTGGAGGTGCCGTTCGGATCTCGTGCTGATGACGGCACTCAGAGCGAACCCGGCGGCAAAGGCCACCATGGTCAGCACACCGCGTGGCCAGAAGATGTGACTGTCCACAAACGAGTAGCTGGCGGCAAGAAGCAGCAGCGAGCCGGGTACGGTGCGGGCACCGTGCCGCAGGAACAGCGCCACCGACGCGGCGAGCGTCGCGGCTCCGAGAGCGTACGCGCCCACATAGCCGAGCCGGTCGCCAGTATCGAACAGGGCCTGCACCGACGCGCCGACTTCGGCCCGGCCGGCGGCCTCGCTGGCCACCGTGCCGGCGGCCACGCCGGCAACCGTGTCGAGCCCGGTGTAGAAGGTGGCGTAGATGAAGGCGCCGACCCACACAGCGACCGTCGCGACGCCAACCGCATCGCGGGCCGGACGCCCCCACAGCGGCACGACGAGCCCGAGGGCGAGCAGTGGGAACACCGGCAGCAGCACGATGTGCAACGTGACCCACCGGTCGGCCGTGGCCGCGGTCAACAGGTGTGGATGGACGAGCCCGACCGCGGCCAACAGGACCGGCGTGGCTGTCACGAGCACGACCGTTCGCAGGGTGCGCATCCGGCGATCCTAGGGCGCCAACGGGTGCGAAAACCGCGGCGAAAGAATCCGGTAAGAACTCCCTGCCGGCTGTAAGCATTTGGTAAGAGGTTCATCAGCAACCGTCGTGGTTAGCTGGTTACGCCATGCCCAAGCGTAAATGGGGGTTCGATGTCCCGGATCGGAAGCGGCGTTGGGATCGTCGCTGTCGCCTTGGTCCTCGCCGGCTGCGGCGCGGACGCTCCGCCGGCATCAAGCTCGACCGCGAACACCAGCACAGCCGCCACCACACCGTCGCCGTCGCCGAGCCCCGCGAGCACCACGAGTGGCGCCGCCCCCGACGCGCCGCAGATACTGCGGTTCACCGCCACCACCGTGGATGGCGCACAGTTCGACGCGGCGACGCTGGCCGGCAAGCCCGCTGTGCTGTGGTTCTGGGCGGCGTGGTGCCCGCGCTGCCGCGCGGCCGCGGACGACGTGGCGGGCATCCAGCGAGACTTCGCAGGCAAGGTCACAGTGGTCGGGGTTGCCGGGCTCAACAGCGGCGACGCCGCGATGCGCGAGTTCGTCGCTGACCGTAGCATCGGAGGTTTCGTCAACCTCGCTGACGACAAGGGCGAAATCTGGCGGCGCTTCGACGTGACCACTCAGGAGTACTACGTGATCCTCGACAGGAGCGGTACGGTCGTCCACAAGGGACCGTTGAGTCCGGACGCCTTGCGCGATCGGGTCACCGCGCTGGCCGGCTGAGGACCAACGGTGTTCGACGCCCCGTACGCGCTGGCGCTGGTGGCGGGACTACTGGCTGCCGTCAACCCGTGCGGGTTCGCTCTGCTGCCGGCGTATCTGTCGTTCCTGATCCTCGATGACAGTACGGCCGAGGGCGGCCGAGGCCGCGCCGCCGGCCGCGCTCTGACATTGACCGCGGCGATGACGGCTGGATTCGTCGCCGTGTTCGGTGGGTTCGGCCTGCTGGCCGCGCCCGCCGCCGACCTGGTCGCCCGGCACCTGCCCTGGGTGAGCATCGCGATCGGGCTGGTCCTGTTGGCCGCGGGCGGGTGGCTGTTGGCCGGCCGGCAACTCCCGGCACTGGGTGTCAAGATCGGGACGGGACCGGAGGTGAGCCGCCGGTTCGGCGCCATAACTCTGTTCGGCGCGTCATATGCGATCGCTTCGCTGGGCTGCACCATCGGCCCGTTCCTGGCCGTAGTGGTCGCTGGGTTCCGCACCGACTCCGTCTTCGCTGGCGTCGGCTTGTTTCTGGCATACGCCGCCGGCATGACGCTCGTCATCGGCACGGTAGCTATGGCTGTGGCGCTTGCCCGGACCTCGCTGATCCTCCGGATACGCCGCGCCGCCCCGTTCATCAACCGCGCCGCCGGCGGCTTGCTGCTGGTCGCCGGTGGCTATGTGGCCTGGTACGGCTGGTACGAACTGCGTGTCTTCCGCGACGGTGACACGACCGACCCGATCATCGACACCGCCACCCGTGCCCAGGCCACTATCGCACGCTGGCTGGACCAGGCCGGTCCAGCAGTCGCGGCAGCGACCTTCGCCGCCCTGCTGCTCGCGACCGTGGCCGCGCAACTGTTGCGCCGTACGAGACGCTGACTCCACACCGACTGGCCTCCGAGGAGCCCGAACTACTAGCCGGAGAGGTGCGGGCGGCCTTCCGGCCGCTCCGCACCTGAAACCACTCCCCTGGCGTTCCCCCGCCGCCGCGCGAGCTCAGCCGGTATCCGCGTGCCGGCCAGCGCCCCCCGGGCCTGGCGCAACCGCACCAGGCCCATCCGCCGGAACGCGCGCGTGCGCCTCGCCCTGGCCGACGGCCGTGCCGAGGAATCCGCCGGACTGCCGCAACCACAGGTCCGCGTAGAGGCCGCCACGTTCGAGCAACTCGGCGTGGGTTCCCTGCTCCGCGATCCGGCCGGCGTCGAGGACCACGATCCGGTCCATCCGGGCGATGGTGGAGAGCCTGTGCGCGATCGCGATCACGGTACGGCCGGTCATCACCTCGCCGAGCGTCTCGTGGATGGCGGCCTCCGCCTCGGAGTCCAGCGCGGACGTGGCCTCGTCCAGCACCAGGATCGGCGCGTTCCGGTAGAACGCGCGGGCCAGTGCGATCCGCTGCCGCTGTCCGCCGGACAGGCGCACGCCCCGCTCGCCGACGTACGCGTCCAGGCCGGTCCGGCCATCCGCGTCCCTCAGCCTGGCGACGAACCCGTCGGCGGATGCCCGGCGCACCGCTGCCTCGATCTGCGCATCGCCGGCGCCACCGGGGCCCGCGATGTTCTCCCGGACCGAGCGGTGCAGCAGGGCGGCCTCCTGGGCAACCATGGCGATCTGGGCGCGCAGGCTCTCCTGTGTCACGTCGGTGATGTCGGTGCCGTCGATCGTGATCTTGCCGGACTCCGCGTCGTGGAACCGCAGCAGCAGGCCGACCAGCGTGGACTTGCCCGCACCGGACCGGCCGACGATGCCGACCCGCTCACCGGCGGCGACGTCGAGGCTCAGCTGGTCGAGCCCGCCCTCACCGCGACCATAGTGGTGGCTGACCCGTGAGAAGCTGATGGCTCCACCCCGCACCCGCAGCGGGGTCGCCTGAGGTTTGTCGGCCACCGCGAGCGGTTGCGCGATGGTCCGCAGGGCGCGACGCAGTGCGCCGACGGACCCGAACAGCGACGACACGGCGTCCAACAGCCACTCCGCCATCGCGGTGATTCGGAAACTGAGCGCCAGTGCGGCGGCGACAAGTCCCAAGGGCGCGGCGTCGGTACGCCAGAGCGCGATCCCGTATCCGACGAGTCCGACCAGCAGCGCGCTGCTCAGCGCCATCATGGTGCTGTTGATCGTCACCTCGACCCGCTGGAGGTCCAGATGCGCGCGCCTGGCCAGCGCGAAAACCCGGCGGTCGTGCTCGGTTCGGGAATCCTGGCCGCCGAGCAGCGCGAGCGTGTCGACGTTCGCGTACGAGTCGACGAGCAGGCCGGTCAGCGCGGACTCCGCGTCCTGCAGGCGTTCCGATGCGCGCCGGTAACGCGGCACTGCCCACAGCATGAGCAGCGCGTACGCCAGGATCCAGGCGGCCAGCGGGAGCAGCAGGCGGGCGTCGATCGTGGACATCAGCCACACCGAGCCGGCTATGTAGGCGATCACGAACACAAGCGTGTGGATGACCGAGTAGGCGGCGGTGCTGGCGGCATCGCCGCCGTCGCGGACCCAGGTGGCGATGCGTCCGGCGAGGTCGTCGCGGAACCAGCCGACGGACTGCCGGGACACGTGCCGGTGTGCCCGCCAGCGGGCGAGCGAGCGGGCGTTGGCGCGGAACGCGATATCGTCCAACGCCTCGCCGACCAGGTTGATCAGTGGTCTGATCAGCAACACGAACACGGCCACGGTGAGCAGTTCGGTGCCGTGGCCGGCCCAGAGCGTGTCCGGGCTCGCGCCCGCCAGCGTGTCGACCAGGGATCCGGCGTACCCGATGAGCCACACCTCGATCGCGGCACACAGGATCGTAGTGGCGACGGCCGCCGCTACGACCGGCCGTAGCGGCCGAAGCTCCTGCAGCAGGAACTGCCGGACGCTGGCGGCAGGGGTCGGCTTTGGGCCGGTGGGGAAGGGGTTAACAGGGCTTTCGAACAGTCCTAGCACGAAGTGCCTTTCCGGCGGTGGAGACAGACAAGGAACCCGGGAAACCGCCGGACGTCCTCATGATCAATCTCCTCTTCGTGTCGATGGGAGTGGTCCTCCTCGCGAGGCTAGGGGGTTTCGTGCGGCGCCGCCTTCCATTTTGTGGGTCATGTCGGGAGGCGTGAATGTCGTCGCGTGTGGAGCTCTTAGCGCCACACCTTGAACCTGACGGTCTGGATGTCCGGATCGATGTAGTCGACGTCGTACAACATCAGGAATCGGGCGTTGTCGGGAATGTCGCGCGCCACCACCGCAGCGCGATCCCGGTCCGGTCGGCTCAGGTGCGGTGTTCGACCGCTTTGACGGGTCCGACGTCGAACGGTGCTCGAAGCCGCGTCATCGCGGCCTCACTCTCGTCGGGCACCGACCGGGGCGGTCCCGACGTCTCGGAGTCCGGCTCCGGCTCCGGCTGGAAAAGATCCCCATATGATCCGAACGCCTTCGGGATTCGGTCGGGGGTTTCCTCACTGGTCATTTTCGGCTCCTATGCAAGCGACTGAGCGAAGAGTGCTGCCCGCTTGCCAAAACGCGAGCCGGCGGGGTTTGGGGTACCGCCGCGTACCCCAAAGGCCAACCGTACGCGCAGAGGTACTTGCTCGTTTGAGGCGGGCTCGGACTGGCGCCGTGAGCCATAACACATTTCCATAGTGGACGGATCAGGTCGTCGGCTCGGTGGGGCTACTACCGATCGGTTGGTGGCGGCCGGTGTGCCGTTACTTGAGATGGAAGACGTGGACCATGTGTGGTGCGTCGATGAGGGTGTGTGGCGCCAGTGCGTGGTAGGCCCAGACGTGAACCCATGCGTTGCCGGTCCGCACCGTGAGCACCGTCTTGAACATTCCCGGCGCGAAGTAGGTCAACAGCAGGAAGACGATCGACAGGACGGCGTTGCCCGGAGACGTGAAAACCGTCCAGGCGTCCCAGATGTGCAGCGCCGTGTAGGTGAGACCGCCGAGTATCACGGTGGCCGCCGTCGATCCGGTCAGTCGCAGGAAGCGCGGCACCAGGATCGCGTAGATGAAGATCATGGCCGGTAGGACGGCGCCAGCCAGGTACAGCGTGAAGGTCAGTGGAGCCCCAAGCGCGAGTTGGCCGGGGCTCAGATCGAAGATCCCTGGGGCGAGCACCGCGATCTGGACCAATGTCTCGATCACCAGGACTACGCCGATGAGAACGCTGTCGGCCCGGCGGTTGCTCGATCGGAGGTTGAGCGCCTCGGCGGAGTAGCGCCGCCGGAAGAACAGGAGCGGAACCACCGCGTAGACCAAGAGGTTGTAGGTCGCCCAGGCGAGGGACTCGATCGGGCTGACATGGTCGTGCGTTCCGTAGATCGAGCCGGCCAGGTGAAGCCCAAAAGGGTGCCATCCGGCGAGTCGGGCAAGGACGAAGCCTAGCCCCAACCCGGCAGCCCCATAGAGAAGCAGGAACAGCGTCTCCCGGGCGGCCACCGACCGTTCCGGCGCACGGTCGGCCAGGTTGGGCGGCGTCCGGCCACGGGTGAGCCGATACGTCAGCAGGGTGAGCAGGAGCACCTCCGCCAGGGCCAGGTTGGCGTCCACCAGATGGCCGACCGGGGTGCGGGTCGCAGCGGCCGGCCAGTCGAACGGGAGTGCGTCTCCCGCCACCGCCAGGACCAGCACGTTGGCGGCGAGCCAGCCGATGGCCGTCAGCCGCACGCTGCGCTTGTGCAGCAACGCGCTCAGGGCAGACCAGGGCGATCGTGGCGGCAGGCCGGTGCGGGAGATCATCACCAGCTGCCTCCAGGATCTTTGTAACACGACTGTACTAACACGAGCCGCAGCGTAACACGACTGTGCTATAAAAGGTCAATGCCCAAGGTGGTGGATCCGGCAGAGCGTCGACGGGAGCTGGTCGAAGCCGTATGGCGGGTGATACGCCGCGACGGTCTTGAGCAGGCCTCGGTCCGCAACGTCGCCCGCGAGGCGGGACTGTCGATGGGCTCGCTGCGTCACTACTTCGCAAGCCAGTCCGAGCTCATGGTGTTCGCGTTCCGGACGGTCATCGACCGAATCGAATCCCGCCTCGCCGCACTGGAACCCGAGCCCGACCCCAGGCGGAGGGCGCAGCGCGTGCTCGCCGAACTGCTCCCACTCGACGACGAACGTCAGGCAGAGAACGAAGTCTGGTTGGCCTTCACATCCCGGGCCATGGTCGACCCCGCACTTCGAGCCCTACGGGACGAGGGATACGACGCCCTCCGGGACGGCTGTAAAACGATAATCACCGACCTGTCCGCAGCCGGCCTCGCCCCGACCGACATACAGGCCGAGAGCCGACGCCTGCACGCCCTGCTGGACGGCCTCGCCGTCCACGCGGCCATGCGACCGGACATCCACACCGCCCAGTCGTTGGCAGCCGCCATCGCACATCATCTGGACGCCCTCGCGGCCGAAGCCCCGGCGACACCTCTACCGGTGCCGCCGGATTGACGGCCAACCCCCACAACAATGGCGCGCGCCCCGGCAGGCACCGGGGCGCGTGCTCAACGGCCGCTCAGGACATCGATGCCATCGAGGGTGAACGTCCCACTGACGACACGAACCGTGACGTTGTGGTGGCGTTGTGACAGCCCTCGCAGCCAGTACGAGGTCTGCCTCGTGCCGACGACCCCGACCTGCACCGTGTTGGGCGTTCGGCCGTCGATGCGCACCTCCAGCGTCGCCGCGCCGGTTGCCCCGAACAGATTCAGCCCGGTGCCGGTGAAATCGAGCGCCAGCGACTGGCCGGCCCCCAGCACGTGCTGCGTGCGGTTGAAGTGCGCGAACCCGGCCCGGACGAAGGTGAAGCCGTCGGGGTAGGCGATCCGGGGATCGGAGTCATCGACCTTCTCGGACCTCCAGGTGTGGCCCTTGACCGGCGTGACCGCGAGATTGTCGTAGTGGGTGTTGTAGTACCCGCTGACCAGGGCCACCCGCCCGGTCAGCACCGGGTTGACCGACGTGTCGACATGCTCCGCGAGCTGAACTCGATCGAGCGTCGCCGAGATGACGTTCCCGCGAGCCGAGACGGACAGCGTATGCCATGCCCCGGCATCGAAGCTGGCCACGGTGCCCGACGCGACGACGGTGTCGAGCTGGCGCAACTCCCAGCGGCCGTCTTCGTGGACGCGGGCGGCGTAGGTGGCCTGGTCGCCACCTCGGGCGTAGACCTGCCGGACTCCCAGGCCGGCGAAGTTCGCCAGCGTCGTATCCCGGTCGACGAGGTCGAGCCGGAAGTCGACGGTCGCGGTGTAATCGGCCCACCGATGGTCGCCGAGCACAGTCGACGGTGCGGCCGTCGACGGCACGTTCTGCCGGCCGTCACCCCACACGTTCCACAGATACCCCCGGTTGTGGGCGTGGTTCTGCTGCTGCAACACGTGGCGATGACGGCGATCGTTGGTCGCGACCACTTCGAACGCGCCATCCTGGTCGGCCGTGTACCGCGGAGTGCCGCCGCGGCGCTCGAGGTAGGTCATCTTGCGACCGCCGACCACTTTGGTCGGGTAGCCGTCGTACTCGAAATCGTCCCGGTAGGGCAAGCCGAGGATCTCGTCCCGTGCCCGTGGTGCGAAGTCGCCCGGCCGGTACGACACCGTGGTGCCGTGGACGCCACGCGGAAGTGTCGACAGGGTGACGATCGATGACGCCGGCACCCGCACGCGGTACACGTCATGCTTGACGCCCTCGATCACCTCGCTGCGCACGGGGGCGTAGTAGCCGATCTTCTGGAAATAGTTGGCGTCGTACGACTCGCCGGCGTCCGGTCCGCGCGTCTCCCACGCGTACAACGGACGGCTCCGCTTGCCCAGGTCCGCCACCTTGACCTCGAAGTACCGATCCGTCAGGGTGTTGTTGGCGTGCACCTGGGTCCACTCTGGACGACCTTCGGCACTCGCGGGCTTACGCGCCGTGAGGATGGTGCGAGTGGAGGTGTCGACGTTGGTGCCGCCGTCGCCCTTGGTGCCGTCGCCACCGGTAGCGCCCTCGATGTATTCCCATCCATGGTCGATGAACTGGTGGAAGTGGCGCACGGTGACGATCCCGACGTCGCCCTCCCAATACCCCGACCACGGGTCGGAGGCCCGGATGAGGTGCTTCGGGGAGTACTGGGTGCCTTCGTACATGGCGCTGACGGCGGGCTGGAAGAGAAATGTCGTCATGTGCGCCGGGTCGCTGCCCGCGCCGCTCCAGCGGTAGGCGTTGATGAATCGGTCAGCGATATCGGCGGCGGACACGGTGCCGCCCACGCCACCCCGGGCTGGCTCGGCGGCGAGGCGGTACTGCGGGTCGATCATCGGGGCGATACCCTCGGAGTACAGGATCGGCATGCCGTACTCCTTGTTCAGCCGGGTAACGTTCGGACCACCCTCGATGTCGTAGTGGAAACCGAGGGCGTCGACGTTCGCCAGTGCCTCCGGGTTGGCGAGGATCCGCCCAGCGACGTTGTTGCCGTCCCGGTAGGAGTCGAGCGCGACGATCTTGATCTGCGAGTAGTCGTAGCGCGCGTCCGGCGCGGCAGCGTCACGCGCGAGCCACTTGGCGAACTGGACCGTCCAGTTGAGCTCGGACACCTGGTAGTCGGCGTGCCGGACCTCGTTCTGCGCCGGGCTCATCCAGTCGAACTCAACGCCGAACGTGTCGTAGGCGGCGTCGATCGTCTCCTTGTACCACTGGTACCGCTTGGTCCAGTCGTTGCCAGTCCACGAGGGCTCGCCCCAGCGCAGGGCCTCCACCTCGATATCGGGGTTGATCCGCAGCGCATCGGCGATGAAGTGGAATCCGGCGCCGCGCAACACGTTCGCGGGCTCGTCGGCGCTGCGCTTCGTCGCCGGCTCGGCTCCGGACGAGCTGTTGCTGTCCGCACCCAGCTCGACCTTGATATGCGTAAGCCCCGCGCCCTTGACCGGGTCGAAGAGCATCCGCATGATCTGCCAGTAGGCGCGCGGATTCTCCTCCTTGTAGTCGAGCAGCAGGTTGGACGTGTTGTTGCACGAGACCGAACCGAATCCGCCAAAGAGGTTGTACGCCGTGCCGTCCGGTCGGCGCTCGACATCGCCGCCGTCGACGACGACCTCTTTCCAGTCGATCGACGGGTCGTCCAGGCGCAGCTCACGCAGCCCGGCTTCCGGCGTCGTCGCCGAGATCGTCTCGTCCGCGGGCCGCACCGCCGCGGCGGACGGCGCCGGCGGCCCCACGAACGCGAGGGACAGCACCGCAACGGTCGAGGCTGCGAGGACGGGCACGCGTCGCCGCAGATGCCGAGAAGGGACTGTCATGAGCGGTCTCCTGCCGTCGTTGACCGGTCAACCGACAACCCGGCCGAAGCGAGCATGACCGAGCGCCAGAACGGGACGCGGTCATACGCAACAGCCGGGATCGTTCACGGGCGATCCTGTCGTAGTTAGCCCCGGCAGGCAACCCATCGCGTTCCCGACTCTGATCCGCGCCGTCGCTCCCGCAGGCACCCCGACCAGGGACAGTCTCGTGGCTATCTCGTGCGCGTGTTCATCGATCAGGAGCAGTTTTCGTTCTAGGCTGGGTGACCACCGTTTACCGCGCTCACCTCGGCTTGGTCGTGCCCGACGGCGACTGCGCACCGCGGGTCGGCACCCAGACCCGCCGCTGGCAGGAAGGCGACCTGTTCGGCTTGGACGACACGGTCAACCACGAAGCGTGGAACCGCACGCGGCATGGACGAGCTCGATGAGGTCCCGGCCGAAGTCGCAGCGCCCGTACGCCGCCACACCGACTCGTTGCGCGGATTCAGGCGTCCCGGCCCGGCCGCATGCCCGCGCGCGCCCGCAGGCCCAGGTCGCTGACCTCGCCGAGGTGCCGCAGCTTGTCGGGATTGACGATGGAGTGGATCGTCTGGATCCGCCCGTCGACGATGCCGAGCCCGAAGACACCGACGAGCCGGTCCTGCGCGTCGAACGCCATGGCGCCCGGCCCACCGTTGACCTCGATCGGCTGGAGGCGCACGCCGAAGCGCGCCAATGCCGACATCCCGGCCACCATGGTCCGCGCCACCCGCTCCCGGCCGTTGACGGGCCGGCCCAGCGCGGGCACCTTGCCGCCGCCGTCGCCGTGCAACGCAACGTCCTGTGCCAGCAGTGCCTCCAGCGCCCGCAGGTCACCCTGCCCGGCGGCGGCGAAGAAGCTCCGCGCCAGTTCCTCTCGCTGCCGCCGAGAGGCGTGATAGCGCGGCCGGCGATCCCGCAGGTGGGTACGCGCCCGAGCAACGAGGTGCCGCGCACTGTCCACGTCGGTGCCGATGATCTCGGCGACCTCCGGGTACGGATAGTCGAACACCTCGCGCAACAGGAACGCGGCCCGCTGCTGCGGCGACAGGTTCTCCAGCAGCACCAGGAACGCCAGCGACAGCGAGTCGGCGGTCTCGGCGTGCTCGGCCGGCGTCGGGCCGGTGACCAGCGGCTCCGGCAGCCACTCGCCGACGTACCGCTCCCGGCGCGCCCGCGCCGAGCGCAGCTGGTCGATGGCCAGCCGGGTGACCAGCGTGGCGATGTACGCCCGCGGCGAGGCGATCTGCTCGTCGCGCTGCAGGGTCTGATGCGTCCGCAAGAACGCCTCCTGCACCACGTCCTCGGCCTCGCTGACGCTGCCGAGCATCCGGTAGGCGATAGCGAACGCCCTGGGACGCAGCTCGCCGTACAGCTCCGAGACCGTCATCTGACTATCGCAGACCCTCGGCGAAACCGATGCGCCAGCTCGGGTATCGCAGCGTCCAGCCCAACTCGCGCTTGGCCTTCTCGCTGGAGATTCCACGGGCCCGGGTCATCATGTCGACCGGCCCACCACCGGCTGCCAAGCGGACGAGCCAGGCCGGCACGCGGCGCGGGGGCTTGGCGCCGAGCGCCCGGGCCAGCTCCGGCAGCCAGACGCGCACCGGTGCCGGATCGTCATCGGCGACGTGGTAGATCCCGGGCTTGCCGCGCTCGATGCACGCGACCGTGGCCGACGCGGCATCGGTGATGTGCACCAGCGACCACACCCCATTACCGCCGCCGACGATCGGGAACTTCCGGTTACGGATCAGCGCGGCCATGACGGCATCCGGCGCGTCCTCCATGCCGGTCCCTGGCCCGTAGAAGCCACCGTAGCGGATCGCGATGCCCTCAGCCCAGCTGATGCCGGTCACGGCGCCCTCCAGGTGGCGCAGCGCGGCCACGCTCTCGGCCACGTCCGCCGGCGGGTTCGGCTCGATCCCGCCGCGTTCGTCGGCGACCGGCCCGCCGGATCGCTCCATCCAGGAAGCGTTGCTCTGCGCCACGAACCTGCGTACGCCGACGGCACGTGCGGCCGCCAGCAGGTGGTCGGTGCCCTCGGTGCGCAGCCGGTTGGTGGCGGCCGCCATCCGCTTCACGTGCCGGAAGTCCGGCGGTCCGGCCAGCGCGGTGAGCTGGTGGACGATCACCTCAGGCTCCGCCTTGGCCACGGCGTCGGCCACCGCTTCGGGGTCGAGCGCGTCGACCACTACCGGCTCGGCGCCGAGCGCGCGCAGTGCGCCTGTCTTGGCGGCCGAACGTGTCGTGCCGACGACCTCGTGGCCACGCGCCACGAGCTGTGCGACGAGTGGGCTGCCGATCGCACCGGACGCTCCGGCGATGAAGATCTTCATGATGCCTCCGTTCGTTCGTGCTCACATACGGAGACGAGACAGCCGGGCGTCCCATGACTGGCAGTCGCCCAGCTCACACCCGGCTGAGCCGGCCGCTTCGCCGACCAAATGATGTTGCAGAGCCCGGGTGCGTTGGATATCTTGGCCCGCATGGGTTCCCTGTGAGAGTCCCCGCGCGACCGCGTTGAGCGCCTCGCTCCGCCGCCGCGCCCTGTCCATCCGCCCTAACGCTTCCACTACCGACGCATGCCTACGCCGCGTGCCCGGGGTGCTGCGGCGTACGCGAAACAGGGGACTCTCCTTGCTTACTGCCCAACTCTCTCTACACAACGTCACCCGTCGCTACGACGACCACGTGGTACTGGATGGGGTGTCCTTCACCGTCAAGCCGGGTGAAAAGGCTGGCATCATCGGCGACAACGGCGCGGGTAAGTCCACGCTGCTGCGACTCATCGCCGGTGCGGACCGGCCCGACAACGGCGAGGTGGTCGTGGTCGCACCCGGCGGCATCGGCTACCTCGCCCAATCGCTGGCGCTGCCGCCAGAGGCCACGGTCCAGGACGCGGTCGACCTCGCCCTTGCCGACCTGCGGGAGCTTGAGTCGCGGCTGCGCAGCGCCGAGGCCGGACTGCACGGCCTCGCGGGAGCGGAGCTCGCGGACGCGCTGGGGGCGTATGCCGGGCTGGTGGCACGGTACGAGGCGCGCGGGGGGTACGCGGCGGACAGCCGGGTGGACATCGCGTTGCACGGCCTCGGCCTACCGGGGCTGGACCGGGCGAGGTCGCTTGGCACGCTGTCCGGCGGGGAGCGGTCACGGCTGGCGCTGGCCGCCACCTTGGCGTCCCAGCCGGAACTGCTGTTGCTCGACGAGCCGACCAACGACCTGGACGATCAGGCCGTGGGCTGGCTGGAGGCGTACCTGCGGGCGCACCGCGGCACGGTGCTCGCGGTCACCCACGACCGGGAGTTCCTGGGCCGGGTCACCACCACCATCCTGGAGGTCGGCGATGGCAAGGTGGCGCGCTACGGCGACGGCTACGACGGGTACCTCGCCGCCAAGGCCGCCGAACGCCGGCGTCGGCTCCAGGAGTACGAGGACTGGCGCACCGAGTTGGCCCGCAACCGGAAGCTGGCGGCAGCGAACGCGGCCCGCCTGGACGCGATTCCGCGCAAGGTGCCGATGGCCACGTTCGGACACGGCGCCTTCCGGGCCCGCAGCCGCGACCACGGTGCGATAGGGCGCATCCGCAACGCCAAGGAGCGCATCGAGCGCCTCACCGGCAACCCCGTCGCGCCGCCCCCCGACCCGCTGGTCTTCGCGGCCCGCATCACCGGCGCCGACAGCCAAGCGCCGGACGCGGCCGCGGAACTCGCCGGGATTCGCGTCGCCGACCGGCTGTACGTGCCGTCGCTGCGAATCGGGGGCGCGGAACGGCTCCTGGTCACCGGGCCCAACGGAGCGGGCAAGACCACCCTCATGCGCGTCCTGGCCGGAGAACTGCGGCCAGACGCCGGAACGGTACGCACGCGCGGTCGGACCGGGCACCTACGACAGGAGGAAACCCCGTGGCCGCCCGGCCTGACGGTGCCGCAGGCGTTCGCACAAGGGCGGCCGGGCGACCCGGACGAGTACGCCGACGAACTGCTCTCGCTCGGCCTGTTCCGGCCGGCCGATCTGCGGCTGCGGGTGGGCGAGCTGTCGTACGGGCAACGGCGGCGGATCGAGCTGGCCCGCATTGTCAGCGAACCGGTCGACCTGCTGCTGCTCGACGAGCCGACGAACCACCTCTCCCCCGCCCTGGTCGAGGAACTGGAGCAAGCCCTGGCGGAGTACCCGGGCGCGGTGGTCATCGTCACGCACGACCGCCGCATGCGCGCCCGGTTCACCGGCACCCATTTGGAGCTGCGCGCCGGCCGCGTCGCGCAGCTCCAGCACGCCACACCTTTGGCCCACGCCGGCATGGCTACTTAGCGGGAACGGCATACGGTGAAGCCATTCGCCGGCAGTGGTTGACTGGCGGGATGGAGCTTTCTATCGACGCTGGCGATGTGTCGCTGCCCGCCACGCTCGACGTGCCACTCGACGGGCCGGTGCGTGGCGCGGTGGTCGTCCTGCACGGCTCCGGTATGCCCCAGCGTTCGTACGTTCTGTACGAGCACCTGGCACGCGAGCTTCCTCGGTCCGGTGTGGCGGTGCTGCGCTTCGACCGCCGCCCACGTGAGCAGGGCGACGTGCCGTTCGCCGTGCAGGCAGACGACGCATTGGCAGCCGTCGCCCGCTTGCGCCGCCAGGTCGGTGACGTCCCGGTGGGCCTGTGGGGCTGGAGCCAAGGCACCTGGCCAGCGTCCCTCGTCGCGGCCCGCCGGCCCGAACTGATCGCCTTCCTGGTCCTGGTCGCCACCAGCGGCTCGAGCCCGGCGGTCCAGATGCGGTACGGGACGGCACAGCAGTTGCTCCGGCATGGCTACAGCGCCGCAGACCTCGCCGAGTTGGCCAACCTGCGCCAGGCACTCGAATCCGCCGTCCGTGGGCACATCGACCGCGGGACCGCACAGGCGGTCATCGACCGGTACGCCGACCGGCCGTGGTTTCCTTTGGCGTACGTCCCGCGCGACCTGCACAGCTACCCCGGCACCTGGGACGACATGGACTACGACCCGGAGCCGGTCATCAGGCAGGTGCGCTGCCCGACGCTGCTGTTCTACGGCGAGTCCGACGAATGGACCCCCGCCGAGGACAGCATCGCCGTGTGGCGCCGCGCCGCCGGCACCGACAACCTGACCATCCACCGGCTCGCCGGCTGCACCCACCAGCCGACCCTCGACGCGACCAACACGCTCGAATCCATCAGCTCCAACTACACCAGCACACTGCTCACCTGGGTCGAGCAGCGAATCAGCCACTAACCGGCGTACGGGAACCACCACCACCACACTCCGGGGTACCGGCGGTCGCGGTAGGTTGCACAGTCATGGCCACGACTGCCGACGTCCGTCACGAACTCGCCAGCCTGGCCGACCCGCATAGGGCCGAGCAAGTGGCCCGGTTTCTGCAGATGCTTCCAGGCGGGTATGGCGAGGGTGACCGGGCCATCGGCGTTTCTGTGCCGGAGCAGCGCAGGGTGGCTGGCCGGTACTGGCGTGAGCTCTCGCTGACCGAAACGGCGCGGCTGCTGACCAGCAGCGTGCATGAGGAGCGGCTGACGTCGCTTTTCATCCTGGTGCGAAAGTTCACCAAGGGCGACCAGGAACAGCGGGGCCGGATCTTCAGTCTCATCCTGGCCAACACCGGCCGAATCAACAACTGGGACCTGGTGGACTCATCGGCGCCGTACATCGTCGGCCCGTGGCTGATCGACAAGGATCGCAGCGTACTGGATCGGTTGGCCGGGTCGAGACTGGTATGGGACCGGCGGATCGCCATCATGGCGACACTGGCGTTCATCAAAGCCGGCGACTTCCATTGGACCTTCCGGCTCAGCGAACGGCTCCTACACGACCCCCACGACCTCGTGCACAAGGCGGTCGGCTGGATGCTGCGTGAAGTGGGCAAACGCGACCGAGCGGCGGAGGAGGAGTTCTTGGTCCGACACTACCGGGCCATGCCGCGGGTCATGCTGCGATACGCGATCGAGAAGTTCGAACCGCAGCGACGTGCCGAGTACCTCTCCGGTGTGGTCTAAAACGGTCGTCCCCACCGCCAAGGCCGCGCGTCCCGCGCCGGTCCCCCGCCTGTGATCAAAGCTTCGCCCAAGTAGAGGAATCCGGTGCGCTCGGCGGCGCCGGCGCGGCCGGTCTGGTTCCAGACCAGGTTCTTCAACCTGCCGTTGAAGTTGCCGTGGCACAGATCCGCGATCGGGTCGCCCACGCGCACGTCGCCGACCCGCGTCTGCGCACCTGGGAAGCAGGCCGGCGCGCCGGTCGGGCAATTCCAGATGAACGCCGTCTGGTTGACCGAGTTGGGGATCTGGGCGGCGCTCGCGGCGGACTGCGACAAGGTCACGACGCCCACCGTCGAGGTGAGCAGTGTGGCCAGCCCGGATCGTCAAGTCCGACCTGCTCAAGGCGAAACTGACGCTGCCGGCATGGCAGGGCGACGCGCCGTCGACGTGCACAACCAATGACGTCCGCCTAGACGCCGAAGCCTCCGCTGAAGGTACCTGAGGAATCGATCGGTAGGCGCTCGACGCAGCTCGGGGGTTGTCGTGTAAGGCATCGCGCTCGTTTGGTACCGCACCGCACGAGTGTTCGGCCTGTACGGGCGGGACGGACGGCGTGGTTGGGAGTGAACGATCTATTCCATCGTGCCCTGGACCCTCGTCTGCGGGCCCGCCAGCGACCAGCAGTACGACGGCCACTGCCGCGCCGGCGATAAGCACGACCGTGGCCGCGGCGATCGCCGCCACCAGCCACCGGCGCGCGCGTCGCGTGGGTCCGGGCGGCGCCCCAGGGGCAGGACGGCCCGGCCGCGCGCCTGTGCGACTGTTAGCGGAGCATATTGTCGGTTGATCGGTTGCGGGCAAAGAGGGACGGCCGGGGGAACGGATGCCGAAACTGTTCAGCGGTGCCGCCGGTTCACGCTCGTCCGGCACAGCCGACGGTTCCGCCGCGCTGCGCCTGACCGGTCTGACCAAGACCTTCGGTGACCTCACCGCGGTCGACCGCGTGGACTTGACCGTCTCTGCGGGATCGTTCTACGGCCTGGTCGGGCCGAACGGAGCCGGCAAGACAACGGCGTTGTCGATGGCAGTCGGGTTACTGCGCCCCGACGCCGGCAGCTCGACGGTGTTCGGTGTCGACGTGTGGTCCGACCCCGTGCACGCCAAAGCTCTGATCGGCGTGCTGCCCGACAACCTCGCGTTGCCTGAGCGGCTGACCGGGCGGGAACTGCTCACGTTCCTCGGGCAGTTGCGGGGCCTCGATCCGAGCGCGGTCGCCGAGCGGACCCAGGAGTTGCTCGAGGTGATGGACCTCGCGCACGCCGAACGGACGCTGGTCGTGGACTATTCGACCGGTATGCGGAAGAAGATCGGCCTGGCGACCGCGTTGCTGCACGCGCCCCGGCTGCTGGTGCTCGACGAGCCGTTCGAGGCGGTCGACCCGGTGTCGGCGGTGGCGTTGAAGCAGATCCTGGCACGGTTCGTCGCCGGTGGCGGCTCGGTGGTGCTCTCCAGCCATGTCATGGCGCTGGTCGAGCAGCTCTGCGACACGGTGGCCATCATGGTCAAGGGCCGGGTGGTGGCAGCCGGTCCGCTCGACCAGGTCCGGGGTGCAGGTTCGCTCGAGGAGACCTTCGTCCGGCTGGCCGGCGGCGACGCCCGAGTGGCGGAAGGGCTGTCGTGGTTGGCGTCCTGATCCGGATGAAGCTGGCGATCATCCGGAACTCCATGACGGGCGGCCGGGCCGCGTTGATGGTCATCGGTGGCGTGCTCGGCGTCCTGGCCGCCGCCACCACCGTCTGGCTCAGCCTGGTGGACCCGTCCGGGCCTGGCGTGGTCCCCGATCTTCTCGCCACGGCGTACCTGGTCTGGTTGCTCGGCTGGGTGGTCGGCCCGGTGTGGGGCGCCTCGTCGGTCCTGCGGGTCGACCACTTCGCGCTGCTGCCGGTGCCGCGCCGGCAGTTGGCGGTCGGGCTGCTCGGCGCCGCGTTCGTCGGCGTCACGACCGCGGTCACCGCGCTGGCGTTTCTCAGCCTGATTGTGTACGGCCTCCGGCAGGGCGTGCTACCGGCACTCGTCGCCGTGCCGGCGGCCACGCTGCAGCTGGTGCTGGTGGTGCTGCTGTCACGCGCGTCCTACAGCTTCTTCGGTCTGATCGCTCGGGGGCGCGTCGGCTCGGCGTTCACCGGGCTTATGCTCGCCGCGTTCCTGGTGCTCACCCAGTCCGGCTGGATCGTCGTCGTCGCGCTCATCTACTCGGACGTCCTCACCACCGGTTTCCCGTCGGAATACTCCACTGTGGTGCGGGCGATCCCGTCCGGATGGGGCGTGGTCGCCGTCGAGACAACCCACAATGGACACTGGTGGCGCGCGGTCGGTCTGCTGGCGGCCATGGTCGCGCTGATCGGACTGCTGCTGCTCGGATGGAGTCGCACGCTCGGCTCGTTTCGCCACGGCCGGGCGACGATCCGCGGCAGCGGCCATGCGCCCCGCGCCACCCGGCCCGTGCTCGCCGGGCGCACCGCCGCCGTCGTCCGCAAGGAACTGCGCACCTGGTGGCGGGACCCGGCGCGGATCCAGATGCTGGCTATCGTGCTCGGGTGGGCGCTGGGAACCGCGCTGCTGCCGCTGACCCTTGACTGGAACGCGACACTGCCGTGGGCCGGCCCAGCCATGGCGTTGATGGCGGCCACGGTGGCCTGCAACCTCTACGGCGAGGACGGCACCGCGCTGTGGCTGACCCTGCAGACCGGCACCGAACGGCAGGATGTGCGCGGCCGGCAGTGGGCGTACCTGCTGGTGTTCGGGCCCCTCACGGTCGCCGTCACGGTCGGGTTCACGCTCTACAGCGGATACACCTGGGCCTGGCCGTGGCTGCTCGCGCTGGTGCCGGCGCTGCTCGGCGGCGGCGTGGGCCTGGCCGTGTTCACCTCGGTCGTGGCGCTGGCGCCCGGCCCGGACGCGCACAAGCGGCCGGACAACCCGCTCGAACAGGCCGAGACTCCGTGGCAGTCCCAGGTGCTGTTCTGGGTCGGTCTGCTACCGCCGGTTCCCGCTGTCGTGACCGTCGTCCTCGGCACCGTTTGCGACAACGCCGCGTTGCTGTGGGCCGGTGGCCCGGTCGGGCTCGCCACCGGCGCCCTCCTCGGGTGGTGGCTGGGACGGGTCGCCGTCAAGCGGCTGCGGTCCCGCGGCCCGGAGATGCTGTTCCACCTACGCACCGGACACGCCGCGGAGACCACCACCGTCAAAGCCGACGTGCCTACGGTCGAGCTGACCAGGCGCGAGAGCCTCGTCGCGGTCTTCTCCTGGATCCTCGGCCCGCTCTGCCTCTTCCCGCAGGGCGTGGTGCCAGTGATGATCCTGCTCGCCGGCGCCGACCTGAGGCTGTGGTTCCTCGCCCTGTACTTCCCGGATCCGCTGCGCTGGCCGATAGCCATCCTCATGGTGATGCTCGGGATTCTCCTGCTCTTCCAAGCGATCCAGCTCACCACCAAAGGCAGACACAGCTGCGGCCCCTCACCTGGATGAGGGGCCGCAGGCTGACCGTTGCGGCCTCACGCCGTTGCGGGGCCGTACCGGGGTATCTGAGGGTTTACAGGGCCTTGACGTATTCGGCCTGCGGACCCTTGGGACCTTGCGCGATGTCGAACTCGACCCGCTGGTCCTCGGCCAGGCTGCGGAAGCCTGGCGTCTGGATGGCCGAGAAGTGGACGAAGACGTCAGCGCCTCCGCCATCGACCGTGATGAAGCCGAAGCCCTTGTCGTCGTTGAACCATTTCACAGTGCCCTGGGCCATGTGATGTCTCCTTGGTTGGGATGGGACGCGAACCGCGTCGCGGTCCGCCGGCCGGTTGTCGCAGCGGCGGTACCGCACCATCTCAAGCAAGAAACAGCGGCACGCTCGCGGGATCCGCGAGCGTGAAGAGGTAAACCACGTAACACAGAAACGTTCGACCACCCGGTACAACCGGCTCGCCCGGCTGCCAATTCCCGCCAGTCCCCATGGTGACGACGGTCACTGCCGACGCAGGGTCCTGCGAGACGCTCGAAACCCGGCGACACACCGACCGCGACGACCAGCCGGGAGAAAGATCATGACTACCATCCACCGATATGGCTGTAAGGGTGCTGGGCGCGCGCCATATGTTCGCCGAGGGCCTGTCCGGCGGATCATGCCGGACAGGCCCCGTGATCCCGGGGAGGACTCAGCGCTTGAGCGTGAAGGTGAAGTCGCCGGAGAGCTTGCCGCTCAGCCGGACTGCCGAAACGAGCTTCCCCTCCGTGATCAGTCTCCCGACCTCGGCCCGCGAAAGTTCGCAACCGTCAGCGATCAGTCGCACCGGTCGGACTGGGATCCGCGCCGCAAAGCGAACCGAGACGTCGATCGCCTCGCGATCCAGGTGATCCGATCCGCCGGTGTCAAGGCGCCAGGCGTTGTCCCAGTCGAGGGCGATGCGATTACGGCGCTGCATAACCGGATCCTGGAGCAGCTCAGCTGCCAGGCCAGGGTGGTTGTCATGCAGTTGGTCCAGCAGCTCAGGTCGTACGGAGCGCACATTCATCCGCTCCAGGACCGTGAGCTTCGCAGTTTCCCCGCAAGCGGTACAGAGCGCGAGGAGCCAAGCATCGATGAGCTTGTGGTTTGCGTTGACGCGAAACTTACCGCTTGCTCGGAAGCGCTCGGACGCGCACGCGTGGCAACGGCGGCGAACGAGCGGCAGGCAGGTGGGTACGACCACCCAGTTTTTGAGCACAGAAGTACACCATTTCTGTGAGAAGTCCGCAGCAAGATGGAGCGCGGCGCACATGCGCGACGCGCGACAAATCAGCTCTCGGGAGGTCTCACATGGTGTACAACGGCATGTCCTTGACTAGACGACCTGGCTCGACAGCACGGTAATGCGCACAGCGGCGCTGCTCCACTGGTTTTGGCGCCAAGGTTGTCGGGCAGGTGCCGATCCGTCGTGCGTCGCCGGCGGCGTCCCACGCGCCGGCCATGGCGTTGAGTCGCTCGAGCGCCTATTGCCCTTGGGCGAGCGCGATCCGAAGTTGTGCGTAGCTTGGCGCCAGCTTGCGCAGTGCGGCGGCTGCGGCGAGATGATCTCCTGTCACCAGGTCGTACTGGATGGTGCCGAGCAGCCTCGCTTGCATATCAGCGATCTCGGCGGCGCTGTCGTGACCAATCGCGCCCAACCAGGCCGAGGCGTCGGCGAGCCGACGAGCTCCCACCCGCACCGCGAAATGCACCAGGTGGCCGTATGTGTGTTCGTCGAGCCCCGCGGTGACGAGACCGGCGAGGCGCTCAACCGCATTGCCTGCGCCCGGCAATCCGGCCGTGGCGGGCTCACCGGCCGAAGCGTCCAGCCATCGCATGGCATCGGGCAGCGAGCGGCGTAGCGCCGTCGCCACGTCCACGTCGCGAATGCGATGAAAACCGGCTCGCATTGTGAACGGCGTCGAGGGATAGGGCACGGTCTCCGCCCGCCACGCGGCCACGAACGCGTCAAGAGGCAAGGTCGCGTATGGATGGCCGTGTGGATCATGGAGTGTCACAGTGGCATCGTCCACCCCGATCACCACGACGAAGTGGTCTGAACCGATGGGCGTTCCCATACCCGGCATGTAACGGAGCAGTCCGAACTCGACCGGCCCGACCAGTACAGGGCCGACCTCGCTCGCCTCGCGCAGTCGGCTGATCGCCTCGGTGGCATCCCCTCCGGCGGTACGCTCGCATGCCCAGCCCAGCGCCGCGATCGCGGGGTCGAGACCGATGTCGGGATCCCAGCCAGCCGGGCTGAAGTACGGCAAACCGGCAATGAATGTTGCCCCGAACGGGGATCCGGTAACTACTTCGATCGCCGACGGCTGGGGCGCCTGCGCATCCATGACCATCGCGAGGGAGTTGGCGTAGCAGTAGGGTCCAGAGCCGATATATCGAACTGTCACGTCCGCAAGCCTGGCAAAATGTGGGACTAATTCGGCACCCGTACCGGAGGGTGACTTCCGTCACTGACGCCGATCCCGTGGAAGCCGGCCGTAGCCAAGCCGCGGCCCTGCTCACCGGTCTGGGCGATCTGTCGCTTCGCCACGGCGCCGAAGACGATGCCAAGCGGTGAGAATACAAAGGCAAAGACCAACGCGAGGATCGCCATCACGTTGGTACCGGCCACCGTACCGCCGGCCTGCGCAGTGGACGACCGAATCCCGCTCTCCGACCCGGACCGCGTAACGATCGGGATCAGGAGGTGATGGCTTGGGAGCCGTGGGTCAGTGCGGTCATGGCTCGACGAATGCGGCTATCTGCCGCAGGACTGGTTCCGTCGGTGAGTGCGACGTGGTGCAGCACGCCGATCACGGCCAGAGCCAGCGCCTCGGTGTCGGCACCTGCGGGTAGACGTCCGATCTGTTGCTCGGCGACCAGGTATTCGACGACTGTGCGTTCGAGTGGCCGCAGGGCGGCGCTTCCGTTGCCTAGCACCGCTTCGACGTCTGCTGCCAGCGTCGGCCGATAGGCGACGAGCCGGGTGACTGCCTGCAGCGTGATCAACGGGGTCGCCAGGACTGTCTCGCTGAGATTCGCGGCGATCGTGCCGGTGCCGGCGCGGCCGGCAAGGCCGGCCGTGGCGGCGGCGATCTGGAAGCTCCGGTCGACTGCGTAGCCGATCAGGAAGTCGTCAAAGCCCGCGAAGTGGGCGAACAGCAGCCCCGTGGCGACGCCGGCCTCGCGGGTCACGGCTCGGCTGGTGAGCTGGCTGGGGCCTTCTGCCGCGATCACACGTTCCGCGGCGGCGAACAGGTGCTGCCGAGGTTCGGCGATGGCGACTCCACGTGGCATGCCGGAAGTCTAAGCGTGTTGCACACGGATGAGCACATGCTCATACTGTTTGAGCAATAGCTCATTCTCGCCTCGGGAGTACTGATGAAACGAGCAGTGATCGTCGGCGCAGGCATTGCCGGTCTCGCCACCGCCCTGCAACTGGCACAGGACGGATGGCACCCGCTCGTCGTGGAGCGTGCCCCGGCCCGGCGCAGCGGCGGCTACCTGGTGAACCTGCTCGGAACGGGCTACGACGCCGCCGAGCGGCTCGGGCTGATCCCCGCCCTCTCCGACCGCGCCCTGGGCCTGTTCACGACCGTGCTGGTCCGAGCGGACGGGCGGCCGAAGCTCACAGTGCCCTCAGCCGTCGCCGAGGCCGCACTGGGCGCCCGCACCATGACGGTGTTCCGAGGCGACCTCGAGGCTGCACTGTACGAAGCGGTCCGCGACCACGCCGAGATCCGCTTCGGCACCACCGTCTCCTCCATCAACCAGGACACCGACCGGGTAGGTATCAGGCTCAGCGACGGCACCACCGAGGACGCCGACCTGCTCATCGGTGCCGACGGCGTTCACTCCGCGACCCGGACGGCGATGTTCGGCCCCGATCATCGCGTCGATCTGCCGTACGTGGTGGCGGCGTTTCCGCTCGCGCATCCAATAGCGGCGGTGCCCGAGTCGTCCGCCACGACGTTCATCGGCCCCGGGCGTACCGCGGCAATCGTCAATCTAGGGTCGCAACGGTCCTCGGCCTTCTTCACGTACCGCTGCGCGGACCCCGGCCGGGAGCTGGAACGCGGACCGGTGGAGGCCCTTCGCGCAGCCTTCGGAGACCTGGCCGCGGGCGTACCCGAGGCGATCCGTCACCTGGAGACCGACCCGGCCAACGCCTACTTCGACCGCGTCAGCCAGGTAGACATGCCGCGTTGGAGCACCGGCCGGACCGTGCTCCTTGGCGACGCGGCCTGGTGCGTCACCCTCTTCGCCGGGCACGGCGCGGCCCTGGCGCTCGCTGGCGCCGGACAGCTCGGCACCGCCCTGCAGCGACACGGCCACGACATCCCATCAGCTCTGACGGAGTGGGAGACCCGCCTGCGCCCCGAGGTCGTCAAGCGGCAGGCGCTCGCGCGCCGCGGCATGTATCAGTACGCGCCACCGAGCCGCTTCCACGTATGGCTGAACGACGTCACGATCCGAGCGATCACCCTTCCCGGAATCCGTGGCCTCGTCCGGCGCGGCATCGAACGACAGAACCGCTGACGAGCGACCCGCGGATACGCACGAGGGAGTCATGCACGTTCGCAGCGGAGATCAAGAACGGTGAGCGCGGTCCAGGCCGGCTGCCTCGCACCGCCGCGTGTGCGGCGGTAGATCATCACTCAAACCTTCTCAGGGTGTCGATAACCCGTCGCCTGGAGGGTGAACAGGCGCGCATAGGCGCCACCGACGGCCATCAGCTCGGCGTGACCGCCCCGCTCGACGATGCGGCCGCCGGCCAATACGACGATGAGGTCGGCATCTCGCACAGCGCCGAGCCGGTGTGAGATGAGCAGACTCGTGCGGCCGTGCCGATGGACGTGCAGCCGCTGGTGTATCTGGTGCTCGGCCTCCGCGTCCAGCCCGGAGCTCGGCTCGTCGAGAATCAGCAGGTCGCACCGGTCACGCATGAGGGTCCGGGCGAGTGCCAGCCGCTGCCACTGCCCGCCGGACAGCATCACACCGGTTTCCGGGTTTTCCTTGTCGCTCTCCTTGAAGAAGAGGCGGCTCAACAGGGTGTCGTAGCCGCGTGGCATCATCTCGATCGCGTCGTGCACGTCCGCGGCGCGGGCGGCCCGCTCGATCCGGGACCGATCCGAAATGCCGTCGAGGTCACCGAGACCGATGTTCTCCCCCGCGGTCAGGTCGTAGGCCATGAAGTCTTGGAATAGGACGCCGATCCGGCGGCGCAGCGCCGCCGACGGGACGTCTCGGATGTCGACCCCGTCCCAGTAGATGGCGCCTCGATCCGGGTCGTAGAAGCGGCACAGCAGTTTCACCAGCGTGCTCTTGCCAGCGCCGTTGAGACCGACGAGCGCCACCGACTGTCCATAAGGGATTGTCAGGTCGACGCCTTGAAGGACCCACGGGTGGGCGGCGTCGTACCGGAACCAGACGTCGCGAAGCTCGATACCGCTCCGGAGCGCCGCCACGGCGCCGTTGCCGTCGCGGGCCGGAGCCTGGGGCAGGTCGGGCGGCTGGCTTGTCGCCTCCGCGTAGTGGTCGAACATCAGCAGCGCCTGGTACCCACTGGCGATGCCGGCGACCAGACCGCCCAGCGCGGTCTGGACACCGGCGACCGCCGCGACGAAGGCGGTCACGTCGCCGGGGCTCAGCCCGCCGTGCGCCGCGGTCCGCACCGCCCAGATCAGCCCGCCGCCGGTCACCGTGGCGCTCAGCGCCGCCAGCAGGAACTGCACGCGCAGTACCCGGCGATCGATGCGCCGTTCGCCGGCCTGAACGTCGCGCAGCTCAGCGAGCAGCCGGGTCTTGAAGAAGTCGCCCAGGCCGAACAGCCGTATCTCCTTGACGGCCTGCAAATCCGTGATCAGCCGGCCATAGAAGATCTGCCGCCGGACGGTCGGTGACATGGAGACCATCATGCTGACGCGCCTCTTCGACAGCATGATCTGGGCGACCAGCGCCGGCACCGCAGCGGCCAGCACGATGCCGGTCATCATGGGGCTGAGCACGTACAGCGTTGCCATCAGCGACAGGGCGGTGATGACGGCCCGGCCGACGTCGAGCATGCCGGTGGTGACCGGGACGAGGGCGCCGCCGCTGGCCTGCGAGGCCATCCTCAGCGTATCGAGGAAGCGCGGATTCTCGAACCGCGACAGTCCCTGGAACGAGTTGACCGCGGTGTAGAGCCTGTCCTGCATGAGGCGGTCCAGTCGGCGACGTTGTTCGGCGCCGAGGTATGCCGTCAACTGCGGCGCCGCGCCGGTGGCCAGCCCGGCCGCAGCTAAGCCGATCGACCAGCCGAGCAGCGCTGGTGCGGCTTCCCCGGCCGCGAGTCCGTCGATGATGAACTTCGTCAGCCAGGCCACCGCCGCCGGTAGGAGCCCCAGCGTCATGGCGATGGCCAGCTGGCCGGCGGCGAGCCACGGACCGGCTTTGAAGCCTAGTACCCAGACACTGGCGAGCCGCCGCAGCAGATGCCGGGAACGTCGGGGTGGCGCGGCGGATCCCGCCGTCGTCATGACCGGCTGAGCTCGGCCAGGCCCTGTACGGAGACGGCCGCGTCCACAATGGCGCCGCTGGCGTCCAGGCGCAGGAAGGTGGGGAAGGCGCCGATGTTCAGCCCGTTGACCACCGTCATGCTCTCCGGCGCGAGCACCACGTCGGTCATGCCCTTGACGATCTGCACCAGGTCATCCGCCTCGGCGCCGGACCCGGCGACCAGCGCCAGCGTCTTCCCGGCTGGCATACGGGCGGCTTCCGCGACGAACAGCGGCGCCTGCGCGTGGCACGGGCTGCAGCCGGGAGAGAAGATTCCCACCAACTCCACCGCGCCGGTCAAGCTCTCCCGCGAAACGACCGCGCCATCGACGGTGATCGCCGAGAACTCGGGCAACTCCCGGCCCATCAGCTTGTCCCGGTCGACGCCCATCGAGACGTGACCGGCTCCGGAGAGCCGCCCGAGCTCCTCCGTGTGCTCACGCAACCGCCGCAGGACGGCGAAGGTCAGCAACAGGTCGACGATGCACAGCAGGCCCACTAGTACGACGGCGGTGACGAGGAACGGCATCAGAATGTCATCTCCTTCTGGCGGCGTGATGGCGGTCGCTCGCCGGCGGCTTGAGCAGCGCGACCACGTCGTCGAAACGGACGACGAACAGCGCGGCGACCGCGGCGACCGCGAGTGAGAGGGTCAACCCGGCCGGATCGCGGGCCGGATCGGTCCGGATGGCCCCGGTGGCCAGGCCGGTCAGGGACAGGGTGAGCAGCAACAGATTGCGGATCAGGTGAGTACGGCTCAGGGGCTCGGCCGAGGCGCCGAAGCACCGGCACGGAGCGGTCCTTCCGCCGCGCAGGGCCAGGACGATCGCGACCGTGAACGCGCAGAGAAGACCGGCGGCCAGAGCGAATCCGATTGGCGCGGTCAATGGAAGCGCCAGGAGGAGCACGACAGCGGCCTCGCCGGTCACCGTCGCGCGAGCCGCCATCCTCGACCAGGTCGGCGGCAGTACCCGGAACGCCTCGACCGACCGCCGGAAGTCGGCGTACGCGCGCCGGCTGCGCACTTTGGTGATTGTCGAGGCGGCGAAGACACCGATGAGCATCGCCTGGCAGGCGATCACGAGATACGCCATCACGCTCCCCCTCGGGGACCTCGACTCGCGGCGCCGGGGTGCGGACCGAGCGAGCTCGGCCCGCACCTCCGACGCTTACCACCGGTCGGGATCACGTACAGCAGTTCCCGCCGACGGCCTCGCCGCACCTCCCGCAGTAGCTGGTGCCACCGCACGTGCCACAGATCTTGCCGATCCAGCGGCAGGGGTAGAGGTATCCGGGATACGGCGAGCCCGCGTCACCGCAGTAACAGGGCTCGAACCATTCCGCCTGCACGCTCGCACCCCCGCAGGCTGATGCCGTTGTCTTCGGCACCAGCCTTTGCAGCAGGCGGTCACCCAGCCTGCTCACAACACCCAACATGGGAACCCCTTCCTGAGGCGCCGGCCTCATCGGTTCCGGACATCGTCGCGTGTTGTGCTTTCAAATCTGCTTCACATCGGCTTCATCGGGCGCGTGACACCCGGCGTACAACCACGCCCAGCAGGTCAGTTGCGGAGAAAAACCCACGTTGACGCGAGTCGATGCTCGTCGCGTTGTCGCCGAAAACCACCAGTGCGCCCAGCGGGACTCGTTGGAGGTCAACCGCGTTGTGCGCGGCGGGCGGGACGGGGTCGCCGGGCAGCGCCGCCGCTCGCTTGATGTTCCACCGACGGCTGTCGAGCGCTCGCGGAGCGGCCGGGACACGCATGACGCCGGCCGGCGCCGGTGGTTCGAGCACGACAATGTCACCCGGGCGCACCCGTGCGAGTCCGCGCCGGTGGACCAGCACGCGATCGCCTGGATACAACGTCGGTTCCATGCTCGAACCGTCCACTGTGACCAGTACGAGGCGGCGGCGGGCCCACAGGACCGCGCCAGCGACGATCGCGACGACGAGGAGAACGGCGCCTACCACCCAGCTCATCGTCAGGAGCCTACTTCTACACCTCGATGTGGAAACGCTTCGGCACTGCGCGACGCGCTGCCGCAGTAAAGAATTATTGACACCATGTCCGCGCTGCTTTACCTTGGCTATGTCAAGTTTGTTGTACATGGGAGCGGGCATGTCCTCCGAAGAGAAGCGCACGTGGATCTACGTCGTGGTCGCGGCTGGCGTAGCCGTGGTCTACTTCGCGACCGTCCTGTCAAAGGTGCCGGAAACGGACGTGGCGACGATCGGCTACGTGCGGCCGATGCTCACCGCGATCGGTGTCGGGATCGCCGCGAACATTGTCCTGAACATCATGGCCGCGATCCTCTCACCGCGGGAGGCCGGCAAGACCGACGAGCGCGACAAGCAGATCAACCGGCTGGGCGAGTACGTCGGGTTCTACGTCATGAGTGTCGCCGCGATCGTCCCGCTCGGCCTGGCGATGGCGAAGATCGAGCAGTTCTGGATCGCCAACGCGCTCTACCTGGCGTTCGTCCTGGCCGCCCTCGCCTCGTCAATCGTAAAGATCGTCGCGTACCGGCGGGGCTTGTAGACCATGGCCAAGCCCACCAGGGTCACCAACTCGATCCGAGCCCTGCGCTTCGCCCACGGGGAGATGACGCAGGCGGAGCTGGCCGACCGCATCGGCGTAACCCGCCAGACCATCATCGCCATCGAGCAGGGCCGCTACTCACCGTCGCTGGAGGCGGCTTTTCAGATCGCCCGAGTGTTCGGGGTGCCGCTCGACGACGTGTTCCAGTACCCCGACACCGAGGACTAACCGCCACACCACTAACACCGGCACGCGGGGCCACCGCCCCGCGGCCTTCCTCCTTCGCTGAATTGGGGATCGTCGGATGATCATGGAACCTCTACGAACCGGCGCAACAGCTGAAAGGGCCAGCACGGCCGAGCTAGTCCGCACCGCCCGTATGACCGGGCTCTTCTATCTCGGTATGGCCATCGCGGGCGTGCTTGGCTTTCTGGTCATCCGGCCGCGGCTTTTCGCGGCCGACGATCCCAGTGCGACGCTGGCCCACCTGGTCGGGAACGAGTCGCTCGCGCGCGCCGGGGTCGTGCTGGAAATGCTCATGGTCCTCACCCAGGCGCTCACCGCCATGTGGTTCTACCGCCTGTTTCGCACCGTGGACGCCTTTGCCGCCGGGAGCATCGCCGCCTTCGGCCTGGTCAACGCGGTCATAGGCCTCGACAGCGCGGCGTTCCTGGCGACAGCGGTCGAGGTCGCGTTCGACCCGGTCGGCGACGCGCCGACAACCGTCTATCTCCAGTACCTGTTGAGCGGCAACCTGTGGGGCGTGGGAGCGATGTTCTTCGGCCTGTGGCTCATCCCCATGGGCTTCTGCGTGCTCCGCTCGGGTTGGATGCCCCGGCCGCTGGGCTGGGTCCTCATCGGTGGTGGCGTCGGCTATCTGCTCGGCGCGTTCATCGTGTACCTCGCTCCCGAGGCACGAGTCGTCGCTGAACTAATCGCAGTGCCCGCACACGTAGGCGAGTTCTGGATGGTCGGCTACTTGCTGGTCAGCGGCGTCCGCCGTCGCGCGCTCCGGGAAGCGCCGCGAGACGACGCTCGCATGGCGACACCTGCGTCGACGTGACGACAGTCAGATGTGCAACAGCTTGTCGGGGTTCAACTGGTTGAAGACATCCTGGATGTGGCCGTCGGCGATCTGCAGGGCAAGCACGGCGACGGTTGCCCCGTCCGGCAGCACGGCCCGGAAGCCCGGCTGGCCGTTGACGACGACAGGGTCCAGTCGCCCACCCTGCTTCGTGCCCTGCCGCATGATGCCCAGGATGAACCGTGCCACCTGCACCCGCCCGTGCACCGGCCGGGCGACGGCCTGCACCTTGCCACCACCGTCGCCGTGGAAGACGACGTCCTCTGCGAGCATCCGCTCCAATGCGGTCAGGTCACCGTCGCGGCACGCGGCGAGGAAACTGGCGGCCAAGTCATTGCGGTGCTTGACATCCACCTCGAACCGGGGCCGATCGTCGGCGATCCTGGCCCGGCCCCGGGTCACCAGCTGGCGACAGCTCTCGACACTGTGCTCGATGATCACGGCTATGTCCGAATAGGAGTATCCGAAGACCTCGCGCAGCAGGAAGGCTGCCCGCTCGGTCGGCGACAGGCGTTCCAGGACAAGCAGGAACGCCAGCGACAACTCGTCGTGTAGCTCGGCGGTGGCCGCCGGGTCGTCGTCAGCGGTGATCAGCGGAGTCGGCAGCCACTCGCCGACATACTCCTCCCGGCGCACTCGGGCCGACCGCAAGTGATCGATCGCGAGTCGGGTCGTCACCGTCGTCGCGAACGCCTCCGGATTGTCGGGCGCCGGTGCCGACATCATCTTGAGGAACGCGTCCTGGATGAGGTCCTCGGCGTCGGCGACACTTCCGGTCATCCGGTAGGCAATCTTGAACATCAGCGGCCGCAGCGAAGCGAACTGCGCTGTGACTCCCGTCATGATGGATTCCTCCGACGAGGTGTCACAGGCGCGTCAGGTACCTCGTCGGAATGGTCATGAGAATTTTGATTGCCGGTGGAACCGGAGCGCTGGGCAGCCGCCTGGTGCCGATGCTCGTGGCCCGCGGTCACGAAGTCTTTGCGACGACCAGGGTGGCTGCCAAGGCGCAACAGCTCGGCGCCACCGCTATCGTGCTCGATCCGCTCGACCGCGACGCCGTGTGCAAAGCCGTGCTCGAGGTGGCGCCGGAGGTGGTCGTGCACCAGCTCACGGCGTTGTCCGGGGCGTTCGACCTCAAGCATTTCGACAGATTCTTCCATCAGACCAACGTGCTGCGCACCCGCGGCCTCGACATCCTGCTCGACGCGGCAGTCGCGGCGGGAGCGCACAGGTTCGTGGCGCAAGGCTATACCGGCTGGACCAACGAGCGCACCGGCGGCCCAGTCAAGACCGAGGCCGACCCGGTGGATCCGACGCCGACGCCGGCCTCGCGGGAGTCGCTCGCTGCGATCCGCCACATCGAGAACACCGTGCCGAACACCCCCGGAATCGAGGGAATCGTCCTGCGCTACGGCAGCTTCTACGGCCCAGGCAACGGCATCGGCAAGGGCGGCGACATGGCGGAAACGATCGCCAAGCGCAAGGTGCCGATCGTCGGCGACGGCGCCGGAGTCTGGTCGTTCATCCATATAGACGACGCGGCGCAGGCAACCGTACGGGCGATCGAGGGCACGCAAACCGGGGTCTACAACATCGTCGACGACGAACCGGCACAGGTCCGCGAATGGCTGCCGTATCTGGCGAATGTGCTCGGAGCCAAGGCCCCGATGAAGGTACCCGTCTGGTTGGCAAAGCCTCTGATCGGAGAGCATGGCGTCTCGATGATGACCAGGCAGCGTGGTTCGTCAAATGCCAAGGCCAAGCAGGAGCTCGGCTGGAAGCCCGTGCACGCGACATGGCGAGAAGGCTTCCTTACCGAATTCAACGGGTGAGTCTTATCGCAAGATACTGGGCCACCTGACCGCCCGCCGGCGGACATCGGCCCCCGGCGGTCCGGTCCCGGCGTCCGGGTGCTGAACCTGGCCTACCGCGGCCTTTGGTGACCGTTTGCTCTTAACTTCGGCTGGCGACGCCGGACGAGGCGATCGTGGTGGGCCGGGGCCCTGCTCACCCGAGCGATCAGGAGCTGACCGCGGCTGGCGGTAGTCAAACCGCGCGGTGTCGCTAGCCTGGTGCGGTGCTGGAGCCTGACGGAGTGGCGCTGGGCGGCGCGGCAGCGCGACGCCTTGCGACGTTGGACCGGACGGTGGTCAGGGCCGACCGAGCTGCCCCTCGTGGGTTCCACACGGTCTGTAACAATGGCTGCGATGACGCGACCGAGTGACGTGCCACCATTGATGCCGCTGCGGATCGCCCCGGGCTGGTTGGTTTCCTACAACCGGTTTTATGAGGGACGTCCGGATCTGGCGAGAACACCGACCGACGACGCGGACTACTTCACTCAGGACATGCTCCAACTCAACAGTTGCCGACGCGGCACCGGCGGCGAATGGGAGATCGATCCAACCGGCTTCCTCATAGACCTCGGGTGGTACCCGGACTCCGATCCCGACGGCACATACCGCCTCGTCGTGGTCAGCCCCGACTTCCGCGGTGAGGAGCTCTTCGAGATCGAACATCGTGATCCAGTCCTGATCCGGGACATCATCGGGGTTTGTACGACCATGCTTGCCGTCAAGGCGGACCTGTCCGACCTCATCGAACAGATCCACCACATGGTTTCAACGGGCCCGTTGTGAGATCCGGGTCTCCGGGGCGGTCGGCGACCAGTGGGTGATCCCCACCCAAATCACTCGGCGGTGTGCAGGAGGACGGCGGCGGCCAGTTCCTCGTGCACCTCCGGCGGCAGCGTGTGCCCCATGCCCACCACGATCATCAGCCGCGCCCCTGGGATCTGCTCGGCGATGATCGCACCGTGGCCCGGTTTGGCCGGCTCGTGGCTGCCCTCGATGACCAGCGTGGGCGCCTTTACCTTGTCCAGCACCCCCACCGGCTCGAAGTCGGGCTTGGCCATCGCGGCCAGCCGGTGGTTGGCCACCGCCGACAGGTCGCGGGCCCGGTCGTAGATCCGCTCCTGCAACCGGCGCGCCGCGTCCTCGTCGAACGGCAGCCCGGCACCGTGCAGTACGCGCTGTTCGGCGATCATGCTGTCGATCCGGGCGCGCCGGTCCTCCGGCGGTGGGGCAGCGATCAGCGCACGGTAGAAGGCCACGAACTCCGGCGTCGGCTCGGGCAGGCTCCCCTCGATCTGCGGCTGCCCCATCAGAGCCCGCATGATCACCTGGCCCTCGCAGCCGCCGAGTGGCGAGGAGCCGATGACGGTCAGCGAGCGCACCCGCTCCGGCCGCTCCACCGCGACGAACTGACCGAGCAGACCGCCAGCCGAGTGGCAGACCAGGTGCGCGCTCTCCAGGCCGTGGGCGTCCAGCACGCGGTATACGTCGTTCTTGATGTCGTCCCACGTGTACGGCTCCGCCGCGAAGTCGACCGTGCCCGACAAGCCGGTGTCACGGTGGTCGTACCGGATCACCCGGCGGCCTCCGGCGACAAGGCGGCCGATGAACTCGTCCGGCCACAGGACGCCCTGCGACATCGACCCCATGATCAACAGGATCGGCGCGTCCGTCGCGGCGCCGAACTCTTCACTCCAGATATCCACGTCATGCATGTCTCAGAGCATGTCCTCTTCCGTTACGGGCGCCTTCTGTAGAACTACTAGTCGCGCCAGTTCCGTACGGGAGCCGATGCCGAGCTTCGGATAGATCTTGTACAGGTGGTACTCGACCGTACGCGGGCTCAGGAAGAGCTGGGCAGCGATCTGCTTGCTCGACAACCCGTCGGCGACCAGGCCCGCGATACGCAGCTCCTGCGGGGTCAGCGCGTCGAGCACGGCCGAGGATGGGGCCTGCCCGCTCTCGCCCGCCGCCCGCAGCTCACCCTGTGCGCGCCTCGCCCACGGCCGCGCGCCGGCCCGCTCGAACGTCTCCCACGCCATCCGCAGATGCGCCCGCGCCTCGCCCGGCTGCTGCGCGCGGCGCAGGCGCTCACCCAGCAGCAGAGCAGTCCTGGCCGCCTCGAACGGGTTGGTGTGCAGCCGCAACGCCTCGCCGAAGGCGTCCTCGGACGAGTTGGCCAGGCCGCGGCAACGGGCCAGCAGAGCGCGCGACTCGGGCGTCGCGGCGTGCACCGACCACCGCTCGTACGCGGCAAGCGCCGCCCGCGCACCCACCTCGTCGCCCGCGCCCACGGCGGCCTCCACTCGATCCGGCGCGGTCCGCCACACCACGGTGGGATGCCCGGCACCCGGTCCCGCCGCGGCGATGGCCGTAAAACGGTCGTGCGCCGTCGCGTAGCGCCCCAGGCACAGGTCAAGCAGCGCCAGCGCGTACGCGGCGACCCCCACCCGCAGACCAACCCGATGCGGTACGGCAATGGCCAGCGCCTCGCGGGCCTGCTGTTCGCAGGTCTCCTCATCGCCTCGCAGCGCCGCCAGCACCGCCAAGTTGGCCAGGTGCGCGGACACGGTGTTCTCATAGCCGGCCTCGCGGGCCAGTTCCAGGCCCTCCTCGGAGACGGCGCGGCTGCTCGCCAGCCGCCCGGCGATGCGCTCGGCCGTCGCCACGAACTCCAGTACGACCGGCAGCTGCCCGGTCATCCCCGACACCCTGGCCACCCGTCCGGCCCGGTCGACCATCTCGGTCGCCACATCCGACTCGCCCAGTTGGCTGGCCGCGGCCGCCGCCCACAGGTACTCCGCCGCCTCCCCCAGCTCGCCGACCCGCGCCAGCGCCCGCCGCAGCAGTCCGGGCCCGGCAGCGTCGCCGTCCAGCGCCAGGCCGATCCCGGCCACCGAGTCCCGCAAGAATCCCTCAGGGTGCGCTGCCGCCCTCCGCCCTAGCTCGATGATGGCCGCCGTGTCGCCGACGTACGAGGCGGCCTCTGCGGCATCGGCCAGCATGTCCAGGCTGTCCCCCGCCGCCAGGATCCGCACGGCCTCGGCGGCGCTACCGGAGTTCAGCTCAAACCGGCCTCGGAGCTGGGCTATCTGCATGGCGAGGCCGGCATCCGCGCCGGCATGGTCGCGAGCCTCGGCCAGCAGCGACTCCGCCTGCCCCGGGCGGCCGCCGAGCCAGGCCGCGACGGCGGCGTCTTTCAGGCGGGCGGCACGGGCGTGCGGTTCGGGCGTCAGCTCGGCGGCCCGGGCCAGGGCGGTGGCGGCGGCGCCGTACCCGCCGCGGTCGCGCGCCCGCTCCGCGGTGGCCACCAACTCGGCGGCGACCCGCTCGTCCAGGCCCAGGGCGGCACCGGCCAGGTGCCAGGCGCGACGGTCACCCTCGGTGAGCTCCGCCAGTACGGCATGCACCCGGCGGATCTGGGCGGGCGTGGCCGCCTCGTACACCGCCGACCGGATGAGCGGATGGCGGAAGTGCACCCGCGTGCCCGAGAGCTCAGCCAGCCCGGCCTCCTCCAACTCGGCCAGCGCCATCCGCCCAGTCCAGACCCCCATGTTCTCGCTGGGCTGTACCGTTCGCTCGGCGGACAACCGGTCGGTGGCCCGCAGCACCGGGTCCAGGTCAGCCTCCACGGCGGTGACCAGAGCGAACAGCCGGGCAGAGGCGGACAACGCGGCCACCCGATCGCCGAACAGCTGGACCCCACCGGGCAGCGGGTCGGGCAGCGGTTCGCGTCCGGCGAGCTGCGCGGGCGTCAGGCGGGCGGCGATCTCGCCCAAGGCGAGCGGGCTCCCGCCGGTCAGCGTGACGAGCTCCCGCGCCACACCGGACTGCACACCCCAGCGGGACTCCAGCATCTCGGCCGCTGCGGCTCCGGGCAGGCCACGCACCTCCACCGTCACGGGCACGCCCTTGACCGGAGCGTCCCCACGCACGGCGAACAACATCGCGATCTTTTCTGTCCCCAACCGCCGGGCGGCGAACAGCAGGGCGTCGGCCGAGGCCCGGTCGACCCACTGGAAGTCGTCGACCACGCAGATCAGCCCGTCCGGTGCGGCGGCTTCGGCCAGCAGCGAAAGCACGCCAGCGCCCAGCAGGTACCGATCGCCAGCTGTGCCCGCGGCGAGCCCCAGCGCCGCGCGCACAGCATCGCGCTGTGGTACGGGCAGCGCGTCCAGCGAACCGGTGACCGGCCACAGCACCTGATGCAGCGCTGAGAACGCGAGGTCGGACTCGGCCTCGACGCCGGTAGTTCGCAGCCCGCCCATCGCGCCGCCTCGCTCGGCCGCCGCGTCGAGCAGGGCCGTCTTGCCCACGCCGGCCTCTCCCCGCAGCACCACCGCACCGCCAAAGCCGTCGCGAGCCCGCGCGACCGCCTCGTCGAGTGCGCTGATTTCCGCGGATCTGCCGTAAAGCACGAACACCCACTGTAGGAGACCTCCACGCGGCCGCGTCCGCACGGAGTCACTTCTCACAACGAACCCTTCCCGAGCAAGATCAAGAGCAGACCGTCAGACCCTCGTGATCTTCATTCGGCGGCTCAGTGGTTCGGACGGGGCAACCATTGGGCGAGATAGCGGGCGACTGCGGGGGCGTCTGGGATGCCGCTGCGGTAGCCGATGTGGCCGTCGGGGCGGGTGAGGAAGACCGCTGTGCCGGTGGGTGTGAGGCCAAGCCGGTGCAGGGATTTCGCGTCGGGGTCGTGTAGCACTCCCGGGCCGGCACGGGTACTGAGGTGGTGCACGGTGAGCGCCTCGCGGTAGTGCTCGCTCAATCGGTCGAGGTCGCTGGTCCACCGCTCGGTGGGTCCGCACAGCAGCAGGTGCCATCCGGCCGCGGCCAACACCGCGTGGAGAGTGCTTGGCGTTCCATTGTGGAGGACGGCTGCGTCCGGCAGGCGGTCCCCCGCTCGTGGCCCGCGCCGTGGCGCGTTCGGGCCATCGACGGATAACGGGCTGTGCCGGTACCGGATCGCAAGTTGGGATACGGTGCGGAACAGGTACGCGCGGGCCTTTTGCGCCTTGAGCGTCAACGGGAGCAGGGTCGGGGCCAGGCGAGTGCGGGCAAATCTGGTGACGGGGTTCGTGGCGGTGGCGATCGTAAAAGCCCGGTCGGACATGCGTAGCACCATCCGGCCGATGGGTGCGCGCTCTACCTCGTAGGTGTCCAGCAGCGCGGGATTGGCGCCGTCGAGGGTGTGAGCCAGTTTCCAGCCGAGGTTGATCGCGTCTTGGATGCCGGTGTTCATGCCCTGCGCGCCGGCTGGGGAGTGGATGTGGGCGGCGTCGCCGGCCAGGAACACCCGGCCGGTGCGGTAGCGTGCGGCGGCGCGGTGGTGCAGCCGGAAGTTGGTCATCCATATCGGATCGCGTAGCCGAACGGACGCGGCGGTGTAGGCGTCCGCCAGCTGCTGCACTTGTTCGAGCGTGACGGGTGCCGCGGCCGGGGTTCGGTCGTTCCGCGGGCGCATCGCGAGTAGCCGCCAGCTGGCTGGTGTGACGAGCGGGAAGAAGAACAGCATGCCCTGGGCGGACAGGAACACATGCGCCTGGCCCGGTTTCAGGCCGTCGGCTTCCACGTCGGCCAGCACGAAGGTTTGCGGGTATGAGCCGCCTTCGAAGGCGATCCCGGCCAAATCGCGTACGGTGCTGTGCGCGCCGTCGCAGCCAACGACATAGGTTGCGTCGAGGTTTTCCGCGCGACCGTCGCGGTGACGTAGCTGGCAGGTGACGCGGTCGTGGTGGGCGGCCATCGCGGTGAGCTCGACGCCGCGTTCGACCGTCACGCCTTGGGTGTGCAGGTGGTCGGCGAGAACGCGTTCGGTTTCGGCTTGGGACAGGAACAGCAGGTACGGATAGGCGGTGTCGGCCAGGCCCAGCTCGAACATGGGTATCGACTGGGTGCGGCCGCGCGCGTGCAGGCGGAGCTGCACGTTGGGGTTACCGAGCTGGATCAGCTCGGCGGTGACGCCCAGACCGGCCAGCACTTCCAGGGTGCGCGGCTGGATGGCCAGCGCCCTGGACTCGCGGGCCGTGTCGAGGTTCCGGTCGATCAGCCGGCAAGGTGTGCCGTGCGCGGCCAGCTGCGCGGCCAACGCCAGCCCGGTGGGCCCGGCGCCAACAACCAGCACGCCGACCGGCGACGCCGGGGAGCCGCGGCGGGGTCTATCGCTCATGAGTCGACCGTACGGGCGCAACGGCCGCACAGCATCGCGCCGGCGCCGGCCCGATCACGTGCCTGCACGAGGCCCAGATAGTGGCTCATCTCCGTGTCCGCTGCGCGCGACTCCTCGCGGTCGGAATGCCTAGCGAACCCTAGCGACAACCCGCAGAACAGGAGTAGGCAAGCCGCTACCGCCAGGCCCCACCCGAGGTGGCGACCCATGTGCTTCGGCACAGACCGCGGTGGACTGGACATCGTCGACGATCCTTCCAGGCGGCCGGGAGAGCCGCCGCTTGACACCATCTTGGGAAGGGCCGTCCACGCCTATACTGAGGCGATCACGACACATCGATGTTTGTGTCTGCCTGCGCGGAGGAGTGCTTGTGTCCGCACCTGAGTCATCGCCCAACGCGGACGAGGCCAACGTAGAGACACCTGACGAGCGCGCCGACCGCAACTTCATCGAGCTTCTGCAAGGCTTCCGGGTTGCGGTGACCGGCGTCCAAGTGCTCTTCGCCTTCCTGCTGGTCGTTCCATTCTCTACCGAATTCGGCAAGGTCGACGACTTCGGCCGCAGCCTGCTGTACGTCGCTCTGGTGAGCTCCGCGATTGCTTCCATCTGTTATATCGCGCCCGCAGCACAGCACCGGGTCCTGTTCCGACAGGGACTCAAGGAGCCGCTCGTGCACCGTTCGAACCGGCTCGGCCTGGCAGGAGGAGTCGCCCTGTTGATAGCCATGGTGTCCGCCACACTGATGGTTGTCGACCATCTCTTCGGCGGGCTTGTGCCGATGCTAACCGCGGGTACCCTCGCAGCCCTCGCGACGTGGTTGTGGTTCGTTCAGCCGAGCATTCACCGCTTCAACGGGACTTAGCGCCGCGTTGGCGGGCACGCCTCGCCAGTGCCGTTGAGGGTGCCACCTCGTCAGCGAATGATCAGATTCGCGCCTATGGTGCACAGTACCGAGAACACCAGCGAAGCCACGATCATGAGCAGGCAGCCGAGGCCGCCGCCGAGGGGGCGGATCTCAAGGTTCCCTATTCGCATCCCAGATATGTGCCCACGAATCGGCTGATTCATAGCCACCAACCGGAACGGTCGACGCGCGCGCCATGCGCTACCCCTCGACTGTGACCCGGATCACTCAGTAGCGCCGCGCGGTGAGGCAGAGGAACTGTCGATTCTGGCAGTGCCATCCGTCGTTGAGAGCAGGAGGTGACCATGTTCGACGAACTCTTTCCGATCCTGTCCACGCCCGACCTGGCGCGCGCTCTGGTCTTCTACCGCGACCTGCTCGGCGGGCAGGTGACCTATCAGTTCCCGGCCGAAGGTGAACCGGCCTACGTCGGGGTGCGGATAGGACGTTCACACTTGGGCATTGGCCTGCAGGACCAGCCCGGCCCGCTGACCAACGATCGGATCACGTTGTGGGTGTACGCGGATGACTGCGATGCCGCGCTCGGCCGACTGCGAGACGGCGGCGTGCAGGTGGTGCAGGAGCCGGTGGACCAGCCGTGGGGGGAACGGATGGCCACCGTCGTGGACCCGGACGGCAACCGAGTCATAGTCGCCGGACGAGCACCGGATCAAGCATGACCTGCGGGAAAGGCTGGCCCATCAGCACCATCGGATGGACAGAACCGTCACTGCACCGCGACGGACTCCAGCAAAGCCCTAAAGCGACCAGTGGCTACGCATTCCCCTCGATAGATAGCAGGGTCATCCTGATCTCGTGCATCCTTCACCGTTGTTCTCCGATCCGACCTCACCGCCGGTCCCGCAGCCGGTGATCCAATACCCGGTAGGCTCGGTCGAGGCGCTGGCGTCCCTGCGCGCTGGCAACGCCCGGTTCGCAACGGGCTCCTCACGGCCCGGCCGCACCACGGCCCGCCACGACCGTGGGCCCTACGCCGTCGTGGTGGGCTGCCTCGACCCACGGGTACCGGTCGAGACGGTGTTCGACCAGAGCGCGGGTGCGATCTGCGTGGTCCGCTCCGCCGGCCACGTCCTAGACCACGCGATATTCGGTTCGATCGAATTCGCTGTGACCGAGCTGAAGGTGCCGCTCGTCGTCGTACTCGGCCATGAGGACTGCCGTGCGGTAGCGGCCACCATCGAGGCGGTACGCACCGGGCGCCGACCGGCGGGCGCACGTGGCTTCCTCATCGAGCAGATCACCCCAGCCGTCGTACATGCCGGATCAGCCGACGCCAGCCTGGATCAGGTCACCAAAGGGCACATCCGCCGCACCGTAGCGCGGCTGAAGCAGGCCGACCCTCTGGCGAAGCAGCTCACCGCGCATCGTGTCGACATCATCGGCGCGATCTACCGACTAGACACCGGCCACGTCGAGGTCCTGTAGCACTCCCCGCAGCGCGGACCGCCGATGAAGCCGGTGCGCGAGGCTCGGCGCCGAGTGGCGGGCCGATGGCGACACCTGGATCGTGGAGCGGCTGACCTACGGCAACTCGGCGTAGACCAGCTGGTCGGCCCTGGTTTGTGTGTGGTCCAGGGTCGGGTCGGCTGTGAGGATGGCGTGCTGGAGGCGCTGGATCCGCTGGGACGGTTCGAGGCCGAGGTCATTCTGGAGCGTGTCCCGCAGGCGGTGGAACGCCTCGAGCGCGTCGGTCCGTCGCCCTGCCCGGTAGAGGGCGACCATGTACTGGGCCTGCAGGTCTTCATGCAGGGGATGCCTGGCCGCGAGGCTGCCCAACTCGCCGAGTACCGCGTGGTGGCGGTCCAGGCGCAACTCGGCGTCGATGCGCTGCTGCCACAGGTCCAGGCGTCCCTCCTCCAGCCGGCGGACCTCGACTTGGAGCACCGGTCCGAGCCGTACGTCGATGAGCGCACCGCCCTGCCACATGGCCAGCGCCCGTCCTAGCAGGGCCGCTCCCTCGACGTCGTCGAGGCGGCTGAGCGCCTGCCGTCCTTCCTCTGCCAGCCGCTCGTACTCGTGCAGGTCCAACTCGTTGGGACCCACGTGGAGCCGATAGCCGCCGGATGCGGTGATCAGGATCTCGCTGGCCACCCGCTCGGGGCAGGCATTCAAGATCCTGCCGAGCATCCGGCGGATCTGCAGGATGTACGTCTGTAGCGTCGTATGGGCGCTGGCCGGCGGCTCGTCACCCCATAGTTCGGCGATGAGCGTCTCCACCGGTACGACGAGGTTCGCGCGGAGCAGGAGCAGTGCGAGCACCTTCCGCGGCTTTGGCGCGGTCAGATGCCCTGCGGCAGGGGCGGGTGGGCTGGCACCTGGAACGGCGGATTCAGACCGCACCAGCAGCGGACCAAGAACGTAATAGTTCATCGTTCCCCCTTAGGCCTTCGCCTTCATGACCATAAGCCCCACAGCAGGCATGGGGAGACGATTCGGCTCTATCGGACTGCGACGTAACTGTCGGACATATCCGCACGAGCGCCTCTAGCGACACTCCAGCCACTCTCAAGCCAAGGACTGCGACGGTCAGGAAAGACCGACAAATCGGATAGCGGTTCACATCACGATCCGTGCTGCGGGAGGAGTCTGTGGTGTCCAAGTCTGAGATCCACGAAGCCCGGTCACTGGATGGGTTGCTGCGGCGGGCGGCGGCGGGCGCGCCCCGGCGTACCGCACTCCGGTTCGGTGCCGGCGCGATGTCGTACGCCGAGCTCGACGCCGCAGTGAGCGGATTCGCCGCGGCTCTGGCCGGACGCCGGTCCGGCGCGGTCGTGGGGGTCGCCGCCGCCCTGCACCCGGCCTTCCCAATCGCCTACTTCGGCGCCATCCGTGCCGGATACGTGTGCGCCGTCGTAGATCCGCTTCTGGCCGAGGATGAGCTGGACCATGTCCTCGAGGTCGCCGGTGTGAACGTTCTGGTGGCCACCGCCGGGATGGCCGATCCGTTGCGGCGGATCAGGTTGCGCCTGCCGGACATCACGGAGGTGGTGTACCTGGACCGGCCGGGCGATCAGGGCGCTCATACCGTCGCCAACCTGGCTAGGGCGCACGCCTGCCAGCAGATCCGGTCGCGGCCCGATCCCGACTCGGTGGCGTGTCTACGGTTTGGCGGCGGTGTCCCGGGACGACCCGAGCCGATCCCGCTGACCCATCGCAACCTGGCGGTCGGCGCCGCTCAGGCGGCCCTGGCATATGGCCTCGACGCCGGCTCGGCGGTTGTACACCATCTGCCGACGTACGAGCCGGTGTACCTCAATGCGTCGATCCACGCGACCGCCACCCAGGTCCTGTGCCCGGACCCCGATCCGGCCGGAGGAGTTGCGCTGGCCGCTAGGGAGGGCGCGACCCACTACTGCGGCCTGCCGGTGCGACTGGCTCGGCTTGCCGCCGACCCCCGCCGAACATACTGTCGGATGCCGACGGTGCGGGCCGTCCTCTCCGGCGGATCCGTGCTCCCCCCGGCCGCCGCGGCCCGCATCTGCGAGCGCTTCGGTGCGCCGCTCATCCAGTGGTACGGCCCTCCCGAAGCGCCGCTGACCCATTGCGACCGGCTCGACCGCCCCACGGCGGGCTCGGTGGGCCGGCCCGTGCCGGGTACCGACTGCCGCGTAGTGGACGCAGAAGGGCGGCACCCCGTACCACCCGGCGTCCCCGGGGAGGTGCAGGTCCGCGGCCCGCAGGTGGCAGCCGAAACGGCCGCCCCCGACGGCTGGCTACGGACCGGCGACATCGGATACCTGGACGACGAAGACGTGTTGTTTCTGGTCGACCGGGCCGACGGCGTCTCCTCCCGGGACGACCAACTCGTGTCGCAGTCCGGGGTCGCCCGATGAGCTCACAACAGGATTGGGTGCTGTGCCGTTATTGCCACACGATCGTCTACGCCAAGCGGCTGGCCCGCAATCACGGCGTCTGTCCGCAGTGCGGCCGTTGCGGCCCGCTGACCGCGCACGAGCGTCTGGCCATGCTCGCCGATCGGGACACGCTGCAGTTGCTGGAGCCGGACGTCCCGTCGGACGACCCGCTGTGCTTCACCGACGGTGAGCCGTACCCACGGCGGCTGGCGCAGGCGCGGCAGGCGACAGGGATGTCCGAGGCGGTGGTCTGCGCCCGGTTGTCGATCGGCGGCACGCCGGTAGTGGCCGCCGCGATGGATTTCCGGTTCATGGGCGGGAGCCTCAGCGCGGCGGTCGGTGAGCTGATCACGCTGACGGCCGAGACCGCCCTGCTCGAATGCGTTCCCTTGGTTCTGGTGACCGCGTCTGGTGGGGTACGGATGCAGGAGGGGGTCGTCGGCCTCATGCAGATGGCCAAGACCGCCCAGGCGATGCAGCAGCTCGACGAGGCGGGCCTGGTCACGATCTGCCTGATCACCGATCCCACCTACGGCGGCGTCGCGGCGTCATTCGCCATGCTCGGCGACATCGTGATCGCCGAGCCGGGCGCGAGGTTCGGGTTCGCCGGACCACGGGTGATCGCGCAGACCATCCGCCAGGAGCTGCCACAGGGTTTCCAGACGGCGGAGTTCCTGCTGGAGCGGGGCTTCGTCGACCTGGTGTGCCCCAGGGCGGTCATGCGTGAGCGGATCGGCCGGCTGCTGTCGGTCGGCGTAGGGCGGGGCGCCACCGGCAAAGCCGGGCCTGCGGAGCGGGTGGTGATCCGCGACCCCGACCAGCTGGCGGAGCAGGATGCGTGGCAGGCGGTGCGCCGCGCCCGTCACCTCGGCCGACCCACCACGTCGGACTACCTGCGCATGATCCTCGACGACTTCGACGAGCTGCACGGCGACCGGGTCGGTGGGGACTGCCCGGCGATCATCGGCGGGGTGGGACGGCTGGGCGGCGAGTCGATCGTGGTGATCGGTCACGAGAAGGGTCATAACCCAACTGACCTGGTGGCCCACAACTACGGGATGCCCGCCCCGGCCGGATACCGCAAGGCCGCCCGGCTGATGCGCCTCGCCGCCAAGTGGGGGCTGCCGGTGCTGACGCTCGTGGACACGCCTGGGGCGTACCCGGGAGTGGACGCCGAGCTGCAAGGCCAGGCCACCGTGATCGCGGACAACCTACGTCTGATGAGCGCGTTGCCTGTCCCCCTGGTCACAGTGATCACCGGAGAGGGCTGCAGTGGCGGTGCGCTCGCCATCGCGGCCTCCGATCGCGTACTGATCATGGAGAACGCGATCTACACCGTGATCAGTCCGGAGGGCTGCGCGGCGATCCTGTGGAAGGACTCGGCCGCCGCGCCCGACGCCGCCCGGGCGCTGCGGGTCGACGCCCGCTCGCTACTCGAGCTGGGCGTGGTCGACGGTGTGGTGCCCGAACCGCCCGGCGGCGCGCATGCCGACCACGCCGAGGCCGCCGCCCTGGTCCGGGCCGCCATCCGTGCCGAGCTGAGCGACCTCACTTCGCTCGACCCGGGTCGCCTGATTGCCAACCGGCGAGCCCGGTTCCGCCGGTTCGGCGGCCGACCCGCACACCCCACCGACAGCGCCGTTGCGCTGGCAGACCTTGGAGGCCCCCGTTGACTTCACTGATGGAACCGGCGCAGACCGACACTTCGGCCCCACTCGCGGAGGCGCTCGACGAGGTACGCCGCAGCGCCCAGTCGCTCCTCGCTGACCTGGGTGACCGGCCCCGGGCGCTGCGGATCCGGGCGGGTGACGTGGTGGTGGAGATGGAATGGACCGAGCAGCAGCATGCCCGGGCCGGGTCTGCTGCTACCGAGCCGGCGGTCGCGACCGTGGCCCCCACGCCCCCCGGCGAGGCGCCGACCGGTATCGACATCTGCGCACCCACCGTCGGCACGTTCTACCGCGCTCCGGAACCGGACGCCGCGCCCTTCGTGTCCGAAGGAGACCAGGTCAGGCGGGGTCAGCAGGTGGGCATCGTCGAGGCAATGAAGCTGATGATCCCGGTCGAAGCGGAAGCCGACGGCCGGGTCGTCGCGGTGCACGCCGCAGATTGCACGCCCGTCGAATACGGCGAACGACTCATCACCATCGACCCCACAGCCGCCTAAGGAGGCCGTCGTGCACACGGTACTCATCGCAAACCGGGGCGAGATCGCCCTGCGGGTGGCCCGCACCTGCCGCGAGATGGGGCTGCGAGTGGTCGCCATCTACTCCACAGAGGACCGTGACGGACCGCTCGTACGCTTCGCGGACAAGGCGGTTTGTGTCGGCCCTGGGCCTTCCCGGCACAGCTACCTCAACCTACCGGCGATCATGGAGGCGGCGCGGCTCACCGGCGCCGACGCGGTCCATCCCGGTTACGGCTTCCTGTCCGAGGTATCCGACTTCGCCGAGGTGTGTGAGGCCTCCGGGATCACCTTTGTGGGCCCGCCGGCGGCGGTGATCGACCGTCTCGGTGACAAGTCCGCCGCGCGGGCCGCGATGGCCGAAGCCGGCCTGCCGTTGCTGCCCGGCACGATCGAACCGGTCGGCGACGCGGAGGCGGTCGCGAAGGTCGCGGCGGAGATCGGGTATCCGGTCATCGTGAAGGCCGTCGCGGGCGGCGGCGGCCGCGGCATGCAGGTGGTCACCGATCCGGACGAGCTGCCCCGGCAGTACCGCGAGATTCGCTGTACCGCACAGGCGTTGTTCGGCGACGACCGGGTGTACGTCGAGCGGTACCTGCCATCCGCCCGCCACATCGAGGTGCAGGTCCTGTGCGACCGGTACGGCAACGGGGTGTATCTCGGCCAGCGCGACTGCTCGGTCCAGCGCCGGCGACAAAAGATCATCGAGGAGTCGCCCCCGCCCGGGTTGCCGGCTGATCTTTCGGAGCGGATAGGGAGCGCCGCCCTTCAGGGCGTCCTCGCCGCCGGGTATGTCGGTGCCGGCACCGTGGAGTTCCTCGTCGATGACCTGAACCGGTTCTACTTCATGGAGGTCAACTGCCGGATCCAGGTGGAACACCCGGTGACCGAGCTGACCTACGGCATCGACCTGGTACGGGAGCAGCTGCGGATCGCGGGCGGGGAGCGGCTGGACCTGGCCCAGGAGGACCTGGTAGCGCGCGGAGTGGCCATCGAATGCCGCGTCAACGCCGAGGATCCGGCACGGGGCTTCATGCCGACCCCGGGACAGCTCTACGGGCTGTCCCTGCCGGCGGGCCCCTTTGTCCGGGTCGACACCGCCGCAACGGCCAGCGGCCGGATCTCGGCCTTGTACGACCCGCTCCTTGCCAAGATCGCCGTCTGGGCGCCCGACCGGCCGCAGGCCCTGGCCCGGATGCGGCGGGCGCTCGCCGAGTTCTCCGCCGAAGGGCCGGGCGTCAGCACGAACCGCGACTTCCTTCTCACCGCGCTCGACCATCCGCTATTCGTCGCCGGCACGCACGACACGTCACTCATCAGCCGGCTCACCGATTCGCACTAACGGGAGGGGACAATGAAATTCACCATCGAAGACCTGATGCAGCTGCTGGTCGTCAAGGCCGGCCTGCCGTCGCAGGCGCGCACCGACAATCCACTGCGGACATTCGGCGACCTGGGACTGGACTCGCTCGCGTTCCTGCAGCTGCAGGCCGAGCTCCAGGACCTGTACGGCCTCGAACTACCCGATGACAACTCGCTGTCGTACACCGTCGGCGAGATCGTCGCCGCGGTCAACGAACGCCTGGGGCTGACAGAGGAGCGTGTCGCATGAGCGCACCGACCATCGGTCACGTCGACAACTCGATCCTGATCAATGCCGACATCGACGTCGTCTGGGATGCCACCAACGATGTCGAGCGGTGGCCGGCGCTGTTCACCGAGTACGCGTCGGCCGAGATACTCGAACGCTCCGGCGACACGGTGCGATTCCGTCTCACGATGCACCCCGACGAGAACGGCAAGGTGTGGAGCTGGGTTTCGGAGCGGACGCTGGACCAGGCCGGACGCCGGGTGGTCGCCCGCCGGGTCGAGCCGGGGCCGTTCGAGTTCATGAACATCGAGTGGACGTACGAGCCTGAGGGCAGCGGCACCCGAATGCGGTGGATCCAGGACTTCCGCATGCGTCCCGACGCGCCGATCGACACCGCCGCGATGACCGACCGGATCAACGCCAACACGGTGATCCAGATGGACGTGATCCGGCAGAAGGTCGAGCGGCTCGCTGCCGCCTGCGCCGGCGAGGTGACCAAGCCGGCGCAGGATATCAGGACGGTGTCGATCGACGACGTGCCAGCCAACCGCCGGCGGGGTGGGGACATCCGCACGATCCTGTCACCGGCCACCGTCGGCGCGACCTCAGGTTTCATGGGGACACTGCGACTGGCGCCCGCCGAGGTCGTGACCGAGCACTGGCACCCGTACTCGGAAGAGTTTCTCTTCTGCGTCGAGGGCGAGATCACGTTGCGGTTGAACGGGTCCGACCGCCCGCTGCGGGCGAATGAGGGCATACTCATCCCGATCGGAGTGCGGCATCGCCTGATGAATGACAGCGACGCGCCGGCCTTCCTGGTCTTCCATCTCGGTCCGCTGGCGCCGAGCCCGCAACTGGGGCACGTCGACACCGAACCGCTGCCTGGAGATGCGCCATGAAAGCACCCCGCGGCAGGCGGACCGTCGTCACCGGTGTCGGTGTGGTCGCTCCCGGTGGCGTCAACCGGGAGGAGTTCTGGCGACTGCTGACCTCCGGCCGTACGGCGACGCGGCGGATCACGTTCTTCGACCCCGCCGACTTCCGCTCGCAGATCGCGGCAGAATGCGATTTCGACCCGGTCAGAGCCGGGCTGACGCCGCAGGAGATCCATCGCAACGATCGCTTCGCGCAGTTCGCCCTGGTCGCGGCCGACGAGGCGGTGGCGCAGAGCGGTCTCGATCTTGACGCGGAGGACCGCGACACGGTCGCGGTGAGCATCGGCAGTGCGGTCGGGGCCACGACGCGGCTCGAAGACGAGTACGTGGCGGTCAGCGACCGCGGACGGAAATGGTTCGTCGACGAGCGGTACGCCAGCCGGTTCCTCTATCAGGCGCTGGTGCCGAGCAGCGTGGCGACCGAGGTGGCGTGCCGGTTCCGGGCGCACGGGCCGGCCGCGGTGGTGTCCACCGGCTGCACGTCCGGCCTGGACGCGGTGGGGTACGGCCACCAGCTCATCGAGGACGGCGACGCCGACGTGGTCATCGCGGGGGCGACCGACGCACCCATCTCGCCCATCTCGATGGCCTGCTTCGACGCGATCCGGGCGACGTCGGCCCGCAACGACGACCCTGAGCACGCGTCGCGGCCGTTCGACGCCACGCGGGACGGCTTCGTGATGGGCGAGGGTGCCGCCGTCCTGGTCCTGGAAGAGTACGAGCACGCCCGGCGGCGGGGCGCCGAGGTGCTCTGCGAGGTGGCCGGATTCGCGAATAGGTGCAACGCGTACCACATGACCGGGCTGCGAGCGGACGGCGTGGAGATGTCGGAGGCGATCACCGACGCGCTCAACCAGGCACGGCTGGACCCCAGTGCCGTGAGCTATGTCAACGCGCACGGGTCCGGCACGAAACAGAACGATCGCCACGAGACCGCCGCGTTCAAGCGCAGTCTCGGGCAGCACGCGTACGAGGTGCCGGTCAGCTCCATCAAGTCGATGGTGGGTCACTCACTCGGGGCGATCGGCGCGATCGAGCTCGCCGCGTGCGTGCTTGCCATCCAGCACGGCGTGGTCCCGCCGACGGCGAACCTCGAGCACCGGGATCCGGAGTGCGACCTGGACTATGTGCCGTGCCACGCGCGGGAACAGCGGGTCGACGTCGCGCTCTCGGTGGGTAGCGGATTCGGCGGATTCCAGTCCGCCGCGGTGCTTCGGCGGTGGTGCTCATGAAGAGCGCCGTCGTCACCGGCATCGGGGTGGTCGCCCCCAGCGGGCTCAGCGCCGAGGAGCATTGGCGGTCCACCTTGGACGGTGAGCTACATGTGACCCACCAGAACGGCATGTTGATGGGTCAGCTATCCGGGTTCGCCGTCGATGCCCACGTGGACCCGCGTCTGACCATCCAAACTGACCGGTGGACCTGGATGTCGCTGGCCGCGACAAGGATGGCGCTGGACGACGCCAAGTACGACCCAGCCGCGCGCGACCCGTACGCGACGTCGGTCGTGCTCGCCAGCGGCTCCGGCGGCAACGAGTTCGGACAGCGGGAGATTCAGGCACTGTGGAGTCGGGGCCGAAAAGCGGTCACCGCCTACCAGTCGATCGCCTGGTTCTACGCGGCCAGCGCCGGGCAGACTTCCATCCTGCACGGCACCAAGGGTCCGGCCTCCGTGCTCGTCTCCGAGGGCGCCGGCGGGCTGGACAGCCTGGGCGCCGCGCGGCGCGTTATCCGGCGGGGTACTCCGACGGTGCTTGCCGGCGGCACCGAGGCGCCGCTGTCCCCGTACGCGCTCGTCTGCCAGGTCACGAACGCCCGGATGACGACCAGCCGGGATCCGCGTACCGGCTACAAGCCGTTCGACGTCGACGCCAACGGCTACGCGCCCGGCGAGGGTGGGGCGGTGCTGGTTGTGGAGGACGCGTCGGCCGCCACCGAACGCGGCGCGCCGCAGGTTTACGGCGAGATCGCCGGGTACGCCGCAACGCACGACGCGCATCATCCTGAGGACCCCGCGCCGGACTGCCGGCAGCTGGTCCGGGCCATGCGCGGGGCGCTCGCCGACGCGATGGTCACGCCGGACGAGGTCGGTTTCGTGGTCGCGGACGGTGCCGGCACGCCGGCCCTGGATGCGCTGGAGGCACAGGCGATCCGCGAGGTCTTCGGTGCGGCGGTGCCGGTCACCGCGCCGCAGGGCTTCGTCGGGAGGCTCTGCTCCGGCGGCGCCTGCCTCAACGTGGCGACCGCGCTCCTCGCGTTGCGGGACGGCATCGTGCCAGCGGTCGGAAACCTGAGCCGGCCCGGTCACGACCTGGACCTCGTACGCGAACCGCGCGCGCTCGCCACGAACGTGGTCCTGGTCAACGCTCGCGGCTACGGCGGTTTCAACAGCTCCATCGTGCTCAAACGCTACCGAGAGGACAAGCTGTGACTGACAGTCCATATCGGACCATCCTGCGGATGCGGGCGCGGGAGGGGTGTGAGGCCGCATTCGAGAGCGCCTGGCGGACCGCCGCTGAGGAGATCAGCCGGATCCCGGGCAACCTGCGCCAGGAGTTGATCCGAGATGCCGAGGATCCCCGCACGTTCCTGATCACGAGTGACTGGAGCGATCCCCACGCCCTCGACGCGTTCGGGCGCAGCGCCGTACGGGATCGGCTCACCGCCGCGCTGCGCGATCTACGCGAGTCGGCCGAGCGGACCACGTGCCAGGTGTTGCACACGGTGGAAGGGCACGGTCCACGCATCCGTGTGGTCGTGACGGTCAACGTGCCGGAGGGGCAGGAGCAGGCGTACGAGCGCGCCTATCTCAAGGTTGCCGAACGGATGCGGGGCACGCCCGGGCACGTCCGGGAGGAGTTGCTACGCGAGCCCGGCACCGGGACGTACCACCTGTTCGCCGAGTGGGAGGACGAGGCGTCGTTCAATGCCTGGGCGGACGACCAGTCGCATATGGACCAGACCGCGCCGCTCCTGCCGTACCTGCTGGAGAGCTTCAAGCGCTCCACTTATCACATCGTGGCGCGCCCGGAGGACCACCTGCCGCCCCTGGATCCGCAGCGGCCGCAGCAGAAGCTCCCGGAACAGAAGCTTCCGGAACAGCAGAAGGCGCCGGCCGCGCCGGTACCCCAGGTCGTCGAGGGGTCTACTGTGGATAGTTCGACTGACGTCCTTGTCGTGGGAGCCGGCCCGGCCGGTCTCACCGCGGCGATCGAGCTGGCCCGGCGCGGCATCGCCTGCCGGATCATCGACAAGCGGCCCGACGCTGCCGGCACCGCCGACAAGGCCATCGGTGTCCAGTGCCGGACCATGGAGATCTGGGAGAACATCGGCGTCGCCCGCGAGGCGATGGACGCGGGCATCTGGCTGCACGGCCAGACGGTGTACGTCAACGGGCAGAAGACCCACCAGGTCGACTGGGACCTGCCCGACCTGCCGTACGCCCACGTGGGTCTGCCGCAGTACGAGACCGAGCGCATCCTCACGAACTGCCTTGCCGGGCACGGCGTGAGCGTCGAGCGAGGGATCGAGCTTCAGGCGTTCACCCAGGACGCCGACGGGGTGACGGCCCGCGTGCTGCGCGCGGACGGCGGATCCGAGACGGTGCGAGCCCGTTACCTGGTGGGGTGCGACGGTGCGCACAGCGTCGTGCGGCAGAGCCTTGGCCTGACCTTCGAGGGTGGCATGGGGATGTTCCCCCAGCTGTTCATGCTGGGCGACGTCGACCTGGACTGGTCGATGCCGGAGGGCCACCTGCTGCGGTTCATCCAGGTGGAAGACGAAGAGATGAAGGGCATGCTCGTCTGCGTGCCGCTGCGTGGCCGCGGGCGCTACCGCGTCGCCACCCTCGCGCCACCGCGGTTGCAGGCCGAGATCGGCTCGGGCCCCATCCCGCCCGGTTTCTCGCAGGAGTACGAGCCACCCTCGCTCGCTGACATCCAGGCCGTCCTTGACCAATTGGCCCCGGCCGGCACGACCGCCAGCAACCTGCGCTGGTCGTCCATCTTCCGGATCAAGCACGGCATCGTCGACCGCTACCGGGTGGGTCGCGTCTTCGTCGCCGGGGACGCCGCGCACCTGCACCCGCCGGCCGGCGGCCAGGGCATGAACACCGGCATCCAGGACGCCTGGAACCTCGGCTGGAAGCTCGCGTTCGCGGTCCGCGGAGTCGCCGCACCCGGGCTGCTCGACAGCTACGAGGCCGAGCGCCGCCCCGCCGGCAAGGCCATCGTCGACCGGGCGGTACGCGTCGCGTTCACCGACGAGATGGACATGGACGACGAACGGGCGCAGTTCCTGCTGGAGATGCAGATGACGCTCACGTACGCGGGCAGCCCGCTGGTGGGCTCGTCCGGCGATCTCTTCGACGGCGGGCCGATGCCCGGCGACCGGGCACCCGACGTGCATGAACTGCGGCGCTTCGGCGTCGGTCACCCGGTACGCCTGTTCGACCTCACTCGCGGCACCGCGCACACGCTGCTGGCCTACGCGGACTCTTCGACGGCCGAGGACGAGTTCATCGGCTTCGAAAAGCTGGCGGAGAAGGTACGCGGCTTCGTCAGCATCTACGTGGTAGCGAGCCCGGACGCGGCTGTGCCTCCGGCGCTCGACCTGCCCGTCCTGCGGGACGCGTCCGGCGGCTTCCGGAGCGCGTACGGCCTACGCGGGACGGGCGCATATCTCATCAGGCCCGATGGGCACGTCGGGTTCCGCTGCTCGCCGGTCTCGGCATCGGCGCTGGACGAGCACCTCGCTCAGATCTTCGTTTAGGGGGAACTCATGAATCGGACGGTCATCGTCGCCCGTATCCAGCCCGACGCCGAGAAGGCCGTGGCCCGGGTCTTCGCCGAGTCGGACGCCACCGCCCTCCCGCACGACCTGGGGGTAGAGTCCCGGTCGCTGTATTCGCTCGGTGACCTCTACCTCCACGTGATCGAGTTCCACGACAACCCGGCGGAAGCGCTGCGCAAGGCTCCTCAGCTGCCCGCGTTCCGGCAGATCAGCGCGGATCTGAGCGCGTTCATCCGGCCGTACGACGAGGACAACTGGCGGTCGCCGCAGGACGCGGTCGCCCGCGAGTTCTACAGCTGGCGCGCCTGAGCGCGGAGCCGGCCGAGAAAGGGCACCCTGTCCTGCTGAGCTGCGAGACAGGGTGCCCATTCCCATGCCGTGACCGGATCGGTCAGACGCCACCGGGGGGCAGGGTCTCGATGCGCGTGGGATCGGTTCTGGGGAGCGCGAGGACGAGCAGGAAGGCGGCGGCGAAGACCGCGACCTCGTACAGCGTGGTCTGGGCGGTCGAGCGGGTGAAGTCCTTGGCGAGGGCGTTTCTGGACGCGGTCTCCATCGCGCGGCCTACGGCAGCTTTGACATCTGGGGAGGCGTGCGCCATCTGCTTATCGGCCCGTTGCTGAGCCAGCCGGCACGACTCGGGCGTGGCGGAAAGGTCCTTCTGGTTGGCGCGATCGAGGAAGCAGGCGCGAAACCCTTCCACGATCTCGTCGGCGGCCTGGACCGGCAGCGTCGCCGCGGTCAGAGCCGCGCGTAGCGTGGCGGTCTGGGCGGCGCTGGCATGATTGGCGTTGGCTCCAATGAGGCCGAAGAACAACACCCCGACGACCGCGATGCCGATCGCACCGCCGGCTTGTTGCATGGTGGCCAGCGCGCCAGAGGCGGCACCGGCCTCATCGTTGCGGATGCCGGTGAGCACGACGGACGTGGTCAACGAGACGAACAGACCAAGTCCGAAACCCGCGATGATCAAATCGCCGACGAACGACCATATCTGTGGCCGGCCGCCTTCCAGGTGCAGGGTCAAGATGATCAGGCCCATGCCGAGCGTCATCAGGACACAGCCGGCGGCGAGCCCGGAACGGCCCAGGCGTCGCGCGAGCGGTTCGGAGACGGCCGAAGCGACAGCCGCGGCGAGGGCGATGGGCAGGGTGGCCAGCCCAGCCTCCAGTGCGGAGAAGCCGGCGCCCGTCTGCAGGTAGATGATGAAGTAGAAGAAGAACGGGGCGACCCCGAGGAAGAACACCAGGTTGAGCAGGAGCCCAACGGAGACGGCCCGACGCCGCAGCATCGACCACGGGATCAACGGCACCTCGTGACGGTCGGCGCAGCGACACCTGGAGCGCTGGCGCTGATGGCCCACGAACACGGCCAGGACGGCCACGCTGGTCGCGAGCATGAGGAAGGTCCATGCGGGCCAGCCCGCGTCGCGTCCGACGGTCAGAGGAAGGACCAGCAGGAAAAGTCCAACGGTGACCAGGGTCGCGCCCAGGAGGTCGACCCGACGTGCGTCCCGCGCCTTGGATTCCGGCAGAAACCAGACGCCAAGCACGAGCGCGGCAATCCCGATCGGCAGGTTGATCAAAAAGATCATCCGCCAGCCGGTGTTGAACAAGTCGGCTTGGATGAGGAGCCCGCCGAGCAGCGGCCCGAGGATGGTGGCGATGCCTAACGTGGCGCCATAGATCCCGTAGACCCGGTGCCTCTCGGCTGGCCTGAAGACGACCTGGATGACCGAGAGCACCTGCGGAAACATCAGGCCGGAGAACAGACCTTGGAGGAGGCGTGCGACAACCAGGGTGGTTGGTTCGCCGGCCAGGCCGCACAGTGCGGATGTCGCGGTGAAGCCGGCCATGCCGATCATGAACAGTCGCTTGCGCCCGTACACGTCGCCGAGCCGGCCGCCGACCAGCAACGCGCACGCGAAAGTCAACAGGTAGCCACCAACGAGCAACTCGATCTCGGAGTAACTTGCTCGAAGATCTGCCTGAATCGGGGGGATGGCGATGCTGACGATGCTGACATCGAGCAGTTGCATGAACGTCGCGGACAGCACGATCGCCAGGGTGAGATAGCGCCAGCGAGCAGATTGCGAGGCTGTCGGCGCCGCAGGTGACACGTCCTTGGCTGGCGCGGCCCGGACCGTCTCCGCCCGCACGGACCGCGCGTCCTCCCGAGTTTCCGTCATCCTTACCCACCCAATCAGGCATTTGCCATCATCCGACCAGCAGGGAATATACCTGGCTAATGCGGGAATAATGGGATGGCGGGCTCGTGTGGCGGCGCTGACCGTGAGGGAAGCGGAATCCCGTGGCGGGAAACAGGGCCGTCAGCTGAGCCGGTGGGCGCGGTCGAGCAGGTAGCGCTGCTCGACCTGGTTGTCGGTCAGGGCGGCCGCTTCGCGATACAGCGTGGCCGCGCCGGCCATGTCGCCGGTCATGTGGAGGAGGTGCGCGCGGACGGCGCGTTCGCGTTGCCGGGTCAGTGGTTCCTGGTCGAGTCCGTGGCGGCCGTTGAGGTCGTCGAGCAGTGCCAGTCCTCGGGCCGGGCCGTAGGCTTTGGCTACCGCGACAACTCGGCTCAGCCGAACTGGTGGGGTCGGGGTAAGCCGTTCCAGCCACAGGTACAGTGCCGCGATCTGTGCCCAGTCGGTCTGCTCCGGCGAAGGGGCCGTGGCGTGGACGGCCGCGATCGCCGCTTGGAGTTGGTACGGGCCGATCTGGCGGCGGCTCCACACGGTGTCGATCAGCTCGGTGCCCTCATGGATCAGGTCAGGGTTCCACTGTGTGCGGTCCTGTTCGTCCAGTGGCACCAGTTCGTCGTCGCGGCTGGTGCGGGCGGTGCGCCGCGCCTCGTTGAGCAGCATCAGCGCGAGCAGTCCGGTCACTTCAGGGTCGTCGAGCAGGCGGTCGTGGAGCATGCGGGTCAGCCGGATCGCTTCGCGGGTCAGGTCGACGCGGGCGAGGGTGTCGCCGGTGGTGGCCGTGTAGCCCTCGTTGAAGATCAGGTAGAGGACCTGCGTCACGGCGGCTACCCGGCTGTCCCGGTCGGCGTCGGTCGGCGCGGTGAAACGGGCGCCGGCGCGGGCCAGTTGCTGTTTGGCGCGGCTGATCCGAGTACCCATGGTGGGTTCGGTCGTCCCGTAGGCGTGCGCGATCTCGGCGGTGGTCAGACCGCCCACCGCGCGCAGCGTCAGCGCCACCTGGGAGGTGGGGCTCAGCGCCGGATGGCAGCACAGCAGCAGCAGCAGGGTGAGGCTGTCGTCGGTCTGCTGCGCCGGCTCGGCCTGGCGGGCCGGTTCGTGCATGGCCGGGTCGGCTGCCGCGGCCTGCTGCTCGCGGCGTCGCCGGGCCTGTTCGGAGCGCAGCAGGTCAACAAGTTTGCGGTAGCCGATCCGGATCAGCCAGCTGCGTGGGTTCTCCGGCACGCCCTCGACCGGCCAAACCTGGCTGGCGGCCAGTAGCGCCTCCTGTACCGCGTCCTCAGCGAGATCGAAGCGGCCGAAGCGGCGAACCAGCGCGCCGAGCACCTGCGGCGCCTCGGTGCGCAGCAGGTGCTCGACGTCCGGGGTCATGCGGTGAAGTCCTCGCCCATGATCGGCCGGATCTCGATCGGCTCGCCGAGCACGTCGACGATCCGGGTGACGATCTCGACGGCACGTTCGTGGCTGGCGACGTCGATCACGGCGAAGCTGGCCAGGACCTCTTTGAGTTCGGCGAACGGTCCGTCGGTGGCCACCACGCCGTCCGGGGACTTGCGGACGGTGGTGCTGACCGCCGGGTGGCCCAGGCCCTCGCTGGTGACGAACTCGCCGGTGGCGGCCAGTTCCTGCTCGAACTTCTGGTACGCGGCGAACGCGGCGAGGGCCTCCTCGGACGGGGTGTCGGCGGTCGCGGCGTCCCAGGCGGCGGCCGGGGTGTAGCTGAGCAGCAGGTACTTCATGGTCATCCTCTTGTTGATCGTGCTTCGGTAACGGTACGTCGCCTCAGGCGGTGCGGCGCAGCGACAGCGCGAGGACGGTCGTCCACGCGAACGCTACGAGTCCGTTGATCGCTATCTGGATGCTCGCGTGGTCCGGCGAGATGGGCAGCAGCAGCACGAGTGCGGCGACGCCGTTGGCCACGGCCGGCAGCACCGCTCGGCGGCGGATGTGGCGGACGGTCAGCACGATAGCGGCGACGGCGAGGGCGGTGAACGCGACGGCGGCTGCGGCCGAGTGCACGATGCTGTGCCACGACATCTGCGCGACCGGGGCGTCCGGGGTGCCGACCGGGAAGCCGTACTCCGGATCCATGGTGAACACGCCGGCCGCGATCAGCCCGGCACCGAAGATCCCAACGAGGATCGGCACCGCGCGCCGACCGATCCCTTCGGTGAGGGTGCGCTTGGTCCCGGCCGCGAGCGCCAGCGCGCCGAGCCCGGCCGCCACGAACGTGGTGATCTGGATCCAGCCCAGGCCGCCGGTGGCGAGCTGGCTGATCGGGTGCCGGGTGATGTCGAACCCCTCACGGGTGCGCATCTGGACGATCGTCGAGGCGAAGAACACTGGCCCGGCCAGGGCACCGGCCAGCAGCAGGCGTCCGGACGAGGGGTGCACCGTGAGGGCGGCGGGGGCGGCGATGGTGGCCATGACTTCCTCCATTCGGTGGGGTTCTTGCCGCTACCTCGTGGCCGGACCGGCGATCTCGACACGCACGTTGTGTGGTCTGAGTCACAGCTGACGGGTGTCGAGGGGCGGGCGTCGCCTCCGAGGTAGCGGCAAGTACTCACCAAGGAGGACCAATGACTGAGAACCCGCAACCAAGCGCCGAACTGCAGGCCCTGGACCGCCTGGTCGGCACCTGGAAGGTGACCGGCGGCGCCGAGGGAACCGTGCGGTACGAATGGATGCCCGGCCGCTTCTTCCTGCTCCAGCACGTCGAACTGAGCCAGTTCGGCCAGCCGGTCACCGGCCTGGAAGTGATCGGCAACCTGCGCCCGTACGGCGAACCCACCAGCGCAGACGTGGTGTCGCGGTTCTACGACGCCACCGGCAACACCTTCGACTACGTCTACGAACTCACCAGCGACACGCTCACCATCTGGGCCGGCGCCAAGGGCAGCCCCGCGTACTACCAGGGCACCTTCAACACCGACGGCACCGCCGTCACCGGCGAGTGGACCTACCCCGGCGGTGGCGGATACACCTCCACCATGACCCGGATCTGACAGCGCCGCACAAGGCGACCGGCGCGGCCGGAGAGCGGTGGCCTCGCGTAACCCGCAGGTCACCGCCCTCTTCGGCCGCGCGGCTTGTCCGGACGCACAGCCGGGTCATCGGCGCTATCGCCGTTCCGACCCCGGCGGCCAACCCCCGGCTGACCGGCCGGCTGACTGGCCGGCTGACTGGGCATCGGCGCCTGCTGCGTGGAACCAATCAGCAGCCTCTTGAACGTGACGTCTCCTGTCGCGCCAGAACGTCGACTCCGAGGCGATGGGTTCTTCGTCGTCGGTAATTCGGCCGTCGATCAGCTCGCGAATGATGTCGGCGTGGCCGGCGTGCTGCGCAGTCTCGCCGACCATCCTGATCAACAGCACGCCGAGCGTTGTCTCCTGCTGACCCTCGGCCCAGTGCGCCACCCGGCCTGGGCTGTCCAACTCGCACCCGTCGATCGTGACGTCGGAATGAGCGCAGGCCCGCTGGTAGACGGCGGTGATGTAGTCGCTCGATTCATCGGGCGTCGCCCACATGTCGATCTCGGAGTACGGGTCATCTCGGAACCACGACGGCCGCTCGAGCGGCGGGCGGCCGAACGACGCTCCGAGGTACCCGTACTCCAAACCAGCTAGGTGCTTCACCAAACCCAGCAGGTTCGTGCCTGACGGAGTCAGTGGGCGACGTCGGTCATACTCCGACAACCCGTCCAGCTTGGCGAGCATTACTGCCCGACTGCCACGCAGGGCCGTCAGCAGCTCCCCCTTGAGATCGGTCGTCAGCTTCACGAACGCCATCCGTTCCGAGTCGAGTCCGTCGTCGTCGCAGGCCAGTCTCCCAGGCTCTGCGCTCCACGCGTCAGTCGGCGGGACCGTACAAGCGGGCGACGTCGGGAGAGTCGAGCCAGGCGCTGTACGTCGGCCCCTGCGGCCAGCCTTCCGGGGAGTCCTGCCACTGCTCCCGTCGCCCGTAGGGCAACACATCGGCCAGGGCGAACGTGAACGTGAGCTGTTCCACTCCGCGACCGCTCGTGTGCCAGGTGCGGTACACGGTCTCGCCGTCCCGCAGGAAGACGTTGACCGCGAACCCGCCACCGGGTGGTGCGTCGACGTCGCCCCCGAACGGGCTGTCGGCGGTGGAGTACCACGTCATCTTGTTGCCGACGCGCTCGGCGTAGGCCAGGGCCGCCTCGATCGGTCCCTGGGTGACGATCACGGATCGCGCGTCGTAGTTGTCGAGGAAGTCCAGCCGGGTGAACGACGACGTGAAACTGGTGCAGCCGCCGCACTGCCACTCGGCGTTCGGGTCGGGGTCCCACATGTGGTTGTAGACGATCAACTGCGACTTGCCGTCGAAGACATCGACGAGCCGGACCGGTCCCTCGGCCCCGACCAGGGTGTATTCAGGCATCCTCACCATGGGGAGCCTGCGTCGAGCAGCGGCGACCGCGTCGAGCTCCCTGGTGGCTGCCTTTTCGCGTGCGCGTAGCTCGTCCAGCGCCTCGCGCCACGTAGCGGAGTCGACAACGGGTGGCAGAGCAGTCAAGATCAACATCTCCCTCGTTCGTCTTGACACACACTGGCCTTCTACTACAGACACCCGAGGATCCCGCCGGGGGGTCGTAACTGGCGGCCACGTGCCGGAGCGGGAAACGCTCGGCACGATTGGACGAGCACGATGGCGTGCGACAACGGCAATCGACACTGACCCTCCAGAACGGGGTGGCCCGCTCGGGGTAGACCGGTGCTACGGGTTCTTGCGGCCGATGCCGGCGTAGGAGGCGAACCGTGCGGGATCCGCGCCGGCCGGCTCGTCGGGAAGCCAACTGGTCAGCTCCACCAGGCCCGGCTCGGTGAGCGTGAAGCCGTGGAAGAAGGCGGCGATCTCGGTGCGGGTGCGCCAGGTCATCGGTTCCGGTGACTGGGAGTTCCAGTACTTCAGCATCTGGATGGTGTTGGCGGATTGGGCGTCGTGAGTGGCGTGCTGGATCGCCAGGTAGCTGCCCGGCACCATCCGCTCCACCAGGGTGGCCACGCAGCCGGCCGGGTCGGCGTCGTCGCCGACGAAGTGTAGGACGGCGCACAGCAGCAGACCGACCGGTCGGTCGAAGTCGATCAGCCGGGACAGCTCCGGCGATTTGAGGAACGCGGCAGGGTCGCGGATATCGCCGGCTATCGCGGCGACCCGGTCGTTGCCGGCCAGCATCGCCTTACCGTGCGTGACCGCGACCGGGTCCCGGTCGATGTAGACGACCCGGGCCTGCGGGTTGACGCGCGCCGCGACCTCGTGCACGTTGCCGACGGTGGGCAGGCCGGCGCCCACGTCGATGAACTGGTCGATCCCGGCATGCGCCATCAGGCGGACGCTGTGCCGCAGGAACGCTCGCACCGCGCGGGCCAGCTCGGGCAAGTCCGGCTTGAACCGGATCGCTTCGGCGGCCACCTGCCGGTCCACCGCGAAATTGTGGGCACCGTCGAGGAAGAAGTCCCACACCCGGGCCGCTGACGGGGTGTTGAGGTCCACATCGGGTGGTGCCCACTCCGGACGATCCATCACACCTGCCTCAAATCCCTCCGGCTCGATCACCGGACGCGTGCTTGCCCACAGTACTGGAGCGCGACGACAGGGCAACGCCACGGCGGGACTGGCGTCAATGGGTGGGAGTGGGGGGCACGGCGCCGGGCGGAATACCGGTCGGGAGGCGGCGGCGAACGTGTCGCGACCGCCTCCCTGGAACCGGGTCGTGCTGGGTCAGTAGACGAAGGGCCAGCCGGCGGAGTCGTAGCCGATGCGGTTGATGCCCAGGAACGGTGCTCCGTTGTTCGCGTAGTAGTGGTAGAAGAGCACGTCACCGTCGCTGTCGGCGATGACCGCCTGGTGGCCCGGGCCGTGGATGGAGCCGTGTCCGGCCAAGACCTGAGTGCCGCCGCCGGAGGTCATCGCCACACCGTTGCGATCGGTGTACGGACCGGTAATCGACGTGGACCGGCCCACCATGATCCTGTAGGTGCTGGACGCGCCTTGGCAGCACCGGTCGAAGGAGACCCACAGGTAGTAGAAGCCGCCGCGCTGGTAGATGACCGGCGCCTCGACCGCACCGCCGTTGCTAGGCCGGCCGGACAGCGAACGTACCGCGGTGTCGCTGGTGGATCGCTTACCCGTGGCGGGGTCGAGCCGGATCATCTTGATCCCGGACCAGAACGAGCCAAAGGACAGCCACCACTGCCCGCCGGCGTCCACGATCAGGTTCGGGTCGATCGCGTTGTAGTTGACCGACGCGCTGCTCTCAATGATCAGCCCTTGGTTGGTCCAGGAACCGGACGCACCGGTCGAGCTGGTCGCCAGGAAAATCGCCGAGCGCTGTGAACCGAATGTGGAGGCCGAGTAGTACAGGTAGTACTGGCCGTTGTGGTAGGAGATGTCCGGCGCCCACAGGTCCGCGCCGCCATTGGTGTAGCTGGTGGTCCATGGGGCACCGTTCGGCCACACCGCGCCGGCGCCGCGCCAGGTCCGGCGGTCGGTCGAGGTCTTGAGCGCCAGGTTGCGGCCGGTGGCGGCGAGGATGTAGCCACCGCTGGGAGTCTTGACCACCGTAGGGTCGTGAGCGCCTGTGTCCCCGCTGATCGCCCCAGGGTTCGGGTACGACGCCGGTGGCACCGTCGGTGTCCCGGTCGCCGATGGGGTCGATGGGCTAGGCGAGGCCCCGCCGACGCGGACCAGTAGAAACTGCTGATTGTTGCCATTGCTGTCGGTGTACTGCGATAGGCGGGCGCCGTCAGCGGTGGACCACTCCCACACATCCAGCGCCTTGCCACTGTTGCGGTTGATCAGCTGAACGTAGCCGCTGTCGGTGTCCACCACCGACCACTGCTGGTTCGTCCCACCGGTGTCGGACCACTGGATCACGTTGGCGCCGTCCGCCGTTGACCTGCCCTCGACGTCGATCACCTTGCCGCTGTGCCGGGCCCGAAGGCGGTAGAACCCACCACCGGCATCCACGAACTGGAACTGCTGGGAGGCCCCCGCCCCGGTGCTCTGCTGGACCACGCCAGCACCGTCGGCCGTCGACCCGCCGGCAATGGTCAACGCCTTGCCGCTGTGCCGGGCTACCAGCTGGTAGAACGCCGACGGATCGATCGTCGCCGCGTTGGCCACCGGAGAGATGACCGATGCGGCCGCGAGCGCGGTTGCGACGACCGCAGTCGCCGACGCCATGGCCAGATATTTGCGGCGTCGGGTAGTCAGCCGACGAAGCATCGGCGTGGCTCCTTTCTCTTGTGGGTGTGACTGGCTTGGCGTGTCATACGGTCAGCCAGATTCGCCGGATGGTGCGGCGAGGGTCACGCCGAGCCTGACGGGGGTTCCGAAGTTCGGTGTGCCGTCGGCGTTCCAGGTGAACTTCTGCGCGCGGGAGGAGCGGTTCATGTCGCAGCCGCCGGAGGCCGAGCTGTTGGCGTGGTAGACGATCCAGTCCTCAGTGCCGTCCGGGGACTTGAAGAACCCGTTGTGTCCTGGTGCGTAAACGCCGTTGGCGTCGTTGCGTTGGAACACCGGGTTGGGGTGCTTGGTCCAGTGCCCGGGGTTCATCGGATCATTGCCGGTCAGGGTCAGCAGGCCGAGCTTGTAGTCCGGTCCCCAGCACGCGCTGGCGGAGTACACGACCATGACCCGGCCGTTGTGGTACAGCGGCTCGGGACCCTCATTGACCGGGGCGGTCTGCCGCTCCCAGCTCAGCGTCGGCGAGCTGAGCCGTACCCGGGAGCCGGTCAGCGTCCAGGGGTTGCTCAGCCGCTGGATGAAGTTGCTCTGCCCGGCGCCATCACCGCCGTAGGTACCCATGAGGTAGAGGTTGCCGTTGGCCTGCAAAACGCTGGCGTCCAACTGCCAGTCGTTGCCCAGGTCTGCCTTGAACGTGTACGGGCCCATCGGGTCGGTGCCGGCGCTTTCCAACACGTGCAACCGCTGCGTCGGGTTGTAGTCGGCGACGTTCTGCCCGGCCACGTAGTACAGGTACCAGCGCTGGCCGTTCGGTCCGTTGAGCAGATGGAACTCGGGCGCCCACATGTTGCAGCAGCCGTTGGCCCGCCCGGCGAGGTTGAACACCACCTGGTCGGGCGCCGCCGCCAAGCCGCTCAGCGTGGTGGCCCGACGCATGGTGATAGTCGAGTTCCATGTCGTGGTGGCCAGGTAGTAGTAGCCGTTGTGATACGTCATCCACGGATCCGGCCCATTCCGCTTGACCGGATTCGTGAACGTCCGGGTCGCCGGTGGGGTTGATGGGGTACTGGTCGGCCCGCCACCGCTCACGTTGACGAGTTGCCATTGTTGGTTGTTGCCGCCGGTGTCGGTGTACTGCGCGATCCGTCCGCCGTCGGCGGTGGACCACTCCCACACGTCCAGCGCCTTGCCGCTGTTCCGGTTGACTAGTTTGACGAATCCCGCGGTGGTGTCCGGTACGGAGAACTGCTGGTTGGTCCCGTTGAGATCGCTCCACTGGACCACGTTGGCGCCGTCCGCGGTTGAACGCTCATACACGTCCAGGACCTTTCCGCTGTGCCGGGCGCGGAGCCGGTAGTAGCCGCCGCCGGAGCTGACGAACTGGAACTGCTGGCTCGTCTGGCTACCGCGGGTGGTCTGCACCAGCCCCGCGCCATCAGCGGTGGATGCCCCGCTGATGGTCAGCGCGAGCCCGCTGTGCCGCGAGACGATCTGGTACCAAGCGTTCGGATCGATCGTCGCCGCGTACGCGTCGCCGTGGGTAACCACGGCGGTCGAGGCTGCCGCGACGACACCGACCACGACCGCCGCCGCAGCCGACCACCGCCGGCGACGCCGGGCCGTGTCAGATCTATTCATCTAAGGGTTCCTTCCGTGGACGGGCGTCAGTGTTAACGTTCACAATCGACCGAGGTGGCGCCCCCTTCCACCTAGGGCTCCGGCGGTACGCAGGCCTCGGACATGGTCGATCCGTTTCGCACGCGCACCGACCAGGGGCGGAGCGAAAGGCAGATGTGGCGCCGATGGCCTCGAAGCGAACGGCTCCCTCGTTTCGAGTGCACGCCGAAGACGGCGCGCCTACGGCTGCCCTGGCCGTGGGCGCGGGGGCTTGTCTTTGGCGCCACTACCTTTGCAGCGCTGCAAACAGCATGCATCGATGCCCATCTAGATGCAAGAGAGACGGCTGGGAAACCTCGGCACGGCCACGTCTCCTAGCTCCATCTCCAGCTTCGCACTCGGGCCACTACGTCCTGTTAGCGCCACTACGCCGGCAGCGGCACGCAGCGCCGGGGCGTCAGTCTCGACGGGTGCGACTCGGCCGGCTCGCCATGGGGCTGCCAGCTCGCGCGGACGCGCGACGGCCCGATGCCGGAGCGGCACGCCCGGCGGTGCTTTCCCGGACGACCAGCTTGTGCGGCGCCCGCAGCTCGAGTCCAGGCGGCGGCGTGCGGCTGGAGATGCGCAGCAGCAGCCGTTCGACCGCCGTGGACGCGATCATGTCCTTGTCGGGCGAGATAGTCGTGATGGTGGGGTTGGAGTAGGCGCCATCCTCTATGTCGTCGTATCCGATCACGGCCACGTCCTCCGGGACGCGCAGGCCGCGAGAGACGAGGGTGCGGATGGCGCCCAATGCCACCAGGTCGCTGTAGCAGAAGACCGCGTCCGGCGGGTCGTGCAGGTCCAGCAGGTGCGCTGTGGCACCGGCGCCATCGGCGCGGTTGAAGCGCGGCGTCGGAATGACGAGCTCCTCGTGCACCGGTAAACCGCGGCGCTCGTGGGCATCCCGGAACCCTCGCGTACGCAGCTGTGCCGCCTCGCCGGTCGGGTAGGGCTGGTCGCCGATCGCCGCGACCCGTCGGCGGCCGAGGTCGAGCAGGTGCTCGGTGGCCTGCCGGGATGCGGCGACGTCGTCGATGCCGACGTGGTCGAAGGAACCGTCACTGACCCGCTCACCGAGGATGACCAGCGGCAGTTCTGGGTCACGGTCGGCGAGCGCCTCCTGAGACAGACCGAGCGGGCTGAAGATGACGCCGTCGAAGAGCAGCTCCCGTGATCCGCGGGTGATGAGCATCCGCTCGTGGTCGGGGTCGCCGTTCGTCTGGTCGATCAGCACGTTGTAGCCCTGGACCCGAGCGGCCCGGATGATGCCCTGCAACAGCTCAGCGAAGTAGGGCGTGTCGAGATACGGCACGACGACCGCGATCTGACCGCTGCGTCCGCGCGCCAGGTTGCGGGCAAGGACGTTGGGCCGGTAGCCGAGTTCCTGGACGGCGCGCTCGACGCGTTGTCGGGTCCGTTCGGTGACGTTGGCGTAGCCGTTCACCACGTTGGACACGGTGCGGCTCGACACTCCGGCCAGCGCCGCCACGTCGCGGAGAGTGACTTCTCTTCGCATGCCGCCCTTTCGCGATCGAGGTGCGCCGCCGGCTCGCTCGCCACCCGGACCATGCCGCGCGCCCCCGTGGGCAAGTTTCCGGCACGTTGCCTCTTGCCGTCCATCAGGTGTCCATGCATGCTGTTTGCAGCGCTGCAAAATTCTACCGGAAACCGGTGGATCTGCCCCCGACCACCCCGGAGCAAGCAGAACGCCGCGGGACAACCCGCGGCGGCGAGAAGCCGTTTGCGTCCGCGCGACGCGGGCTCCACGACTGACGGCCGGCCCGTGTGCCAGTCCGCGGCCGCCTGTCCCCGCACAAGGTATGGAGTGCGCCTTCTCAGACCCAATAGGAGGGACCACGTGAGCGCCAGGTACCTCAGCTTTGAACGTAGGCCGGCACGTTCTTTTATCAGGAGCGTTATCGCGACGCTCGCGGCCGTCACAGTGCTCGCCGCCTGTGGCAGATTCGGCGGTGACGACGAGGGTACGGCCGGCGGCCCGGTTCGCATCAAAGTGTGGGCCTGGTACCCCGAGTTCAAACCCGTTGTCGACCTGTTCAACGCCACGCACAAGGACATCCAGATCGATTGGACCAACGCGGGCACCGGGCAGGACCAGTACACCAAGCTGCAGACCGCGCTGAAAGCCGGCAGGGGCGCACCGGACGTTGTGATGCTGGAGTTCCAGGAACTGCCGACGTTCCAGCTCACCAAACACCTGGTAGACATGGGAAAGTACGGCGCCAACGACATCAAGGACAACTACGTCGACTGGGCCTGGAAGCAGGTCAGCAAGGGTGACGCGGTCTACGCCATCCCTGTCGACGCGGGCCCGATGGCGATGCTGTACCGGCAGGACATCTTCGACAAGTACCAGCTGACCGTGCCGAAGACCTGGGACGAATTCAAACAACAGGCGCAGAAGCTGAAGGCCGCCTCAAAGACCAGCTTCATGACCGACTTCGGCGCCAACGACGGCGGGTTCATGACCGGACTCATGTGGCAGGCCGGTGCCCGCCCGTACACCTACTCCATCGCGGACCCGTCACAGGTCGGGGTCCGTGTGAACGACGCGGCCGCGAAGAAGACGATGGCGTACTGGGAGGACATGGTGGACAGTGGCCTCGCCGACACCACGGCCTTCGGTACTACCGATTTCTACAATGGTCTCGCCAGCGGCAAGTACGCCACCTATCTGGCCGCCGGCTGGGGCCCTGGCTATCTGCAGAGCGTCGCCAAGACCACCACCGGCACGTGGCGCGCCGCGCCACTTCCACAGTGGAACGCGGGCGAGAACGCGCAGGGTGACTGGGGCGGGTCGTCATTCGCAGTGACCGACCAGACGCAGCACCCTGAGGAGGCTACCAAGGTGGCCATGGAGATCTTCGGGTCCAACGAAGATGCCTGGAAGATCGGCATCGACAAGGCGTTCCTCTTCCCCACCGCCACCTCCATCCTCGAGTGGGACTACTTCCGGAACAAGGAGTACGAGTTCTTCGGTGGCCAGAAGGTCAACGAGATCTTCGTCCCCGCCTACAACGGCATCGAGTCGTTCGACTGGAGCCCTTTCAACAGCTACAACTTCAGCCAGTTGACGGCCGCGATCGGGCAGGCGGTCGAGAAGAAGACATCCTGGCCAGCCGCGCTGGACACGGTGCAGAGGAACGTGACGACCTACGCCAGCCAGCAGGGTTTCAAAGTCGCCCAATGAGCGGCGGACGGAGCAGGACAGTGACCATCGATGACCCGTTGACGACGGCGGCGGAACGATCCGCCGTCCGGGTCGGGGGGAGCATGCCGTCCGGCGCGGGCCGGCGGCACCGGTTAGACCGCCAGGCGGTGACGGGGTGGCTTTTCGTCGCTCCGTTTACCGTCCTGCTCGTCGCGTTCCTGCTGCTGCCGCTGGGATACGCGTTCAAGATCAGCCTATATCGCTCCACCCTCGTCGAGGGCGAGGTGTTCGCGTACCTCGGGAACTACCGGCAGGCGTTCGCCGACCCAGAATTCCGCGCAGGCGTCTGGCGGGTGCTGATCTTCGGCGCGTTACAGACGCCGGTGATGATTGGCGTGGCACTGCTCGGCGCACTGCTCGTCGACGGGGTCACCTCACGCTTCGCGCGGCTGTTCCGGCTCGCCGCGTTCGTGCCGTATGCGGTACCGGCGGTCATCGGCACCCTGATGTGGGGCTTTCTCTACAGCCCCAACACCGGTCCGTTGAGCTCGCTGACGAACATCAACTTCCTGACCGGAAACACCATCCTCGCCTCGCTAGGCAACATCGTGACCTGGCAGTGGGCCGGATACAACATGATCGTGCTGTACGCCGCTCTCCAAGGACTCCCCCGCGAGATCTACGAACAGGCCAAGGTGGACGGTGCCGGCCCGGTCCAGATCGCGTTACGCATCAAGACGCCCATGGTGTCGGCGGCCATCGTGCTCGTCACGGTATTCACCATCGTGGGCACCCTTCAATTCTTCGCAGAGCCGTTCATGCTCCAGCCCTTGAACCCTGGCGCCATCACCAACGACTACACACCCAACATCTACGCGTACCACCAAGCCTTCTCATACCAGCAGTACAACTACTCGGCGGCGATCTCGTTCCTGCTCGGGGCGGTGGTCTTCGTCGGGTCCTACATATTCCTGTTCGTGAACCGCCGAAGGAGCGCGCTGCGGTGAGCACTCCGAACGCCTCTGAGAAGCCGCGCCGCGCCGGCGGTCGGATGCTGTCCCACGCCATCATGGCGCTGATGGCCGCCTACTTCCTGCTACCGTTTTGGTGGCTGGTGGTGGCTTCCACAAAGGACAACGACGACCTGTTCAACACCGCCCCGCTTTGGTTCACCTCTCGCAACGAGTTCTTCGACAACCTACGGGTGCTGTTCAGTCAGGGCGACGGCATCTACTTCATCTGGCTGCAGAACTCGGCGTTCTACTCGATCGTATGCGGCGTCGGGGCTACCGCCGTCGCGGCGTTCGCCGGGTACGCCTTCGCCAAGCTGCGTTTCCCCGGCCGCAACCTGCTGTTCTCACTGTTGCTGGGCCTCATCATGGTCCCCGCGACCGCACTCGTGCTGCCGACCTACCTGTTGATGAGCCGGCTTGGGCTCACCGACACGATCTGGGCGGTCATCCTGCCTTCGCTGCTCAACCCGTTCGGCGTCTACCTGCTACGGGTGTACGTGCACGACTCGGTGCCAGACGAGATGCTCGAGGCGGCCCGTCTGGACGGCGCGAGCGAACTGAGGGTATTTCGTAGCGTGGCGCTGCCGATGATGCGGCCCGCACTGGTGACAGTGCTGTTGTTCACCATGGTGGCGACCTGGAACAACTTCTTCCTGCCGCTGGTGATGTTGAGCGACGACAAGCTCTACCCTCTGACCGTCGGGCTGCGGTCGTGGTATCTGGCAGCGACGCTAGGCAACGCCGGGCCGGCGCTGTTCAACGTCATCGTGACGGGCGTGCTGGTCGCGATCGTGCCGCTGATCATCGCGTTCCTCCTGCTCCAACGGTACTGGCGCGGCGGCCTCACCATGGGCTCCCTCAGATAGCCGTCCCGGCGCGGACGGCTTCCGTAGGAACGGATCAGCAGCAGGGTGCCCGGACCGTCCGGTCTGGGCACCCTGCGGACCGGTTACGGACCTGGTGCCACGGTGAAGGCGTCCCAGTCGAGGACCCGGTTGACCCGGTAGAACTCGCCCAGGTCTCCGCCGCCGGTGCTGTTCTCGCCGGCGGGGATCATGCAGGCGGCTGCACCCACGGGCAGCGAGTCCAGCACGGTGTACGAAGGCCGGGCACCAAGCACATGTCGAGGACTATCGATTGACAATCAAGCGCTCGCCCGTAACACTTCTTGACACGTCTCAATGGGAGCGCTCACAGGGCCTGTCAGCAGGCCATTAACCCCACGCGAGGAGTGATCGTGTCGATGCAACGACGTACGTTCCTGAAGGCGAGCGCCGCAGGCGCGGCGGCCGTGGGAGGCGCGGCCCTGCTCGGTACCTGGCAGGCACACGCCGCACCGGTCAACACCCTGGACACCGCGCCGACCACACCATTCAGGGTAGGAGTACGCCGATACAACTGGACACGCGGCAGCCGCCCATGCACCACCTACGTCTACTACCCCGCCACCGGCACCCCAGGCGGCAACCCCGTCACCGACGCCCCCGCCGCCGCCGGGATCTTCCCCGTCTACAACTTCACCCACGGCTACGGCAGCAGCCCACAAAACTCGCTGTTCATCATCCGCGCCCTAGCCGCGGCAGGGTTCATCGTCCCCGCCCCCCACTTCCAGCACAACTTCAGCGACGTCAACAACGGCAACACGTCCAAAGACGTCTCCGAGATCCTGACCCGAACCCTCGCCCTCAACAGCAGCGGACCGCTGGCCGGACACATCAACACCAGCATCGGTGTCGGCGTATCAGGCCACTCCCTAGGCGGCATGACCACCCACGGCCTGCTCACCTCCTGGCCCGACAGCCGCATCATCTCCGCCAACCCGCAATCATGCGTGGACATGGGCAACCCCGCCAGCTCCGTAAAGGCCAAAGTCCTGTTCGTCCACGGCGACCGCGACTCGACCACGCAATACTCCTCGGCCCGGCAGGCGTACACCGAGATGCCCGCACCCAAAGCCTTCCTCACCTTCGTCGGCGGCAGCCACACCAGCTTCTGGAGCGACAACCGCTTCCCCAACACCGTCGTCGACTGGGCACGCTGGAGCATGTACGGCGACACCGCCGCCCGCGACCGCCTCCCATCCGACGCAGCCGGCTCCAACACCAGATGGGAAGCCAATCTGGGCACGACTCCGACCTCGGCACCGGCGACGACGGCCCCCCCGACGACACCTCCCCCGACGACCCCGGCACCCGGCGGCGCGGTCAGCGCCACCTACCGGACCGTCAACAGCTGGCAGGGTGGCTACCAGGCCGAGGTGACGGTGACGGCGGGCAGTTCGCCGATCAACGGCTGGACCGTCCGGTGGACCCTGGCGAGCGGCCAGACCATCAGTCAGCTCTGGAACGGCACATTGAGCACCAGTGGCTCGGAGGTGACGGTTCGCAATGCCTCCTACAACGGGTCGTTGGCCGCCAACACATCAGCCACCTTCGGATTCACCGGGACGGGCTCCCCGTCGACTCCCTCGCTGACTGCGACCACGCCGTAGCAGTCGATGCCCGTCTTTGTTTGGAGTGGATGATGAGACGTGCGATTGCGCTGATCGCGGCAGTCACCGTGGGTCCTTTCGCGGTCGTCGCGGTTTCGGCGACGACGAGCGGCGCGGCGGCCGGTCAGGTGTATTACGTGGCCCCGAACGGCAGTGACAGCGCCGCGGGCACGCAGGCCGCCCCGTGGGCGTCGATCGCCCGTGCGCAGACGGCTGTCCAGTCTGGAGACACGGTCTATTTCCGGGGCGGCACCTACGCCTATACCCGCGCGAACAGCGGCTGTTCGAGTCGGACGGCCCGAGTCGACGCGATCACCCTGAACAAGAGCGGCACTTCAGGCAATCCCATCCGCTATTGGGCCCATCCGGGCGAGAAGCCGGTCTTCGACTTCTCCCGGATGACGGACGACTGCCGGATCAAGGGATTCAGCGTCACGGGCAGCTACATCCACCTCAAGGGGCTGGAAGTCAGGGGCGTGCCGCAGAACAATACTTTGAACGCTGAGTCATGGGGGATCTGGGTTTCGGGTAGCAACAACGTCTTCGAGCAGATCGACACCCATCACCACATGGGGACCGGGCTGTTCATCAACGGTGGAGGCGGCAACCTCGTCCTGAACACGGATTCGCACGACAACTATGACCTGCGCAGCTCGGACGGGCCGGGTGAGAACGCCGACGGTTTCGGTTCGCACTACACGCCGGCTGGCCGTCCGGCGAACGTGTTCCGAGGTTGCCGCGCGTGGTGGAACGCCGATGACGGGTTCGACCTGATCTCCACCTACTCGCCCGTGACCATCGAGCACTCGTGGGCCTGGCGCAACGGGTACGTGCCGGGTACGACGACGTCGTCCGGCAACGGCGCCGGCTTCAAGGTCGGAGGCTTCGGCGCCGAGTGGGACTCCGGCGCGGTCAAGCACACCGTCCGCTTCTCGGTGGCGTTCGCCAACAAGGCGGCGGGTTTCTACTCCAACCACCACCCGGTGGCCAACGACTACTTCAACAACACCGGCTACGCGAACCGCCCGAACTTCGACATGCGTGGAATCGATTCCAGTGGCGCCGCCGTCGGCCGGGGCAACCTGCGCAACAACATCGCCTACTCCGGCACCGCGACATCGAACATGAACGGTACGAACGCCTCGTACAACTCCTGGAACCTGGGCATCACCCTGTCGGACGCGCAGTTCCAAAGCGTGTCGACGTCCGGCTGGGACGCGCCCCGCCAGACCGACGGCAGCCTGCCCGTGCTGCCCCACCTGCGCCTCGCGGCGGGCAGCACCCTCATCGACAAAGGCACCAACCTCGGCCTGCCCTACAACGGGGCGGCACCGGACCTTGGCGCCTTCGAGTCCGGTAGTACACCACCGCCATCCACGCGACGGTACGAGGCGGAGACCGCGCCGGCGGTGTGTCAGGGCACGATCGACTCCAACCAAGCCGGCTTCTCCGGCAGCGGTTTCTGCAACGGCACCAACGCGGTCGGCGCCTACGCCCAGTTCACCGTCGACGTGTCGGCGGCCGGCACAGCGACGTTTGCGATCCGGTTCGCCAACGGCGCCAGCAGCGGTGCGCGACCGGCGAACGTCATCGTCAATGGGGCCACGGTGGGGACGGTCTCGTTCGAACCCACAGGCGCGTGGACGACATGGGTCACCAAGACCCTGACCGTCTCGCTCAACACCGGCAACAACACCATCCGGCTGGATCCGACCACGTCAGCCGGACTGCCCAACGTCGACTACCTCGACGCCAACGGTTGAAAGGCCACACCATGATGCGTACCACGCGTAAGACACTGAAACGAGGAGCACTCGTCGCCGCCGCGATGCTGTTCATGTCGGTGGCGGCGGCCGGTGGCTTCGCCACGGCGGCGACGACGACCAGCGGTGAGACCGCTTCGGCCGGGCCTCTGGAGGGCTTGGGGAGTCTGGTCGCGGACTACAAGACGCGCTCCGCGAGCAAGTACACCGGCGACTCCTGGACACCCTTCGCCAAGGCGTTGGACACCGCAACCGAGGTCGCCGCCGACGCGTCGGCGACCGTACCGGAAGTCGCCGCCGCCAAGACGGCGCTGATGAGCGCCGCAGCCGAGCTGGAGGCCGCCGACGAGGGCACGTTCCAGACCATCACGAACAACACGTTCTGGAACGACACCAGTGGCAACCCCATCTATTCGCAGGGTGGGGGCGTTTTCAAGTTCGGCGACACCTACTACTGGTACGGCGTGCACTACCTGGGCGCCGAAAGCTACCGGGCCAACCCGACACGCAAGTACGACGACCAGGTCTCGTTCCGCTCGATCCCGGTGTACTCCTCGAAGGACCTGGTCAACTGGAAGTTCGAGAACCGGGTCGCGACGCGCTCGACCCCGATCCAAAACGGCGCCACGCTCGGTCAGGCGGGCTGGGTTGGGCGGCTTGGGGTCTCGTACAACGAGAACACCGGCAAGTACGTGCTCGCCACCCAGGCCTACGTCGGAGGCGGGCACGGGGTTCTGTTCCTGCAAGGCGACTCGCCCACCGACACCTTCGACTACGCCTACTTCCAGACCCAGGTCGTCAACTCGCCGACCACGGGCACCGGGGACCAGACCGTGTTCACCGATGAGGACGGCAAGGACTACCTGATCTTCTCCAACCGCGAAGGACGTTCGCGCGCCTTTGTCAGCAAGTTCAGGGAGTCCGACTCGCTGCGGATCGAACCGGGAGTGGAGATCGGTCGTAACTCCAACGGGCGCGAGGGCAACGCCATGTTCAAGCTCGACGGCAAGTACTACCACGCGGCGTCGGACCTGCACGGCTGGAACACGTCAGTCAACTACGTGATGGAGTCGAGCAGTGTTCAGAGCGGTTACTCGGGTGAGTACGTCCTGGCCGGCACGGAGATGGACTACAGCCACGTGACCCAGACCGGGTTCTTCGTGACGGTCAAGGGCACCAAGCAAAACACGGTGATCTACGCCGGCGACCGGTGGGCGGACTTCGCGTGGAACGGTATCGGCTACAACCAGTGGGTGCCGATCACCAGGACCGGCGCACGGCCCCAGTTCCACTCGATGACCCAGTGGCAGTTCAACGCCACGACCGGTGAGTGGCGGGTCGGGCCGCAGAACAACTACCTCCTGAACCCGAACATTCAGGCCGACCGCGTCACCGTCTCCCAGGTGCGGGGCTGGACCAATACCGGTGGAAGCGTGACCAACGTCAGCCCTGGCGCGAACGGCAGCCGCTTTGCGCTGCAGCTCGGCTCCGGATCGGCTGGCGTCCGGCAACAGATCACCGTGCCGGCCGGCACCTACAAGCTGTCCACCTACGCCAAAACCGCTGGCTCGATCAGCGGCGCACAGCTGTCGGTCACCGACGCCAGCGGCGCCACGCGTACGCTGAGCATCCCGTCATCCAGCGGCTGGACCCGGCGCGAGTCCGCGGAATTCCAGCTGGCCGCTGGCGCAGCCACCGTCACCATCCGAACCAGCGGCGGAACCCTCACCGTCGACGACCTCGCGCTGGTCAGGACGTCCGGCGACGACCCGCCGCCGCCGACCGGGCAGCGGTATGAGGCAGAGACCGCACCGGCGGTATGCCAGGGCACGATCGACTCCAACCATGCCGGCTTCTCGGGCGCCGGATTCTGCAACGGCACCAACGCGGTCGGCTCGTACGCGCAGTTCACGGCGACCGCGGCGGCGGCCGGCACCGTAACGCTGGGAGTGCGGTTCGCCAACGGCGGCAGCGGTCCGCGGGCGGCGAACCTGATCGTGAACGGTTCGACGGTGGCGACGGTTTCGTTCGAGAGCACCGGCGGGTGGACGACATGGTCCACCAAGAACCTCGCCGCATCGCTCAATGCCGGCAGCAACACCATCCAGCTCAGTCCGACCGTCGCCGACGGCCTACCCAACATCGACTACCTCAACGTCGGCGCCGCCTGACGTCCCCGTCCGATGCACTGTCACCTGACCACCGCCTGCGAAAACCGACCTTCTCCCTGGTAAGCCAGCGCGTCCGTGGCCCCGCCGACCGGGCCAGCGGGGCCGCGGACGCGCTGGCGCTTGACACCCCGGTCAACCGCGGCGGCTGGTCTGGTCGTGTGCCGCGCTCGGTGACGGCGGGCAGCGACGACCAGACCAAGAGCGACGCGGCACCCACATCGAAAGGACCGCACGTCATGCTCCGTGCTCGCGCCTGGCTCGCCGCCACGGCTGCCCTGCTCACCGCGTTCGCGGTCGGCATCGCGGCCCCCGCCGAAGCCGCACCTGGCCGCCCGTTTACCAACCCGATCAAATCGGTCAAGGCCGCCGACCCGTACCTGACCTTCTACAACGGCGACTACTACCTGGTGGGCACCACGCTTACGAACGTCCTGTCGATGCGTAAGTCACCGACGCTCGCTGGCCTCGCGACCGCGCCGTCCGTGCAGATCTGGCGGGACGCCACCAGTTCCCGCGGCACGAACTTCTGGGCGCCCGAGATGCATTTCATCAATGACCGCTGGTACGTGTACTACTCGGGTGCGCGAGTCGGCGCGACCTGCTGCGACACCCAGCGCACGCATGTGCTGGAGAGCGCCGGTACCGATCCGCTCGGGCCCTACACGTACCGGAACATGCTCACGGGCTCGAACCTGACGCCGGGCGGCTGGCTCATCGACGCCAGCGTGTTGCGCCTGAACAACTCCCTCTACCTGCTGGGCAGCGGCTTCATCAACGGCAGCGCGCAGGGCCTCGTCATCGCGCCGATGAGCAACCCGTACACGGTCAGCGGCTCCTTCAGCCTGATCTCGCAGCCCACCCACGCATGGGAGCGGTCCGGCGCGCCGGTCAACGAGGCCCCGGTGGCGTTGCAGCGGAACGGACAGACCTACGTCGTCTTCTCGGCAAGCTCCTGCCAGACCGCCGACTACAAGCTCGGCCTGCTGACGTATACCGGTGGTGACCCGCTGTCGGCCGGCTCGTGGACGAAGAGCGCCAACCCGATCTTCCAGCGCAACAACGCCGCCGGCGTGTACGGTCCAGGCCACAACGGCTTTTTCACCTCGCCCGATGGCACCGAGAACTGGATCGTGTACCACGCGAACAGCTCCGCCTCGCAAGGATGCGGCAGCGCTCGCACCGCGCGGGCGCAGAAGTTCACCTGGAACGCCAACGGCACGCCCAACCTCGGGACACCGGTCGCACTGGGCACCACGCTCGACGGGCCGGCCGGCGAGACGGCGGCCACGCCGACGGCGTACCGGATCGTCAATCGCAACAGCGGCAAGTGCCTCGACGTCTCCGGCGCCTCGAGCGCGGACGGCGCCGACGTCATCCAGTGGACCTGCAACGGCGCAGCCAACCAGCGGTGGCGGATCGAGGACCTCGGCAACGACACCAACCGGCTCGTCAGCGTCGCCAGCGGCAAGGTGCTCGACGTGAACAGTTGCAGCGGCGCAGACGGCGCCAACATCCAGCAGTGGTCGTGGCTCAACAACAACTGCCAGAAGTTCCGCGTGGTCATCAGTGCTCCCGGCGGCTGGGTGCGGCTGGAGAACGTCAGCAGCGGAAAGGTGGCGAATGTCGTCAACTGCGGCACCGCCGACGGCGCCGACGTGCGGCAGCTGACCTGGCAGTCCAACGACTGCCAGCAGTGGCAGCTCCAACCGGCCTGACCGTGCTCGCTCCCGCCCGACCACATGGCCGCTGGGCGACGAGCACTGCGTGCTCGCCGCCCAGCGGTTGTCGGCTGCCGACCGTGGCCGGCTTTAACCCTGCTGCTCCGTCATCTCCCGACAACGTCGATGACCGCGGTTACCGGTCCTAGAGCCGTCGTGCCGGTGACGATCACCTCACCGGGCGCGTCGGTCGCGCCGGCTGGTAGCGGCTGCCAGTGCACCCGGGCATGGGTGCGCTTGTTGGTGGCGGTGGTGAGCACGTGGATGGAGCGTGGTAGCTCCGGAGCGCGGCCCACCTTGGTGGTTAGGTAGACGGTGTCCTCAAGGATGTGCTTGGCGCGGCTGGCGTTGTACACATTGAAGGACGCGTGTGGCTCCCAGGTGTTGGCCAGTTCGGGGACGGCCCGGAACATCGTTTGCCATCCGGCCGGCTCCCAGACCAGCACGCCGGTGCCCTGGTTGTCGACCACGTCGTTGGCGGCTTGGAAGACCCGCTGGATGGCGTCGGCCTGGCCCTGGATCGTGCGCGGGAAGGGGGAGTTCGGCATCGGCGAGCCGTTGCCGCCCGACGCGGGATACGAAGTCTCGGCGACGTCGATCTCGTATTCGGGGTACGTGGTCGCTATCGTGTGCAGGTTGACATCCAGCGCCTCGGGGGTGCCATGCCACTCGGGGTAGTAGGAGATGGCCAGCACGTCAGGGTTTTGACCCTTGGCCTTGACGCGGGTCAGGTACTGGTGCCAGAACTCCATGGTCTTCGCGAGCCGGTTCGGGCCGACGATCACATGAATCTCCACCTTGGACTTCGGTGACGCGTCGCGGACGGCCTTGATCCCGGACGCGGCGAGCGTCGTGAACCGGTCCCACGCCTCGTCGTACAGCCGCTGCTGGACCGGGTCGGTCGATCCCCAGTACTGCCACAGCAGCCCGCCGCCGGGCTTGGACTGGTAGATGTCGGCCTGGTTGACGAAGTACGGCGGAGCGGTCGTGCCGATGATGGACGCCTCGCTGCCGTACATGAAGCCGTTGATGATCTCATTGCCGACGGCGACCTTGTCGGGTGTGGTGCCCTGCTGGATCAGTTGGCGCAGGTAGTCGGCGGTGAAGTCGTACACCGCTTCGGTCAGGTCGTCGAACTCCAGCTCGGCCCAGGCACGTGGTTTCGGTTGCTTGCTCGGGTCGGCCCACGAGTCCGCGTAGTGGAAGTCGATCCCGAGGCCCATGCCCCGTTCCTTGATCGAGCGCGCTGACGCCAGTGAGCGTTCCGGGCCTTGGCGGGGGATCGGCGTCAGTGCGCCGGTGCTCTCGTTCCTGGGCTCGTTGAAGATTCGCAGCCGGGCGTACTCCATGCCGCGGTCCTTGGATACGTCGAGCAGGTGCGGCCCTGCGCCCCGGTCGGCCGCCAGGGGATCGACCCAGTACTGCCGGTCCTGGTAGTCGTCCATCCAGGACATGTCGGCGCCCAGGATGAGATCGTCCCGCAGGTAGTTGAAGACCTGGAGTTCGCTGACACCGACCTTGGCGCGGCCGGACATACCCGTGAAGGTGAGGCGCACGAACCGCGTTCCGGGCCGGGTGAACAGGTGCACCTGCCCCCTCGACGCGGTGCGGTTGTGGGACTCGTCCGCGATCGTCTTCCACCGGCGGCCGTTGGATGAAGCCTCGACGACGTACCGGTACGCGGCACCGCGGTCCGGGAAGACCACCTTGACCTTTCGCAGGTTGTCGTAGGCGCCGCCGAGGTCCACGGTCAGCTGCTGCCGGGCGCGAGGACCATCCGCGTACCAGACGGTCGCCGGGTCGCCATCGATTGCCAGTCTGGCGGTGGCCGAGCCGCTGCTCGCCGTCGCCGAGGCCCAGAACTTGGCGGCGATGTTGCTTTCGATGGGCTTGATGTCGGCGGTGCCGAACGTCGCCTGTGCTGGCGCGGGACCTATGAGTACTTCCGTGCTGATCAGGGTGATGAGTGTTATCAGGCCGACGATGACGCGGGCGCGCCTTCGTTCCGGGGCGACCTTGAATCGTTTCACTAACTGCACCGATCCGCTGGCAGTCATTTTCAAGCCTCCATGTCGTTCACGTGGCGCGCGGCCGACCCTATGGGGTGTGACAGCTGATGCCCCTGTCGGACTCATAACTGTCAATCGACAGATACTCTCTCGTACGCCGGCTCATCCGTCTAGACCGTGAACGGGGGCAATCGGGCCCGGGTGCGCGAAATGGAACGTGTTCTAATCTTTGTCGTACGATGATGCGCATGATTGCGTCCGACGCGGTGATCTGGAACGCCCCGAACGACCCGCACCCTGCCCGCGCCGCCTCGCAGCGCTCCTACTCCGCCGTCGCGAGGGGCGACCTCGCCGGGTGGCTGTCGGTGTACGCCGAGGACGCGGTCCTGGAGGACCCGGTCGGGTCGTCGATGTTCGACCCGGAGGGCAAGGGCCACCGTGGGCACGAGGGCCTCACCGCCTTCTGGAGATCGGCGATCGCCCCCGTCGCCAAGTTCGAGTTCACCATCGACGATTCGTTCGCCAACCCGGGCAGCAACACATGCGCCAACATCGGCAAGATCAAGGCGAGCCTCGCCGATGGCAGCCACGCCACCACCGACCTGATCATGGTGTACGTCGTCGACGACCACGGACGGGTGACGTCAATGAAGGCGTACTGGGAGCCCAACCGGACGATGGCCTCCTTCCGCGCGGCCTGACTCGGTCTGGGCGCCGCGCTGGAAGGCGATGCGGTCGCCGTCGAACTGGGACGGCGCGATCTCGGCTCCGGTCAGCTTGGCGGCACGTACAGCAGCCGGTTCGGTGACGCGGGGTCGTCGAGCGAGGTGACCACGCCGGTGGTGGCGTTGGCGATGATCGCGCTGTGCACCTGGGCCGGGGTCCAGGTGGGGTTCGCACCAAGCAGCAGGGCGGCGGCGCCGGCCACGTGCGGCGCCGACATCGAGGTGCCGTCGCGGACTCCGGTCGCGGTATCCGAGGTGTGGTGCAGTGACCGGATGCCCTGCCCCGGGGCGAACAGGTCCACGCATGAGCCCTCGTTGGACAGGCCCGCGGCGCCGTCGTCGCTCCAGGTGTTGCCGACGGTGAGCGCCGCCGCGACGTACGCCGGTGTCTTGTCGCAGGCGTTGCTGCCGTTGTTGCCGGCCGACACCACGACGGCGACGCCGGTCGCGATCAGTCCTCGGGTCGCCGTGCCCACCGTGTCGGCGGTGTCGGAGGTGCGGAAGTAGCCGAGGCTCATGTTGGTCACCGCCGGTCGGACGGCGTTGGCGGCCACCCAGTCGATCGCGGCGACGGTGCGGGACATGTCGCCGAAGCCTTGGCAGTCGAACACCCGCACGGCGACCAGCGTGACGCTCTTCGCCACCCCGTGCGCGGTGCCGCCGACCGTGCCGGCAACGTGGCTGCCGTGTCCGTAGCAGTCGTCAGCGGCGCCGCCGTCGACCAGGTCGATGCCGGATACCGCCCGGCCGGCGATGTCCTGGTGGGTGGTGCGGATGCCGCTGTCGATCACGTAGGCGTGCACGCCGGCGCCGCTGGAGGACGGGTAGGTGTAGGAATTGTCGACCGGCCGGTTCCGCTGGTCGACCCGGTCCAGGCCCCATGACGGCGGGTTCAGCTGGGTGGCGTCCAGCGCTTGCGTGCGGTGGTCCTGCTCGACGTACGCGACCGCCGGGTCGGCCGCCATCCGCCGCGCGGTGGTTTCGCTGGCCCGTACCGAGAAGCCGCGCAGCGCCGTGGTGTAGCGGTGACCCACCGTGCCGCCGTACCGGGCGGTCAGGCTCGCCACGGTGCTGCTGACCCGGGTCTTGCTTGCTTTGGCGTCCTTGAGCACCACGAGGTAGCTGCCCGGGATGGCCGTCGACCCGCCGGCGTTGCGGATCTCGGCCGGTGCGGCGGGGGGTGCGGCGGTCGCCGCGGCGACGGTACCGACGGCAACGGCCGCCCCCGCGGCGGCCGTTGCGATGCAGGCGCGCAGGACGCGCGCGATGGCATGTGAGAGTGGCATTTTCCCCGTCCTTCCGATCGACCATTGTCTGATGAGACATCGACCATCGTCAGGCTAAGGGATCGGTCTGTTGCCATCAAAGGATGCGGCTCGCGAAATGGCGGAGATCTCACCCCTTGATGGCGCCGAGAACGGGACATCTAGCGGGTGCCGGTCACCTTCCAGATCCGGCCGTTCGCCTTGGCCAGCAGGTACAGCTCACCCGCCCGGTCGATGCCGAGCCGCAGGTCGACCCGGGCGTCTCCGGCCAGCGCGGCCATCGACGTCTCGGCGCCCGCGGCGGTGATGATGCGTAGCTGGTAGAGCGGCGCCAGCCCGCTGCCGCGGACCATCTCGGCCTCGTTGGTGTAGAAGACGCGGCCGTCGACGATGTCGCCGAACACGTACTTGCCACGGAGGGCCGGTAGGGCGCTGCCGCGATAGACGAAACCGCCCACGATCGCCTTGCCGGCGTCATCGCCGCACGGGATGTTGGCCGCGTTGTGGTCGTAAGCCGCAACGGGGTAGTCGTAGCCGAAGCGCGCGTCGTCGGCCGGAAGCGAGTAGAGGTTGCACCGTTCTTGCCGGTCGAAGACCCACGAGCCTTCCCGCTCGCTCCAGCCGAGGTTGTCGCCGGCCCGCAGGTCGTATACGCCCTCGATGTCGTGCTCGCCGATGTGCCCCAGGAACATCCGTCGCGTGCCCGCGGTGTCCCAGCTGAACCGGTGCGGGTCGCGCATGCCCAGCGCGTAGATCTCGCCCAGCGCGCCGCTGTTGCCGGTGAAGGGATTCCCCGGCGGGATGCCGTACCGGCCGTTGCGGCTGTTCGTACCCCGCGGGTCGATCCGCAGGATCTTGCCGTGCGGCACGTTGAGCTGTTGCGGCACGGTCGAGGAGCTGCCGCGTCCGCCGTCGCCGACCGCTACGTACAGCAGGCCGTAGTCGCCGCTGCCCGTGGTCGCGTTGGGGTTGAAGTCGATCTGCTGGATCGCGTGGATGTAGGTGCCGAATCCGATCCGCAGCAACGTCCGGCGCGTGCCGCTGAACGACACGGCCGCCGGGTCGGTCGCCGTCCACTCGGTCAGCACGCTGTGAATGACCGCACCGGACTGGGTCCAATCCGGCGCGATCGAGCTGAGCGCACCCAGCGCCTCGGTGTGCGTGGTGTAGAAGCGGCCGTTGGCGGCGAACTCGGGGTGGAAGGCCACGAAACCGAAGCCGCTTCCCAAGCCGCGTCCGGAGAAGAAGTTCGCGCCGACCGTCGCGGCCACGTCGAGATACACGCTTGGTGTGCCGCCGGTGGATGGCAACGTGTACAGCTTGCCGTTGAGGTCCGGTGTGAACAGCCGGTTCGAGCCTGGGACCTGCCCGAGGAAGTTGATTCGGGCGGTGCGCACCAGCCGCTGGTCGGTCGGCGCGGGCACCGGGTTGGACGCCGGGAACTGTGCGAACTGGGTCACGACCAGGCCCAGATCGGACCGGATCGGCTCCTGCGGGATCGGATCTGCGATCGGCGTGCGGGGCGGCACGGAGCCCGTGGGTGACACGGTCGGGGAAGGGGTGGGGGAAGGTGAGCTCGGCAGACCATCGTCATAGGACAATGAGTCGATGTTGGCCAGGCCGCGCCGCGTCGTCGCGGCGAGGCGCACCACGTTCGCCCCGGCCGATAGGGAAGTGGTCAGCGTCTGGGTGCGCCACGTCGACCAGCCACGGGTGGTGGGAAACTGCAGAGTGTCCCGCGCGATGCCGTTGACCGTCACCGTCGCCGGATGATTGGCGAAGCTGCCGTTGGCGTACCGGAAGACGAGAGTGCGGGTGCCCGCGGCGGGCGGACGCACTGTGAACTCGATGGCGGCGCTGGCGGTGTTGGCGCTGTCGACGTACCCGGTGCCGGTGAAGCCCGGGTAGTCGTTCTCCACGACGCCGTTGATGATCGTGGCCTGCTCCGCCTCGTGCCGCACCTCGGCGGCCGCGGCCCGGGGATGGTCGGGTGCTACCACGAGGGCGGCCAGGACGAGGGCCCCCATGCCTATCCCGATCGATGTGCGAACCGACGGCTTCATCTTGCCTCCAGAACGTCGTGGCGGCGTTCGATCGCCGCGGCCGCCATGAGCACGCGACCGAGTATGGGCACTGCGAGCGCTACCAGTATGAAACGTTTCAGCATCGCACCGGATTGCTCGTCGACGAGGTTGCCCGGTAACTCAGATGTGCCCGACAGTGTCGCTGTCGGGCGACTCACTGTCAATCGATGATCTTCGACCCTGATGTTAAGTCAAGTGTTAAATCAAGTAGAGACACATCGATTGACAGTTGGACGTGCGACCGTAACACTGTCTGATGCACGCCTGATCAGGTTGGAGCGCTCACAATCGATCAGGGCGACGGCTGAGCAGGTCAACCGGGCATCCTGTGTCAGCGTTCGCCTCGATCCCAGCGACCGGCTGTGAGCGCTCCCAATGCTCGACCTGCCTGCGGCGCGGTAAGACCGGGCCTTCAGCGCCGCGGGCGCGGCTGCGACCACTCAGAGAGGACATTGTGAACCCAAGAGCGTGGAGGCGGATCGCGGTCGCAGCCGCGGCTGTCGTCGCGGCGGTCGCTTTCGCTGTCGTGGTTCGCCCGGCGCTGGCGGCCGACAACCCGTACCAGCGCGGTCCGGACCCGACCGCGGCCAGCGTGTCAGCCAACCGGGGCACGTTCGCCACCGCACAAGTCAACGTGCCGGCCGGCAACGGCTTCGGTGGCGGAGTCGTCTACTACCCGACGGACACTACACAGGGAACCTTCGGCGCCGTAGCGATCGTGCCCGGCTACACCGCGACGTGGGCCGCTGAGGGGGCCTGGATGGGGCCATGGCTGGCATCGTTCGGGTTCGTGGTGATCGGGATCGATACCAACGGTCGCGAGGACTGGGACACCGCCCGCGGCACGCAGCTGCTGGCCGCGTTGGACTATCTGACGCAGCGCAGTTCGGTGCGGGACCGGGTGGACGCGAGCCGGACCGCGGTGATGGGCCACTCGATGGGTGGTGGCGGGGCCATGTCCGCCGCGCTGCGGCGTCCGTCGCTGAAGGCCGCGGTCGGGTTGGCGCCGTTCAGCCCGTCGCAGAACCTGAACAACCTGCGGGTGCCGACGATGCTTCTGGCGGGGCAGAACGATGGCACCACCACCCCGGCGAGCATCCTGAACCACTACAACGCGATCCCGTCCGGGACGGAGAAGGCGTACCTGGAGCTGAGCGGCGCCGGTCATGGTTTCCCGACGTCGAACAATCCGACGATGATGCGCAACGTCATCCCCTGGTTGAAGATCTTCATCGACAGCGACACCCGCTACACCCAGTTCCTGTGCCCGCTGTCCAACTCCAGCGGCATCCGGGCATACCAGAGCTCCTGCCCACTGGTGCCCTCCGCACCGCCGACTACGCCACCGGTCACGACTTCGCCGGTGACGACTCCGCCCGTCACGCCGACGACACCGGCACCGGGTGGCGCGTGCAGCGCGAGCTACCGCACCACCAACTCGTGGCCCGGCGGCTACCAGGGCGAGGTAACCGTGATCGCGGGCGGCTCCGCGATCAGCGGATGGACGGTCGGCTGGACCCTCAGCGGCGGCCAAACCATCAACCAGGTGTGGAACGGCACGCTGAGCACCAGCGGCACCGCCGTGTCCGTTCGCAACGCCTCCTACAACGGCGCGCTGGCGGCGTCCGGCTCAACCACGTTCGGCTTCATCGGCGGCGGCACGTCCGTCACCCCAACCCTCACCTGCACCAGCCCGTAACGGGCCGACCAACATCTGACTCTGGAGACCATCATGCCTTTACGTAGACGGCGCCTCGCGCTGCTCTCCGCCGGCGCCGCGGTGACGGTGGCCGCGGCCGGCGTCATCACGGCAACGGTAGCCACCGCGGCAGCCACCCGCTACGAGGCCGAGAGCGCACCGGCCACATGCGACGGTACGATCGATTCCAACCACGCCGGCTTCTCCGGCAGCGGGTTCTGCAACGGCACCAACGCGGTGGGTGCGGCGGCACAGTTCACGGTGACCGCGGCCGCGGCCGGCGCAGCGACCATCGCCATCCGGTATGCCAACGGCACGACCGACAACCGGTCGGCCGATGTGGCTGTCAACGGCTCGGTGGCGCAGGCCGGGAGTGCGTTCGAGGGCACCGGGGCCTGGACGACGTGGGCCACGAAGACGCTGACCGCATCGCTGAACGCGGGGAGCAACACGATCCGGTTGAGCCCGACCACCGCCAACGGCTTGGCCAACATCGACTACGTCGACGTCGAGGTGGGTGACACACCACCCACGAGCCCGCCGCCCAGCTCACCGGCGCCGGGGTCCGGCAAGCAGATGGAGGACCTGAACCGGGGTCTGATCAGCGTGCGTTCCGGGTCGGGCAACCTGGTGTCGTGGCGGCTGTTCGGGTACGAGTCCCAGTCGACCGGCTTCAACGTGTACCGCGGCTCGACGAAGGTGAACTCGTCGCCGATCACCAACTCCACCAACTACCTGGACTCCGGTGCGGCGGCCGACGCGTCGTACACCGTGCGGGCCGTCGTCGACGGGGTGGAGCAGGAGGCGTCGGAGGCGTCACTGCGGTTCGCCGGCGGCAACTACCTGGACGTGCCGATCTCCCGGCCGGGCAGCAGCTACACCGCCGGCGACGCCAGCGTGGGTGACGCGGACGGCGACGGCCAGTACGAGATCTTCCTCAAGTGGGATCCCTCCAATCAGAAGGACCCTGCCCAGGACGGGGTCACCAGCAACGTCTACATCGACGCCTACCGGCTCAATGGCACCCGGCTGTGGCGCATCGACATGGGCCCCAACATCCGGGCCGGGGCGCACTACACCCAGTTCCAGGTGTACGACTACGACGGCGACGGCCGTGCCGAGATGGCGGTGCGGACCTCCGACGGGACCCGCTCCGGGACCGGTCAGGTGATCGGTAACGCCAGCGCCGTGCACCGCAACTCGGCCGGGCATGTCAACGCCGGACCGGAGTTCTTGACGATGTTCGACGGCCTTACCGGTGCGGTGCGCTCGACGGTGACCTTCGAACCGGTCCGGGGCAACATCGCCGACTGGGGCGACACCAAGGGCAACCGCGGTAACCGGTTCCTGGCCGGGACCGCCTACCTCGACGGTCAGCGGCCCAGTGTCATCATGAGCCGCGGCGTCTACGAAAGGACCGCGATCGCGGCCTACGACTTCCGCAACGGTCAACTGTCACTGCGGTGGAAGTTCGACTCCCGCACCGCCGGTAGCCAGTGGGCAGGCAAGGGGGCGCACTCGCTGTCGATCGCCGACGTCGACCGCAACGGCACCGACGAGATCGTCTTCGGTGCTATGGTCATCAACTCCAACGGCACCGGCCGCCACTCCACCAGCTTCTACGGCCACGGTGACGCGCTGCACGTCAGTGACTTCGTGCCCAGCCGGACCGGCCAGGAAATCTGGATGATCCACGAGGCGGCCCAAAGCCCGGCGGCGACCCTGCGCGACGCCAACACCGGCGCGGTCATCATGCAGAAGAACAACACCTGCAACTGCGAGGGCCCGGCCCGTGGTGTGGCCGGTGACATCTACGCCGGCAACGCCGGCGGCGAGTTCTGGGGCAGCGGGACCGGACTGGGCAACCTGTTCAACGCCTCCGGTGGCTCGGTGGGTCGCAACCCCAGCAGCAACAACTTCCTCGCCTGGTGGGACGGCGACCCGGTCCGGGAACTGCTCAACGGCAACTACGTCGACAAGTACGGCACCGGCGGCGACAGCCGCCTCATGACCGGCTCCGGTGCCCACTCCGTCAACGGCACCAAATCCACTCCGTCGCTGTCGGGTGACCTGTTCGGCGACTGGCGCGAAGAGATCATCCTTCCGCGTGACGACAACAACGCCCTGCGCATCTACTCCACCCCCACCCAGACCGACCGGCGCATCTACACCCTGATGCACGACGCCCAGTACCGCGTCGCGATCGCCTGGCAGAACACCACCTACAACCAGCCGCCGCACCCGAGCTTCTTCCTCGGCAACGGCATGAGCACCCCACCTCAACCCAACATCCACGTCCGCTGACATCCCGATCGTCGAGCGCGCCGGCCGTCCAGCCGGCGCGCTCGACTCACTACATCTACGAATGCGGGAAGACGATGAAGTGGTCAGGCAAGATCTTGATGGTCGCGGGCGTGGCGACGGTGCTGTCCGGGACGGCAGTCGTGCTCAGCCTCGGCGCGCACGCCGCGACCAACAGGTACGAAGCGGAGACGGCACCCGCCGCGTGTGACGGTTGGGTCGCCTCGAACCACACCGGCTACTCCGGAAGCGGCTTCTGCGATAGCTCCAACGCCCTTGGCGCCACGGTCCAGTTCACCGCGAACGTTCCCGCCGCGGGCACCGCGACCCTGGCCATCCGGTACGCGAACGGCACGACCGCGAACCGGCCGGCCGACGTCGCGGTCAACGGTAGCGTCGTGCAGGCCGGGCTCGGGTTGGAAAGCACCGGTGCATGGAGCACGTGGGCGACCAAGACCCTGACAGTGGCACTGGCCGCGGGCAACAACACCGTGCGGCTCGCCGCGACGACCGCTGGCGGGCTTGCGAACATCGACTACCTGGAGGTCACCACGACCGACGGTGGCAGCCCCAGCCCGACCACGCCCAGCCCGACCCCGTCCAACAGTTCGATAATGCAGGGCGCGGACGTATCCACCCTGCAGCGCGCCGCCGACCTCGGAACGAGGTTCTACTACCCGAACGGCACCCAGGGCGACCCGCTGGACATCCTGACGAGCGTCGGCGTGAACTACGTGCGGCTGCGGATCTGGAACAACCCGCGCAGCGGCTACAACAACAAGGACAAGGTGCTGCAGTACGCCCGGGCGGTGAAGGCCAAGGGCCTGCGGCTGATGGTCGACTTCCACTACTCCGACACCTGGGCCGACCCCGGCAAGCAGTACAAGCCGGCGGCGTGGGCCAGCCACGGCATCAGCCAGCTGCAGACGGATGTCTACAACTACACCTACGACGTGTGCAACAGCCTGAAGGCGCAGGGGACAACGCCGGACAGTGTGCAGATCGGGAACGAGATCAACACCGGCATGCTCTGGGAGGACGGCCGGGTGACCAACAACAACTTCAACAACCTGGGGTTGTTGCTTAAGGCCGGCTACAACGCCACCAAGGCGTGCAACGGCGGAACCCAGGTGATCATCCACACGGCGCGGGTGGAGAGCGGTGCCCGTTGGTTCTATGACGGCATCCGTGCCCAGGGCGTGCAGTGGGACATCACCGCCCTGTCGTACTACTGCATGTGGCACGGCAGCATGTCCAACATGGCCAATGTGGTGTCCGACATGCGGTCCCGGTACGGCAAGCCGGTCATCATCGCCGAGACGGCGTACCCGTACACGACCGCCAACGCTGACAGCACCGCGAATGTCGTCACCAGCGGCTGCTCGGGCTACGCGATCTCACAGGCGGGGCAGCAGGCCAACTTCGCCGCGGTACAAAACACCGCCCGCAACGCCGGCGCCATCGGCATCTTCTACTGGGAGCCCACCTGGTACGCGGTGCCCGGCAACGGTTGGAATCCAACCGACATCAACAACTCCGGCAACGAGTGGGACAACATGGCCGTCTTCGACCGGAACGGCCGCCTCAACCCCAATATCCGGTGGCTTCCCTGACCACCTGACCTCGACGGTGTGCCCGACAGCGCGTGAGCGATCAACGCGTCGTCGGGCTCGCCGTCGCACACCGCATCCATCAACCAAGGGCTGAGCCACCAGCTCATGAACACTTTGAGAGGGAGGCACCAAGGTGAAAGTCAAGCCATTCATCGCTGGTCTCAGCCTGCTGGTCGGCACAGGAGTAATCGTCGTGTCGACCGCCGGCACCGGGTCGGCGGCGGCGACGCGCTACGAGGCGGAGAGCGCACCGGCGACGTGCGCCGGCCTGATCGAGTCCAACCACGCGGGCTTTTCCGGTAGTGGGTTCTGTAACGGCGACAACCAGGTGGGAGCGGCGGCGCAGTTCACGTTGACCGCGTCCGCCGCCGGCACGGCCACCGTCGGCGTCCGGTACGCCAACGGCACCGCCACCAACCGGCCAGCCGACGTGGTCGTCAACGGCACCGTCGCGCACGCCGCCGCCGCGTTCGACCCCACCGGCGGGTGGACGAGCTGGATCACAAGGACACTCACCGTACCGGTGAACAGCGGCACCAACACGATCCGGTTGAGTCCGACCACCACCAACGGATTGCCCAACGTGGACTACCTGGACTTCGAGGCCGGTGCCGCGCCCACCGCGTCACCCACCGCGTCGGCCTCCCCACCGCCCGGCCGGCCGCCGGAGTGCACCGGGAACTCGCCGATCACCTGCCGCTTCGCCGTCTCGCCGGGCAACTACACGGTCACCGCGTGGATCGGTGACCGTGCCTCCGCAGGCAACACCTCGGTGTCCGTGGAGGCGCGTCGACGGCTCCTGCCGGCGGTGAGCACCGCGGCCGGCACGATCACCCCGTACGTGTTCACCGTCAACGTTCGGCAACCGGAGGGCCAGCCGACCGGACAGGGCGGCAACGGCAACCCCGGGTTGGACGTCACCTTCGCCGGGTCCGCCCCGAAGCTGTCCGGCCTGACGGTCCAGGCGGCGAGCAATCCGCTGGTCGTCTACCTGGCCGGCGACTCCACGGTGTGCGACCAGATGACCGCCCCGTACACCGGCTGGGGACAGATCCTGCCGACCCACGTGTCGGCCGGCGCGAGCATCGCCAACTACTCGGACTCGGGGGAGAGCTCCGGCAGCTTCTTGAACAACTCCGCGTTGTTCCCCGCGATGAGGCCGCGGATCAAGACCAACGACCTCGTACTGATCCAGTTCGGACACAACGACAAGCAGACGACGGCAGCGGCCTTCCGCGGCAACCTGACCTCCATGATCAACCAGGTGCGTGACAGGGGTGGCGTCCCCGTCCTGGTCACCCCACCGGTACGGCGGCAATTCAGCGGCAGCCAATTGAACGGTACCGCGCTGCACGTCAACGGCGTCGGCGTCGACCTGCCGGCTGAGATGCGCCGCCTCGGATCCTCGCTCAACGTGCCTGTGATCGATCTGACCGCAAAGAGCGAAGCGCTCGTGGAGTCGCTCGGCGTAACCAACTCGGCCGCCCTCTACCTGCGCTCATCGGTGGACGGGGTCACCGACAACACACACTTCTCCGAGTACGGCGCCGGCCGGATGGCCGACCTGGTCGTGCAGGGAATCCGTGAACGCAACCTTCCCCTGGTGGGCTACCTGCGCTGACACACCAGCCAGGACACGGATTCACGACGGATCGCCCGATCGAGGCCGGGGGGGCGCAAATCCGCCCCCCGGCCCCTGTACGACTACGGAGACAACCCATGAGACTCAAGTCCTCTGTCCTCAGCAGCACACTGCTCGTCGCCGCGGTAATGGCGCTGACCGGCAATCCCGCGGTGGCGGCCCCGGTCCGGTACGAGGCCGAGACGGCGCCGGCGACGTGCGCCGGCACGGTCGACTCCAACCACGCCGGCTATTCCGGGAGCGGGTTCTGCAACGCTGACAACGCGGTCGGCGCGGCGGCGCAGTTCACCGTGACCGCGTCCGCGGCCGGAACGGCGACGCTGGGCGTACGCTTCGCCAACGGCACCACCACGGCCCGGCCCGCGGACGCCGTCGTCAACGGCTCCCGCATCACGACGACGTCGTTCGAAGGCACCGGCGCCTGGACCACCTGGGTGACCAAGACGCTCACCGTGTCGCTGAACGCGGGCAGCAACACGATCCGGTTCAGCCCGACCACGGCGAACGGCCTGGCGAACATCGACTCCCTCGATGTCGATGCGACCGGCGGCTCCACCGGGGGCAACGGCCGGCCGAACGACTCGAACATCCAGTACTACGGCCGGTGGAACACATCGGATTCGGCCTACTACGCGATGGGCTGGGCCGGCGGCTATCTCGACGCCCAGTTCACCGGAAGCTCCATCGGAGTGCGCCAGCGGAACGCCATCGACCTGTACTACTCCATCGACCGGGGGCCGCTGCAGTGGCGTCGTAACGTATCCGGGAACGTCACCCTCGCCACCGGCCTGTCGGGTGGCTCGCACACCATCCGGATCGGCTACCGCGAGCGGGCCGGCTCGTACAACGGCGACCCGGTCTTCGGCGGGCTCATCCTTGCCAGCGGAGCGCAGACCATGCCCCTCGGCAGGCCGACGAACCTCATCGAGTTCATCGGTGACTCGATCACTGTGGGCCAGCCCAACGCCAACCGTCCCTTCACCGCCTACCCGTGGCTTTCGGCCGAGGCCCTCGGCGCCGGCCACACCCAGGTCGCCCAAGGCGGTGCATGCCTCGTCAGCCGCGACTGCTACGGCATGATGGACTGGTTCCGCCGCTCCTCGGCATGGGCCACCTACGACGACTGGAACTTCGCGACCTACCAAGCGAACGCCGTCGTGATCAACCTTGGCACCAACGACATCGGTCACGGCGTCTCGACCACGCAGTTCCAGCAGGGCTACATCGTCATGCTGGAACGCCTCCGTCAGGCGTACCCCAACGCTGAGATCTTCGCGATGGGCGTGTTCCGCAACCGATACGTGCCCGAGACCCGCAACGCCGTGGCGACACGCAACGCAGCCGGCGACACGAGGGTCCACTTCGTCGACACCGCGGGCTGGATCACCGCGGCGGACACGACCGACAACGTCCACCCGTCCGACGCCGGCCACGCGAAGATCGCGCAACGGCTGCGGCCGATCCTCGACCAGTACCTCTGAAGGACACGAGGAGAGCCATGAAGCGTCGACTGATCATCGCGGGCGCGGTCCTGACAAGCGCTTTGACCGTCGTGTACGCCACCATCGCGGTGGCCGCCGAGATCCGGTACGAGGCCGAGACGGCGCCGGCGACGTGTGCCGGCACGATCGACTCCAACCACGCCGGCTATTCCGGGAGCGGGTTCTGCAACGCTGACAACGCGGTCGGCGCGGCGGCGCAGTTCACCGTGACCGCGTCCGCGGCCGGAACGGCGACGCTGGGCGTACGCTTCGCCAACGGCACCACCACCGCGCGGCCCGCCGACGTCCTCGTGAACGGCACAGCACCACAGGCGATCTCCTTCGAACCTACCGGTGCGTGGACGACATGGGTCACCAAGACGGTGACCGTGCCGGTGAGCTCGGGCGCCAACACCATCCGATTCAGCCCGACCACCGCCGGCGGACTGCCCAACGTCGACTACCTCGAAGTGACGACGAGCGGCCCGACGCCAAGCCCGACGCCATGCGCACCGCCCTCGCCCACTCCGTCCTCTTCGCCGGGCCGGGTCACGGTCTGGTTGGCGGGAGACTCCACCATGGCCAACCCCTCCGGCGGAGCAGCCTGCCCAGCGGGTTGGGGCGGTCAGTTCGCCCAGTACTTCAACAGCAACGTCACCGTGCGGAACAGCGCCATGGGTGGGCGAAGCATCCAGACGTGGCTCTACGATCCCAACGTCAGCAGCACCAAGAACGCGGCCGGGGAGTGCGTCATCAACCCGGTCACGTACTCCGCGCGCTGGCAGGCCATGCTCGACTCGGCGAGCGGCATGAAACCCGGCGACTACCTGCTCATCCAGTTCGGGATCAACGACGGGACCGCCGCCTGTCCCCGCCACGTCGGGTCCGCGCGATATCAGCAGCTGCTCGGGATGATGGCCAGCGCGGCGAAGGCGCGGGGAGCCCACCCCATCTTCCTGACACCCGTGGCGGCGATCAGGTGCTCAGGCGGCACGGCGGTGGGCAACCGCGGGTTCATCACCGAGACGAACTCGGCCGGCGGCGCGAACGCCGTACCCGTCATAGACCTGCACCGGCTGAGCTACACGCTCTACAACGCGCTTCGTCTGTGCCCCTTCAACGGCGACTACAACTCGGGGCCGGTAGGCGCCTTCTTCTGCAACGATCACACCCATTTCGAGCAGGCCGGCGCCCGACAGATCGCCGGCGTTGTCGCCAAAGCAATCCGTGACCAACAAATCCCGCTAGCCACGTACCTGAAGTAGTCGAGAAAACCGGCTGCGGCGCGTCGAGCGCCGCAGCCGGCCGGAGACGCCCGCAAAGCGACTCAGGGCAGGCGGTGGTACAGGTCTCGGGCGCGGATGGTGTAGATGTCGCCGGGCACCCACGGGTCGTAGTTGTGCCGGACGAAGTACAGGCGGTCCAGTGACGGTGAAACCGACGGGTGGTACTCGTCGAGTGCCGTGTTGACGGTGGGGCCGAGATTGCGCGGGGTGGACCATGACCCGAGTGTCGCGGCCGAGTACCAGAGGTCCCCGGCGCCGTACCCGCCGGCGCGGTTGAGGCCGGTGAACACCAGCAGCGGTCCGACCACCACCGGGTTGAACTCCCAGCCGTCGGTGTTCACCGGGGCACCGAGGTTTTCGGCCGGACCGTACCGGCCGTCGCGCCCGGGGCGGGATCGGTAGATGTCCCATCCGCCCAGCCCGCCCGCGCGGTCGCTGGCGAAATACAGGGTGCCGTCGGCGGTGACCGTGGGGTACAGCTCGTCGGCCGGGCCGTTGACGGCGGCGCCGAGGTGTTGCGGCTCGCCCCAACGGCCGTCTCGCCGCTTCTCGACCATCCACAGGTCGGCGTCGGTGCGTGGTTGGCCGTCGACGGGACGGATCGACGACCAGAACAGCCGCCGTCCGTCAGCGGTGATGAACGGGTCGATGTCTGGGTACTGGCCGGAGAACGACGCGGTGTGCGGCGCCGACCAGCCGCTGTTGGTGGTCCGCGACACCAGGATGGTGGCCTGGCGGGAAACGGGGAAGAAGTCGGCGCTGCGTGCGAAGTAGGCGCTCCGGCCGTCGGGCGTGAAGCTGATCCGCCACTCCTCCTGATCGGAGGAGATCACGCCGGGTGCGAGGATGGTGGCCTCTGTACCGGCGGTGGCGGGCGTACCGGCGGCGAGCACCGACAGCCCGGTAGCGATCGCGATCAACCAATGTCTCATGCGCGGAGGCTACGGCGGCGCCGCCCGGGGAACCGCCGACGATGGGACGAACGGGCGGATCGGATGGACGGACGGGAGCATCAGCGGGACAGGCCCAGCGCGGACCTGACCGGATCGCGAAACCGCCGCCCGGTGATGAGCGCCGCCCCAGTGGTCAGCCGCAACATCAGCTCGCCGTGGTCGAGCGTCTCGATCTCCCGCACCCGGTCCAGCCGGACGACCAGCGATCGGTGCACCTGGAGGAAGTCCGCGGGATCCAGGCGGGCCACAAGGCCGGTGAGCGTCTGACGGAGCAGGTAGGACTGGGCACCGGCGTACACCCGCACGTAGTTACCCTCGGCCCGCAGGTAGTCGATCTCGTCGGCGTCGACGAGCCGGATCCGCCGGCCCACGTCGACCGGCAGGCGCCGCAGCGGTGCGGGCGGGGCGGTGAGCGCGGCCAGTTGGGACGCCGCCCGGTCCAGCGCCGTCCACAGCCGCTCCCGTGCGAACGGCTTCACCAGGTAGTCGACCGCCCGTACATCAAAGGCACGCGCCGCGTGCTGGCTGAACGCGGTCACGAAGATCACTGCCGGTGCGTGGTCACCGCGCAGTTCATCGAGTACGTCGAAGCCGTCGCCCTCCGGCATCCGGATATCCAGAAGAACAAGGCTGGGGTGGGTCTGCCGGATGGCGGCAACCGCGGCGGACGCGGTGCCCGCCTCACCGGAGACCGCCACGTCGGGACGGTCACGCAGCAGAGCCCGAAGACGCCTCCGCGCCGGCGGTTCGTCGTCGACGATCAGCGTACGCATCATCGCTCTTCCCCCGTACGGTAAGGCACGGTCATGGTCACGGCGACCCCGCCGCCGTCACGCGCGACGACGGTGAACTCGTGCCGCGCGCCGTACAACTGCTCGAGCCGCACCCTTGTATTGGCCAACCCGAGTCCAGTCGATGGCGGACCACCCGGGGGAAGCCCTACGCCGTCATCCTCGATCGCAATCCGCAGCTTTCCGGCCCGACGGCCGGCAGTCACGCGCAGCTCTCCCGCTCTCGCCCGCGGCCACAGACCATGCCGAACCGCGTTTTCCACCAGCGGTTGCAGGAGCAGCGGCGGTACGAGCGCATCCGAGGCGTCCGGCTCGATCCGCCAGGAAACCCGCAGCCGGTCTTCGAACCGGGTCTGCTCGATGTCCAAATAGGACGAGGTGGTGGCGATCTCCTCGTGCAGCGGCACCTCGAGCCGGCCGTCGCTGTCCAGCGAGCGGCGCAGCAAACCGCCCAGGCCGCTGATCATCCGGTCCGCCTTCTCCGGATCGTCCGGCACCAGTGCGGCGATCGTGTTGAGCGTGTTGAACAGGAAGTGCGGTTGGAGCTGAGCGCGCAGCGCGTTGAGTTCGGCGCGGGCGAGCTGTCGCTCGCGCAGGCGGTGCACACGGGCGTAGTACACGGCGTGCGCGGCGGCGACGATCAGGCAGTACGTGAACGCGTCGAGCTGAATGTTTCGCACCAAGAGGTCGTCGAACGTGGGTGTGCTCAGGTACCAGCCCACCATTGGGTTGAGCGCGATCACCGCGACCGCCCGGCCAGCCAGCGCCACAATCAACCCGCCCAGCTGCGGCAGTGCCGCTCGCGGCCCGGCGCCGATCGGAAACCGATGCGCCAGCCACAGCGCCAGCAGTGTGAACGGCACCCACGGCAGCGCCAGGGCCAGCTCGCCCGGCAGCAGACACACCGGCTCGGCCACCGCGCCGTTTCCGCGTAACACCTCAGCGGCCCGCACGGCGTTGACCCATGCGTAGGCGGACCACCACCCGACCGCCGCCCCGGTCCACAGTAGATAAGGCATCGATCAGGCTAACAGCCCGCGCCGGTAAACTGGCCCCTCGAGGAGCGGCCGGCGGGCGACCTCCCGGTTGGACGAGCCCTCGGCTACATGTCGCAGCGCGCGGCGACAGGCACCGCGCACCCCCAAGGGAAAGTCGCGCACCCCCAAGGGAAAGTCGCACCCCCAAGGGAAAGTCGCACCCCCAAAGGGAAACAAGTCTATTGTCGCCGGCCGGCGGTCAGTCGATTATTGGCGCAGGTGCCGCGATTTTCGGAACAGGAAAAGGATCCCGCTAACCGGGGCGTGGCGGAACCCCCAAAACTCCTCGACCGCTTCCGTTGCGGCTTGAACCGGGCTGTCCGAGCGCCTTTCTGATCCTGTCCGTAATCAGCATCGTCCGAGATGGACTGATATGCCGCTGCAGCGTCGGCACGTGTCTAAGGCTCTCCGCGAAGCGGTGGTCACGGGCAGGTGGCTTTCTCGCTTGGCCAGCGACACTGGGAGGAACAAGATGAGCAGCACCACGAGCATGTTTGCCGCACGCGGACGGTTGGGCCCATCGCGGAGGCACCGTCGTATTCGACGTGGTCCACTGGCGGTGGGTCTGATCATGGTGCTGGTCGCCAGCGGTTGGACCGCGATGACCGGCTCCGCCAGCGCCGCGATCCCGTTCCCGTTCGAGGTTCAGAGCCTCGACGGCAGCGGAAACAACGTTGCGAACCCGGCCTGGGGCCGCTCAGGGATCATCTACCCGCGTACGGGCCCAGCGCGCTACGCCGACGGCATCGGCGCGCAGGCGCCAGGGCCGAACTCACGCGCGATCAGCAACCGGATCTTCAACGACAGGCATCAGAACCTCTTCTCACAGCGCCAGGTCACTCAGTGGGGCTTTGTCTGGGGCCAGTTCCTGGACCACTCCTTCGGGCTCCGGCAGGCGCCAGGCGTCGGCGACGCTCCGGACCCGAGCTCGGCGAACATCGAGTTCAACGCCGACGACCCGATGGAAGAGTTCACTGAGACCAGCGGGGAGGCCATAGGCGAGATCTCGTTCACCCGGTCGAGCATCGCGCCGGGGACCGGAGTAACAAGCCCACGACAGCAGGTGAACACCGTCAGCTCCTACATCGACGCCTGGGCGGTCTACGGCGGGTCCCAGGCACGGCTGGAGTGGATGCGGGAAGGCCCGGTCGACGCCAACCTGGCCAACAACAGCGGGCGGCTGCTGATGCCGAGCCAATACCTGCCGCGCCGTGACACCCGCGGTGACGCCGCGACCGCCCCGGCGATGGACATCGACGGCCGGCTGCGGGCCACCCCCAACCGGGCCGTGGTCGCCGGCGACGTGCGTGCCAACGAGAACATCGCCCTGACCGGCACCCACACGCTGTTCGCGCGTGAGCACAACCGGATCGTGGGGCTGCTGCCGAACACGCTGACCGAGCAGGAGAAGTTCGAGATCGCCCGGCGGGTGGTCATCGCCGAGCAGCAGTACATCACGTACACCGAGTTCCTGCCGGCCATGGGAATCAACCTGCCGGTGTACACCGGGTACAACCCGAACGTGAACGCCAGCCTCGGCAACGAGTTCGCGACAATCGCCTACCGGGCGCACAGCTTCATCCACGGTGAACTGGAGATGATCTCCGATCCCGGTCGCTACTCCGCCGCGGCCCGGGCCGCCCTGGAGGGCCAGGGTGTCGAGTTCGTCGAGGAGGACGGTGAGCTGGAGCTGATCGTTCCGCTCAACGTGGGCTTCTTCAACCCGGATCTCGTCCCACTACTGCAGCTCGGCCCACTGATGCAAGGGCTGGGTCTGGAGCCGCAGTACAAGAACGACGAGCAGATCGACAACCAGCTGCGCAGCATCCTGTTCGAGATCCCAGTCCCGGGTAACCCCGACTGCCTCGACGGGCCCGAGCTGCCCGCCTGCTTCACCAGCGTGACCGATCTCGGCGCGATCGACGTCGAGCGCGGCCGCGACCACGGTATGCCCACCTACAACCAGATGCGCCAGGCATTCGGGCTCGCTCCGAAGACCTCGTTCACCGCGATCACCGGCGAATCCACCGACCAGTTCCCAGCCGGCTTGAGCGGCGACACCCCGGCCAGCCTCGACTTCGTCTCACTGACCGACATCTTCGGCAACCCCATCGATCTGGAGGACGAGGATGCCGTCGAGGGTGACGCCGTCAACGGCGTCCGCCGTACCACGCTGGCGTCCCGCCTGCGCGCTGTCTACGGCGACGTGAACAACGTCGACGCCTTCACCGGCATGGTGGCCGAGGCCCACGCCACCGGAGCGGACTTCGGCGAGCTCCAGCGGGCCGTATGGACCCGCCAGTTCCAGGCGCTGCGCGACGGTGACCGGTTCTTCTACCAGAACGGCTTCGTCCAAAACACGCTCAACGAGATCCGGAATCGGTACGGCGTCGAGTTCCAGCGCAACCTCGGGGACGTCATCGCGTCCAACACCGACATCCCGCGTCCGGAACTGGCGCCCAACGTGTTCTTCGTCGAAGGCAACGTGCCACCCACGAGTTGCCGAGTGCAATATCAAATCACCACGCAGTGGCCGGGCAACTTCCAAACCAACATCGTCGTCACGAACACCGGAAGCCGGCCGATCCCGGCGTGGACCCTCCGGTTCCGCTTCACCTCGGGCCAAGAGATCTACGAGATCTGGAACGGCGTGTCGGGCCAGGACGGGGCCAACGTTCCCATCAGCAACGCCGCCTCCAACGCCCGCATCGCACCCGGCCAGAGCCGGACTCTGGGGTTCAACGCCACACGCGACGACGCCGCGCCCAACCGGCCGCCCGTCAACGTCACCCTGAACACCGCATCGTGCACCGTCACCTGACCACTGACCCACTGACCCACTGAGCCGCCAGCGACGGGCCGGTCACAGCCTTACCGAGGACCGGTCCGTCGCCGCGCTGATCTGTGCTTGTACTGGATGACTCGCCCCGGCTCGGGGCGCGGAGGGTCATGGCAGTCGATTCCAGGATCTCGATCAGCGCGGTCGTGGCGGGTGGGTCTGGCGGGTCGCCGTACGTGGCGGCATAGATCTGGCGCGGGCTCTCGGCGAGCTGTGTGGCGTGTACGCCTGGTGTCCGGTGCGCGTGCAACGCGAGTCCGTTGACTATCGCAACGCCCATTCCGGCGGCTACGAGCGCCTGGGCGATGACCGTGTCGTCGCAGGAGTAGGCGACGCGTGGGGTGAAGCCGGCGCGCCCGCATGCCGTGATCATGGCAGCTCGACAGCGTTCGCAGCCGCCGACCCAGGCGGAGTCACGGTGGTCCTCGAGACGCTGATGGGGCTGGTCACTGATGAGGTAGAGGGGATCGTCCAGAAGGTGGGTGAGCCGGAATCCTTCCTGCTCGTCCGGGGGAGTGTCGGCGTTCCGGAAGATCAAGGCGATGTCGACGTGTCCGGAACGCAGCATGGTCAGGCCCACGGCCGGGTGGGCATCGACGAGGTTCAACTCGATTCCAGGGTGCGCCCGGGACAGCTCGGCGGCTGCCTTCGGTACGAGGGTGCTGAGGACCGTTTGGAAACCGGCGAGTCGCACCCGTCCGGCACGAAGTCCCACCCGGGCGGCCAGCTCGACAGATGCGGCGTTCAGTCGCCCCAGGATCTCGGTCGCCCGTCCCGCCAACAGTTCTCCTTCGGGGGTGAGCCGGATCCCGCGGCCCACTCGTTGGATGACCTTCGCTCCCGTGGCGGCTTCCAACCGCGCCAGGTGATGGCTGACCGACGACTGGGAGTAGTGCAGCTCCTTCGCGGCTTCGGTCACCGATCCATGGCGGGCGACTGCCTCCAGCACTCTGAGCTGGGTCAGGTTCAGCATGGATTAAGTTTATCGATGAGATCTGGGCAGATTTGGCATTAGACGTCATGACCTTGGGGCAGCATCATCGCTAAGTGACCGAGCTCTACGAGAAATGACTCGCCGAGTACCGAAGGAGCACCAGCCATGTCGCTCGCCCGCGTCCACAACTTCGCCATCTCACTCGACGGCTTCGGCACCGGTGAAGGTCAGAGCCGCGACGCGCATTTTGGTCACGCAGGCGAGAGGCTGCACGAATGGATGTTCGCCACCAGGTGGTGGCGGGGGCGCGACGAGCCAGGTGGCAGCGGTGGCGTCGACGACGCGTTCACGCGGCAGTTTGATCCGGGGATCGGCGCCGAGATCATGGGTGCCGGGAAGTTCGGCCATCCCGGATGGCACGAGGACCCGGAGTGGAAGGGCGCGTGGGGCCCCAACCCGCCGTTCCACACACCCACCTTCATCCTCACTCACCACCCGCGCCCGTCGATCGAGATGGAGGGCGGCACAACGTACCACTTCATCAACGCCTCGCCCGCCGAGGCGCTCGAGACGGCGCGCAAGGCCGCGGGCGGCCAGGACGTACGCATCGGCGGCGGCCCCACCGTGATCCGAGACTTCCTCGCTGCCGGGCTCGTCGACTACATGCACGTCGCGGTGGTACCGATCCTGCTCGGCCGAGGCGTACGCCTCTGGGACGGACTCGAGGGACTCGAGAAGGACTACCAGGTCGAGGCCACCTCTTCGCCCAGCGGCGTCACCCATGTGACGTTCACCCGCACGGGCGCCTGAACCGCGTCGGTCGGTACCGGTGGGGCTGCTTGCGGCAGTGGTGTCGGGTTGGCGGGCCGAGGAATGCGTTAGCGTCTCGGTGTGATCGTCGGGCGGGCCGCTGAGCTGTCGCGGATCAATCGGCTGGTGGCTGACGCCAAGGACGGCCACAGTCGGTCGTTGGTGCTGCGCGGTGAGGCGGGCATCGGCAAGACGGCGCTGCTCGATTACGCGGCCAGCCTGGCTGGGGGGATGCGGATCCTGCGCGTAGTCGGCATCGAGTCCGAAGCCGAGGTGGCGTTTGCCATCCTTCACGTGCTGTTCGCCCGCGACTTCGCCCGCTTCGACGCCCTGCCGAAGGCCCAGGCCGATGCGCTTCGGGTCGCGTTCGGCACCGACGGCAAGCCTGTCGACCGCGTCCTACCGGGAGCAGCGACGCTTGCGCTGCTCGCGGACATCGCGAGCGAGCGCCCGTTGCTGTGCCTGCTGGACGATGTCCAGTGGTTCGACCAGCCATCGGTGGACGCGCTGCTGTTCGCGGTACGCCGGCTCCACGCGGATCCGATCGCGACCATCTTCGCCATCCGCGATGGTGGGCGTCCATTTCCCGCGCCCGGCATCGAGAGCCTCACGCTCGCTCGGCTCGGGCGGTCGGACGCTGCGCACCTGGCGTCCATGGCCGGCGCGACAACGACCGAGACGACCAGTCAGATCTTGGACGAATCAAGCGGGAACCCGCTGGCCATCATCGAACTGGCGGCCAGCGTGGAAGCCTCGGCAACTCGGGCTCCGATCGCTCCACTGCCGGCAGCGGGCCGACTTGAGGCGCACTTCGGCCAGCAGGTAGCCGCCCTCGGCGAGCGGACGGGGACGGCGCTGCTGCTCGCCGCAGCCGATCACGGATCGGACCTGCCAACCCTCATGGCGGCTGCCGGACGCCTCGGTCTGGAGGTGACCGATTTTGGGCCTGCCGAACGCAGCCGTCTGGTCCGGGTGACCTCGACCGGGGTGGCGTTTCGGCATCCGCTGATCCGGGCCGCCGCGTACCAGGAACCGCCGTTCGCCACGCGTGTTGCCGCGCATGAGGCGCTGGCGGCCGTGCTGTCCGATCCGCGCCACGCGGATCGCCGTGCCTGGCATCTGGCCTCCGCCGCCACCGGGGTCGATGACCGGGTCGCGGCGCAGTTGGAACAGGTGGCGCGGAGCGCCGCCCGTCGTGGGGGCCCGGCCGCGGCGGTGCGGGCACTGGAGCGGGCCGCGCAGCTGTCCAGCCACACCGCCGATCGCGGACGGCGGCTGGTGGCAGCGGCTCGTGCGGCCTACGACGCGGGACAGTTGGACCGCGCGGCCGACCTGGCTGCCGGCGGTGCCTCCCTCACCGACGAGCCTGGTGAGGCGGCAGAGGCAGCCTGGATACGGGCCCAGGTCGCGTACGAACGCACCTCTCCGGCGGAGGCGTCCCGGCTCGCGGTCGAGGCCGCGGCCCCGGTGCTCGCTGTTGATCCGGACCGGGCGGTCGCAGTACTGGCCGAGGCCGCTTGGTGTGCCCGCGACGCGGCTGCTCCGTCGTTGTTGGGGTCCTGCGCGGAGCAGCTTCGCGGAATCCGCGGCGGGCCGGTGGTGCTGGTCGATGGTCTGGTGGGATTTACCGATCTCCTACGCGGCAACGTCGCGGCCGCCGTCAACCCGATGCGAGCCATGCACGATGCCGCGAGAAATGGCGACGGGGAGGCGTCGCTGGAGCGGATGATGGCCGGCTTCATGGGGCTGCTCATCGGCGCGGACAGCAGCGCTCTGGCGATGCTCGACGGCCAGGTAGCCGACTTTCGCCAGCAGGGCGCCTTGGGCTGGCTGCCCTACGCGCTGGAAACGTTGACGCTGGCGCAGATCGCCACTGGGCGGCTGCGCGACGCCGAAGCGAGCGTCACCGAGGCGCTCGCTCTCGCCGGCGAGTTGGGACAGCCCCTACAGGTCGTTGTGCTCACCTCGATGTCCGCGTGGCTCGCCGCGGTGCGCGGCGACGCCGCCGCTGAGGGCGCCGCCACCCGGGTGCTGGGCGATAGCCACCAGCACGAGATGTCGGCGGCGATGGCCAGGTGGGCGCTCGCCCTGGTCGATTTCACCGGTGGCAACCCCAAGCCGGCGCTCGACCTGCTGGAGCGCGTTTGCGACGGTCCGCCTGGCAGAGACGTGATGGTCCGCGCCATTCCCGACCACGTCGAAGCCGGTGTGCGAGCAGGGGACGTCGCTCGCGCGGAGAGGTATCTGCCGCGACTCGTCGACTGGGCGAACTACACAGGGAGCCCCGCCGCGGCTGGTCTCATGCTCCGCTGCCGGGCGCTCCTGGCCGATGATGCCGATGCCGGCGGGCTCTTCCAAGAGGCGCTGCGCGTCGACGGCTGCGGCCCATACGACCGGGCCCGTACCCGCCTGGCGTACGGCGCGTGGCTGCGGCGGAACAGGCGTCCATCTGCCGCCAAAGAACAGCTCCTCCTCGCGCACGAGGGATTCGACCAGATCGGCGCGCACGGGTGGGAACGGCTCATCCGGGCGGAGCTGGTCGCGCTGGGCGAGGGCATACCTGAGGCTGCGGCCACCGGTGCGGGCCTGCTGACACCGCAGGAGTTGCAGGTCGTGCGGCGTGCGGCGCGGGGGCTGAGCAACCGGGAGATCGCCGCGGAGCTGTTCCTGAGCCCGCGTACGGTCGGATATCACCTGTACAAGGCCTACCCCAAGCTGCGTGTCAGAAGGCGTGCCGAACTCGCCCAGCTCGACCTGTGACCGCTTAGGTAGACGAAACCCCGTCAGCACCGGTCGTTTGACAGATGGCGGCTGTGGGACGGGCTCGTAGCGTCCCTGACATGGGAAAAGTCATCATCCACGAACAGATCACCGTCAACGGCGCCTTCGAATCACCCTCGCCCGAAACGTGGCTGGAGCTGGACACCGACAGCGGTGACGCCGCGCTCGAACAGCTAATCCTCGCCGACGCACTGCTGCTCGGGCGCAAGACGTATGAGGGCCTCGCGCCGGTCTGGCCGCAGCTCGCGCAGGACCCGTCGATGGCGCACTTCGCCAAACGCGTCAACAGCATGCCCAAGTACGTCGCGTCGCGAACACTGAGCGGTCCACTGGAGTGGAACGCCACGCTCCTCGACGGCAGCGTCGAACAAGCGGTGCCAGCCCTCAAGCAGGAGCACAAGGGAAACCTGATCGTAACGGGGTGCGGCGAGCTCGCCCATACGCTGACCACGCGAGGCCTCGTGGACGAGTTCTGGTTCTGGGTCAATCCGCACCTGTGGGCCGAAGGGCCACGTATCTTCGACGGGGTCGGACCGGTTCGGCTGCAATTCGTCTCCTCCACCCAATACCGCTCCGGTGTCCTGTGGCTGCGCTACCGGCCCGCCGTCGGTTGATTCCGCGGTGAGCGGGTCGTCGACGTCGTCGCTGGGTACATCGGCGGACAGGTGCTCCGGCTCGGCCTGATCGATCAGGCCGTCAAATCTGTTCGCGAAGCCACTCCAGGCCTGATTCGGCCTGATTGACGATCGTAAAATGGCTGGCGCCCTCGCTGAGCCGCAACTGGGCGGTCGGGCAGTGGGCCGCCAGCCATGATCCGTGGCTGGCGGGGATGATCCGGTCATCGGTGCCGTGCAGCAGAAGGATCGGGGCGCCGACCTCGCCGGGGTCACAGCCCCACGGGCGGGTGTAGGAAACGTCGTCGTCGATCTGCCCGTACGGTCCGGCGTCCAGAGCCGGCCCGCCGACCTTTCCCAGCCATCCCCACGGCCCTTCGAACAGAGCCAGGTCGGCGGCCGTGAACTGGGCGTCGTAGGCGAACCCCGACGCCTCCAACGCCGTCCGTACCTCGCGGCCCGCCGCCGCCGTGCCCAACGCGGCAACACCGGAGGGAACCATCCCGGCGAACCAGTCGAGCCCGTCGACACCGTACGGAGCGATGGCGGCCAGCGTCAGTACCGCCCGGACGCGACTGCCTAGAACCGCGGCGCATCCCAGCGCATAGCATCCGCCACCGGAGTACCCCATGACGGCGAACTGGTCGATGCCCAGCGCGTCCGCCACCGTCGCCACGTCACCGGCGACCGACGACATGGTCCGTCCTGGTGCGACGGTGGAGCCGCCATAACCGGGCCGATCGAACGACACCCACCGCAGCCCGAGCCTGTCGGCAGCGGCGAACAGGGGCTCCGGCGGCGCACCCACGTTGGGCGTGCCGTGATGCCAGATGACGGGCATCCGCCCGACGTCCAGCGGCGCACTGTCGTAGACGTGCAGCAGGCGACCGTCGCCCACCCGGACATCCCGCTCGATCATCTCATCGCCCCCGGAAGATCGGCTTCCATCCCGTCAATGCCCATGGCGTGCCAGCACCCGTCGCCAAGGCCTACCCATCCGGGCCCGACCTCGCTCCTGCTCCTGCACGGCGGATGGTACGTCACCTGAGAGGACGTAGCGTGGGCTGGTGTTGACAACACGCATTGCGAACATGGCCGATGTCGCGGTCGTCGTTCGCCTCTGGACAGCGGCCAACATCGCCCGGCAGGCAGCGCTCGGGTTGCCTCTGGGGGCAGTCGCCGGCGCGGGCAGCGCCGAGGCCGAACAACAGGTACGTCGCCGGTTGGCCGGCCCGGCCAGTTTCGCGGTGCTGGCGGAGGATGACGGCGAGTTGGTGGCGCTGGCGCTCGTACTGCAGGCGCTCGCTCAGGACGGCGCCAGCGGGGATCCACTGCCTGGCCTCGCTCACGTGTCGATGGTCGCGGTCCATCCGGACCGGTGGGGGCAAGGGCTGGGTGCCCTTGTCGTGGGCCAGGCACAGCTCAAGGCGAGGGAGCGCGGATTCAGCCAAGCCCAGTTGTGGACCCACGCGACCAACGGACGCGCTCAGCGGCTCTACGAGCGACTCGGGTGGACGGCGTCGGGACGTACGAAGATCGACGATCATGGCGAGCGAATCCTGCACTACGTTCGCGAACTATGAGGGATACACGGCCGTCGCCAACCCCGAGCGGTTGCCCATGTCGTCGAGGGCCCGGACGCCGTAGACGGCACCTGAGTCGGCCGCGGGCAGCGCGTACGACCCGCCGGTGGTGGTCGCGATGACCGCGCCGTTCCTGGTCACCTCGTATGCGGCTACCGCCACGTTGTCGGTCGACATGCTCCACTGCAGCCAGGTTCCGGTGGAGGTATAGGGCAGCCGGCCGATTCGCACGTTGGTCGGCGTGCTCGGTGGCTCCGTGTCGATGCTGCACGGCGTGCCACGGGAGAGGCAGTTCTGCGGCCAGCTCTGGCCGAGGATGGGGATCCCGTAGTTGACTGAGCGGCCCGGGTTTATCGTCACCGGGTTCGCGTTCTCGAGGATGAAGTGCTGGTCCACTTTGGTGACCCGGATGCTGAACGTGAACAGCCCTTGGACGAACTCGCCCGGCGGGAGATCGAATTCCATCCGCCAGCCGTTCAGGGGAGCGCTCGTGTCGTTGGTGATACTGAAGACCAGGATGTACGACCCTGAGCCAAATGGCCGCCGGCTCAGGGCCGCCGTGTCCGCGTAGGCCGCGCCGGGAGCGACCAGCGTCGCTGCGCCGACAAGCGTGGCCATCAATCCGGCGAGCGCGGCAAACCGCCGTCGCCATCGCTTTGCGTTGTTGCGCAACTCAACCTCCCGCAGGCGTATCCGCCGTCGCTGTCTTCCGGACAGTCTTGCTCACCCGCCTGGAATGAAGCTCAACGAACGGTTGGAAGTACCGGGCCTGCGGCGTTCGACATGGTGGACACCGTGTCCACAGTGGAAGCGGATGGCAGCGGCCGGGACGGTCAGGGCGTTTCGGCCGTGTCGACGGGCACTGGCCGTGCCCCGTCCGCCGGGCGGGCGTGGCCGAGGGTGAGCTCGCTTTGCAGGACGAGGACCGCCCCGCCGATCGCCGCCGCGTCCGACCCGTTGACGGACGGCACGACCCGTACCGGATGGGCTCGTCGGGCGAAGAGGCGGCGGTCCAGTTCCGTACCAGCGTGCGGGGCTTGCCGCCGGTCGGCGCACCCCGGCCGGCCTCGACGACCAGGCCGTCGCCCATCAGCTCGCGCACCACCTCGGAGATCGTCGCGCCGGTGAGACCGGTCGTCGCCACGAGCTCCACCCGGCTGATGATGCGCGCCGCTCTGATCACGTCCAGGACCAGACCGCGCGTCTTCGGCCGGCTTGCCCAGATCGGGCTGCTCGCCACGGTGCCCTCCTCCATCCGCCGCCTTGTCACGCTACTTCACCTACGTTTTCGCGTGGTCATCCGCGCTGCCTCGGCCCACCTGTCCGGCGCGACCGCACGGCACATTGACTTCCGTAAGCAACTCAATAAAGGATGTTGGCAGCGCTCCCATCGATCCCTCACGGCAACGAGGAGATCAGATGAAACACCGTCATACACTGCTGGCCGCCAGCGCCGCGGGCGCGCTGGTACTGGGTGCCACGGCAACGGCTACCCTTCCCGCCTCGGCGGCCGCCACCGGCTGTTCGGTCGCCTACACGGTGCAGAGCCAATGGCCGAGCGGGTTCAGCGCCAACGTCGCGGTCACCAACCTCGGCGACGCGGTGTCGAGCTGGACGCTGACGTTCGACTTCGGCAACGCGAGCCAGAAGGTCACGCAGGGCTGGAGTGCCACCTGGACCCAGTCCGGCACTCGGGTGTCAGCCGCCAGCATGAGTTGGAACGGATCGCTTGGCACCGGCGCCTCGACCTCGATCGGCTTTGTGGGCTCGTGGAGCGGCGCCAACCCGGTACCGGCGTCGTTTGCGCTCAACGGCACCACGTGCACGGGATCGGTGACATCGCCGTCGGCGAACCCCACCTCCGCTCCGCCCAGCAGCCCGCCGGTCACGACGCCGCCGCCCAGCGGCCCCGCCCCCAAGCTCAAGGTGTCCGGTAACAAGATCCTCACCGCGGACGGCAAGCCGTACAGGCTGTTGGGCGTGAGCCGGTCCAGCGGGGAGTTCGCCTGCGTGCAGGGCAAGGGACTGTGGGACTCCGGGCCGGTCGACCAGGCGTCGGTCGACGCGATGAAGACGTGGAACATCCACGCGGTGCGGATACCGCTGAACGAGGAGTGCTGGCTGGGCGTCAACGGCTCGCCCAGCGGTGCCACGTACCAGCAGGGCGTCAAGGAGTACGTGAACCTGCTGGTGGCCAACGGCATCAACGTGATCCTCGACCTGCACTGGAACTGGGGTGCCTACACCAACAGCCCTGACTGGCACTGCAAGGACGAGCACGCCACCTGCCAGAAGCCGATGCCCGACGCGCGGTACGCGCCGCAGTTCTGGACCGGCGTGGCCAACGCGTTCAAGGGCAACGACGCCGTCGTCTTCGACCTGTTCAACGAGCCCTATCCGGATATGCCCGCCGAATGGAACAAGACGCTGGGCTGGCAGTGCCTGCGTGACGGCGGCACCTGCACCGGCATCCCCTACGAGGTAGCCGGCATGCAAGACCTGGTCGACGCGGTCCGCGCCACCGGCGCCACCAACCTGCTCATGGTCAGCGGCCTGGAGTGGACCAACGACATGCGGGAATGGCTGGCGTACAAGCCGAACGATCCGCTGAACAACATCGCCGCCTCGTGGCATGCGTACAGCTTCAACGCCTGCGCCACCGTGTCCTGCTGGGACACCCAGATCGCCCCGCTGGCGCAGCAGGTGCCGATCGTGCTCGGCGAGTTCGGCCAGGACAACTGCGGCTTCGACTACATGCAGGCTCTGGTGAACTGGGCCGACGACCACGACATGGGATACCTGGCCTGGACCTGGAACCCGTGGGGCTGCACCGGTGGTGCCGTGCTCATCAAGGACTGGACCGGCACGCCGGAGCCCGGTGTCGGTGAGGGCTACAAGGCACACCTGCTAACCCAGAGCCCATACGTCTGACGGACCTGCCGGCCGGCCAGCTCCGCCAACGCTGGCCGGCCGGCTGCCGCAACGTTCTGTACCGCCGATATATGACGCTGGGTGCGGCCGCGCTGACTGCGAACCAATCGTGTGGGGCATCCGTCCGCCAGGGCGGTGGGCCTGCTCAAGTTGGTGATCGCCTTAGTGCCGGGGCGCGACGCTGATATCACGAGGTCGGACACAGCAGATCGCGTCTGGGTCGCGTGTACATGGGTGGAGATCGTTGGTAGACGACGGACAAGACGGGAGGCGGGATGACCTTCGAGGAGTACACCGTGTTGCGGTCGCCCGCGTTGCTGAGGTATGCCGCAGTGCTCACTGGGGATCGTGACCTCGCCCAGGACATCGTGCAGGAGGTGCTGGCCCGCGTGCACGCGCGCTGGCACCGGATCGCCCGGCTGGATGTACCGGACGCGTACGTACGTCGGATGATCACGAACGAGTTTCTGTCGTGGCGACGGGGGAGGTGGACCCGATTGGTGCCCATCGGCCGCTTCGCTGAGGATCACCGTCCCGTGTCGGTGGCCGCGCAGCCGGACACTGCGACCGTCTACGCGGAGCGCGACGCACTGCTGTCCGAACTGGCTCGACTGCCGCGTCGCCAGCAGGCGGTCCTCGTCCTTCGCTTCTACGAAGGGCTGTCCGATAGCGAGATCGCGGACGTCCTGGGCTGCGGGCCGAGCACCGTGCGCGGTTACGCCTCACGGGCGCTGGCCACGCTGCGCGTCGAGTTGGACCCCGTCGACCTGCATCGCAACACCCCCGCCCTCGTCAGGAAGGATCGATAATGCGAACCGAGGAAGACCTGCGAGCCATGTTCGCCGCCCGGGAAGAGCTGGCGCCGGATCAGCATCTGGTGCTGGAGGGGACGCGGCAGGTCGTGGCCAGGCGCCGCCGGCGACGCACTGTCGGCGCAGCGGCGGCAGCCGCCGTCGTGGTGGCGGCCGCCCTACCGGTGGCGGCCCGCCAGTGGTCGGGGCCCTCGGGCCAGGGCACCCCCATCCCAGGGGTGGGCGCGCCGGCCGGAAGCACCGCCTCGTCGGAGCCCGCCGGGCAGGTCCCGAGCGGTCCCCGGCCACCCTTCGCGTTCACGATCCGTCCCAGCTCGATCGCCGGCTTCGAGATCCAACCGACGGCCGTCAACCCCGACCTGCAGATCGCCTCCGTCCGCGGGGTTGGCCAGACACAGACCCAGGCCGAGTTGTACGTGTACCGGCCGGGAACAAATCACCGTGCCGGCTGGGACCTCAGCAGGGATCCGGTGCCAGTACAGGTGAACGGGGCGCCGGCCTGGTACTCCGTCCAGGACACCCGGAGCGCCATCCGCTGGCAGCACACGCCCGGCGGCTGGGCCGTCATCAACACATCGGGATCAGCCATGCCCAAGCAGACCTTGATCGGCCTGGCCCAAGCCGTTCAGTTCACCACGCCGTACCCGGCTAAAGTGCCGTACCGGCTCAGTTACCTGCCCGCCGGCTTCAAGCCGTTCCAGGTGGCGCAAGGCATCCCTGGTGCGGCCACTGCCCGAACCGCCGTGCAGTTCCAAGCGCAGGGCGGGAACGCGGTCATGGACATCGCTGTTTTGGACGGATCCCCGAGCGGCCGGCCCGGCTGGCGCGCCGACCTCACCATGGCCGGCCGGCCCGCACAGTGCACCGGCCACGTCGATGGCCACCGATGTGCGGTCGACTTCGGCGCATTCACCGTCGATGTCGGCAGCAGGACCGTGCCGCGCACCGAGATAGCCGAGGTGGTTGCGGGTATGAGCTTCGCGGACTGGCGCGATCCGGGCACCTGGTACGACATCGACACCGCGATCCCGAGCCGGTAAGCCAAGCAAAGGCGCGGCCTTCCCGCAAACGCTTCAGGGATGGAACGGTCCTCCGACTACCAACGGCCGGGTGGTGCATTTCGTCCGCGGCTACGGCGTGGCGTTGCGGTAGGCCCGGATCAGCTGCGCCAGGTGGGTCCCGGCCAGCCGCAGCGGTGTCTCGTTTCGGGAGACCTGGCTGGCTAGCTCGGCTCCTTCCAGGGTGCTGATGACCGTGTGTGCCAGGTCGTGGGCGTGGGGGCCGTCGATGCCCGCTTCTCGTAGTTTGGCTTCCACGAGGGCCCGCCAGCGCGCGAACGCCTCGGCGGCCGCGTGTTGGATGTCGGGTGCCCGTGTGGACGTGCCGAGCGCGGTGGCGGTGACTGGGCAGCCGTCGACCCAGTCCGTGCGGCGCATGTCACGGGCGAGCGTGTTGGCGGCGGACTCGATGGCCTCGGCCGGGTCGGGCACGCTGTTCAGGATCTGGGTGAGGAACGCGGCGAACTCCTGGTCGCCGTGTCGGATCGCCTCGACCGCCAACTCCTGCTTGCCGCCCGGGAAGAAGTGGTAGACCGACCCCAGGGTGGCGTCCGCTTCCTGCGAGATCTGCTTGATCCCGGTCCCGTCGTAGCCCTGCCGCTGCATCAGCCGGGAGGCCGTACGCACGATCCGCTCGCGGGTGCCGAGCCCGCTGTCCGGCCCATCGGCCGCCGCGCGCCGCGTTGTGGTCCTCACCAGCCCAGCCTATCGGATAGAGCGTTCGTTTTAGAACCGTGCTAGCGTTGCGCCTACTAAATAGAGCGTTCGTTCTAAAGGAGAGCTGTGATGAGCAAGCAACCGGTGACCGTTATCGGGCTCGGGCCCATGGGTTCGGCGATGGCCGGCGCGTTTCTGGACAACGACCACCCGGTGACGGTCTGGAATCGGACCGCCGGTAAGGCCGACCATCTCGTCGCCCGGGGCGCCGTCCGAGCGGACACCGTCCAGGCTGCGTTGGCCGCCAACGAATTGGTGGTGTTGAGCCTGACCGACTACGCGGCGATGTACGACGTACTCGGGCCGGCCGCGACCGCACTTTCCGGGCGCGTGCTGGTCAACCTCAGCTCGGACACCCCGGACCAGGCCCGCGCGGGAGCGCGGTGGGCCGCGCGACACGGCGCCACCCACCTGACCGGCGGCGTGCTGGTTCCGCCGCCCTGGATCGGCAAGCCCGGCGCGTCCACGTTCTACAGTGGACCGCGTCAGGCGTTCGAGACCTATCGCGAGACCCTGATGGTGCTCACCGGAACCGACTATCGTGGCGACGATCCAGGCCTCGCCGCGCTCTACTACCAACTCAACATGGACATGTTCTGGACCAGCATGCTCAGCTGGCTACACGCTCTCGCACTGGCCCGGGCCAACGGCATCACCGCCAAGGAGTTGCTGCCGTACGCCACATCAGCGCTGGACCTGCGGTACTTCCTGGAGTTCTACACCGACCGGATCGACGCCGGCGAACACCCCGGCGACGTCGACCGATTGGCCATGGGGGTGGCCAGCGTCGAGCACGTCGCGCACACCACCCGTGATTCGGGGATTGACTCCGCGCTGCCCGATGCCGTGCTGGAGATCTTCCGACGGGGCCAGGACGCCGGGCGTGGCGGCGACAGTTTCACTAGCCTGATCGACATCCTCGCCGCCCGGCGATAGCCGGCCATGCGGGCTGCCGCTTCGAACCGCCGTGCACGCTCTTACCGGGAGAGTGCACTCAACCGGCGCCGAGCCGGTGTGGGACGTGTCAGCCGAGGCCGGATCGGGCGATGACGTTGGTGATGGTGATGCGAACTGCGGTGAAGCCTTCCTGTACGAATGATTCAACGACGTCCTCCGCGGGTTGGGAGGGGTAGTAGCGGTCGGCGATGCCCGCGGCGACGTGTTTGACCTGGTCTGGCTCGGCAGAAGTTCGCGCGTGCCCTTCCAGGGTCACGAAGCCGTAGGGTTGCCGCTCATCGCTGACGCAGACAGCGATGCGCCGGTCACGGGCCAGGCTCTTGCGTTTGACGCTCCCGGGCGATAAGGCGAAGGCGAGTTCATCGCCGTCGATGATGAAGCAGACCGGGGTTACATGGGGTCGCCCATCGGCGCGGGTGAGGGCGACGTGGGCAAGCCTCGTTCCCGTTGTGACGAAGGATCGCCATTCATTGTCGGTCATTCCGACAAGAACAACAGGAGGAATTGAACGCCATGACGGTACGCATCGGCATCAACGGGTTCGGGCGGATCGGGCGCAGCTACCTGCGCGCGGCCCTGGCGAACAACGCCGACGTCGAGGTGGTCGCGGTCAACGACCTCACCGACGCCCGCACGCTGGCCACCCTGCTCGAGTGGGACTCTGTCTCCGGCCACCTGGACGGCGTCGCCTTCGACGGCGACGCGATCGCCGTTCAGGGCGCGCGTATGAAGGTCTTCGCGCAGTCCGACCCGGCCACCATCCCCTGGGGTGACGCTGGCGCCGACGTCGTCATCGAGTCCACCGGCCACTTCACGGATGGCGTCGCGGCGGCGGCCCACCTCAAGGGCGGCGCGAGGAAGGTCATCATCTCGGCGCCGGCCAAGGGAGACGTCCCCACGTTCGTTCTCGGGGTGAACGACGACAGGCTCGACCCGGACAGCCATGACGTCTTCTCCAACGGCTCGTGCACCACGAACTCGCTCGCGCCCTTGGCGAAGGTGCTCAACGACTCGTTCGGCATCGAGTCCGGCCTGATGACGACGGTCCACGCGTACACGGGCGACCAGCGTCTCCACGACGCGCCGCACTCCGACCTGCGCCGGGCCCGCGCGGCAGCCGTGTCGATCATCCCGACGTCGTCGGGTGCGGCGAAGGCGATCGGCAAGGTCATCCCCGAGCTCGACGGGCGTCTCACCGGCGCCGCGCTGCGCGTTCCCGTCCCGGTCGGCTCGATCACCGACCTCACCGTGGTCCTCCGGCAGGGCACAGATGTCGAGGACGTCAACGCGGCGTTCCGTGAGGCGGCCGCCTCCCAGCGGCTGCGGCACTACCTGCAGTACTCCGAGGCGCCGCTGGTCTCTGCGGACATCGTCGGCAACCCTTACTCGTCGATCTTCGACGCGCCGCTGACCGAGGCCGTCGGCAACCAGGTCAAGGTGTTCGGCTGGTACGACAACGAGTGGGGGTTCTCCAACCGCCTCGTCGAGTTCTCTGAGCGGATCGGACGGCAACTGCGCGGTAGCGTCCACGACTAAACAGCACCCTTTGAGATAACAACTTCCGCAATCGAAATTGGGCTCCGCTTTCGGTGCGCTGCGGAGGTTGAGAGTCTGGGAGCGCTCCCGTAATATAACCGGCCAGGCTGTTGACGCTAAGGGTAATGACACCTGTGAATGCGAAGGCGACCATCCCGTCTGGAGGGTGCTTTATGTCTAGATTCAGGGCGACCAATGTCGGCCTGGTGTCGGCCAGCGTCGCGTTGCTGGTGTCGGCGGCGGCTGTCGTGGCGTTGCCGGCCGGTGCCGCGGCGGCGGGTTGTTCGGTGAACTATGCCGTGTCGTCGCAGTGGCAGGGCGGATTCGGCGCCAACGTGTCGATCACGAACCTGGGTGATCCGTTGACCAGTTGGACGTTGACGTGGTCGTTCGGTGCCGGGCAAACGGTGACGCAGGCGTGGAACACGTCCTTGACGCAGAGTGGTTCGGCGGTGACCGCCAGGAACATGAGTTACAACGGTTCGATCCCGACCAACGGTGCGGTGTCGTTCGGTTTCAACGGGTCGTGGACCGGCAGCAACCCGGTGCCGACGACGTTCGCCGTGAACGGCGTGGCGTGTACCGGTAGCACGGCGCCGACGACCCCGGCGACGACACCGCCGACTACAGCCCCGACCACCGCGCCGCCGACGACACCGCCGCCGAGCACGTGCAATCTTCCGTCGAGTTATCGGTGGAGTTCGACGGGGTCGTTGGCGAACCCGAGGTCG
>NZ_JBAKHX010000017.1:0-111983 GCF_036906915.1 Micromonospora sp. CPCC 206061
GAGATGTGCACGCCGGACGCGCGGGCGACGTCGCGGATGGTGGCGGGCACAGTCGTTCTCCGTTCTGGTCGGTGATCCACGCTGTGGTGGCCGTCACTGGGATCGGCCAATTAATGCAAACGGTTGCTCACGTGTCAACGGGCTTTGATTACGGCTTCGTTGCGACGACCAGCGCCGGGAGCGCTCCAACCCTGGGCTAAAGGGATTTATCAGGTCACTTTCCCGGAAAGCGTTGACGCACAGCGGGCGCTCGGGAATCCTTCTGCTGCAAACCTTTGCACCTTCTGGAGGAAGCCTCGATGTCGGATCAGCCGCAGCGGCGGCTCCGCTACGCCCTCGTAGGCACCGGGTCGCGCGCCGAGATGTTCGTGCGCTCCATCGTCCGCGACCACACAGACCGGGCCGAGCTGGTGGCGTTCGCCGACGTCAACCAGGCCCGCATGGACGCGCACAACTCCTGGCTCGAGGAGCTTGGCGCGGACGCGGTGCCGACGTACCAGGCTGGCGAGTTCACCACCATGCTCGACAAGGAGCGGGTCGACGTCGCGCTGGTGACTAGCGTCGACCGCACTCACGACGAATACATCGTGGCCGCGCTCAAGTCCGGCCGCGACGTGGTGACCGAGAAGCCGATGACCACCGACGTTCCGCGCTGCCAGCGCATCCTCGACGCGGTCGCCGAGACGGGTCGGCACGTCACCGTCGCCTTCAACTACCGCTACAACCCTTTGCACGAGAAAGTGCGCCAGGTGCTCGCCGACGGTGAGATCGGCGAGGTGGGCTCGGTGCACTTCGAGTGGCTGCTGGACGTGCGGCACGGTGCCGACTATTTCCGGCGGTGGCACCGCGACAAGGCCAACTCCGGCGGTCTCATGGTGCACAAGAGCAGTCACCACTTCGACCTCGTCAACTGGTGGCTCGGCGCGGTGCCGGTCGAGGTGTTCGCGTACGGAGGGCTGTTCTTCTACGGCGAGCAGGGGCGCCGGCACGGGTACGCCCGCGACTACGAGCGCGCGCACGGCAGCCCCGAGGCGGCCGGTGACCCGTTCGCCCTTCATCTCGCCGCCAACCCGCAGTTGCGCGCGCTCTATCTGGACGCCGAGGCCGAGGACGGGTACCACCGGGACCAGAACGTCTTCGCTCCCGGTGTCACCATCGAAGACGACATGGCGGTACTGGCCAAGTACTCCACCGGCGCCACGATGACGTACCACCTCACCGCGTACGCCCCGTGGGAGGGCTACCGGGTGATGTTCAATGGCAGCAAGGGGCGGCTCGAGCTGGAGGTCGTGGAGAGCGACTTTGTCAGCCCGTACGCTGCCACCGAGTTGAAAGGCGCGGCTCTGCACGGCGTGCAGGCGGCCGTGGAGGAAGGCTGGGCACGGATCACCCTGCGGCCGTTCTGGGCGCAGCCGCGGCAGGTGCCGGTGCCCGGGTACACCCGAGCGGGTCATGGTGGTGCGGACGCTCGCATGACCGGGGTCCTGTTTGGTGGCGTGCATGATCCAATGGGTCGCGGCGCCTCCGCTCGGGATGGCGCGCTGGCCCTCCTCACCGGCCTGGCCGCCAACCGTTCATTCGAGACCGGCCAGCCGGTCAAGGTCGCCGACCTGCTCACCATCCCCTAGGAGCCGTCCGTGTCGCGAGCCGACCTGCTCTTTCCCGCCGAACCCACGCAGCGGGGCATCGCCCGGGAGCTGTACGCCCTCGCCAAGAATCAGCCGATCATCTCCCCGCACGGGCACATCGACCCGGCGATCCTGGCCGAGGACACGCCCTTTCCCGATCCGGCGCAGCTGATCATCTGCCCAGACCACTACGTCACCAGGATGCTGCTCAGCCAGGGCGTCTCGCCGGCCTCCCTCGGCGTACCGACCCGCACCGGTGAGCCGTACGAGACCGACGGGCGGACCATCTGGCGCCTGTTCGCCGAGCACTGGCACCTCTTCCGCGGCACGCCGTCGCGGCTGTGGCTGGAGGAGACGTTCGCCAACGTGTTCGGCGTGACGACCCGGCTCGGTCCGGACACCGCCGACGAGGTGTACGACGCGATCGCGGCGAAGCTCGCCGAGCCGGAGTTCCGGCCGCGGGCCCTCTTCGAGCGGTTCAACATCGAGGTACTGGCGACGACCGAGTCCCCATTGGACGATCTGGGCCGGCACGCGAAGCTGGCGGCGGACGGCTGGGGCGGCCCGGGTGGCCGGGTGATCACCACGTTCCGGCCGGACAACGTGGTCGACATGGAGTTCGACGGCTGGGCCGAAAACGTGGCCCGCCTCGGCGAGATCGCCGGCGAGGACACGACGACGTACAGCGGGTACCTGGCCGCGCTGCGCAGCCGGCGGCAGGCGTTCATCGCGGCGGGCGCGACCTCGTCCGACCACGGCCACCTGACAGCTCGCACGGTGCTGCTGGACGAGCCGGAGGCCGCGGCGCTCTTCGTGAGAGGGCTGCGGGGCGAAGCGACCGAAGGCGACGCGGAGACGTTCCGCGCCCACATGATCGTGGAGTTCGCCAAGATGTCCATTGAGGATGGACTGGTGTTGCAGCTGCACCCTGGTGCGGTGCGCAACCACAACCGGTGGCTGTACGCCTCGCACGGGCGGGACGTCGGCGGCGACATCCCGCAGGCGACCGAGTACGTGTACAACCTGATGCCGCTGCTGGAGAAGTACGGCAACGACCCTCGCCTGCGGGTGGTGCTGTACACGTTGGACGAGGACACGTTCACCCGCGAGCTGGCGCCGCTGGCCGGCGGGTACGCCTCGCTCTTCCTCGGCGCGCCCTGGTGGTTCCTGGACTCGCCGGAGGTGCTGCGCCGGTACCGCGAGGCGGTCACCGAGACCGCGGGCTTCTACAACACGGCCGGGTTCGTCGACGACACGCGCGCCTTCTGCTCCATCCCGGTGCGGCACGACGTGTCGCGCCGGATCGACGCCGGCTTCCTGGCCAGACTGGTCGCCGAGCACCGCCTGCCACTCGACGAGGCGGCCGAGACGATCGTCGACCTCGCCTACCGACTGCCCAAGAGGATCTTCAAACTGTGAACACTGCGAGCACTGTCGTTACCTCCTTGGACGTCCACGACGTACGGTTCCCGACGGCCGCCGCCGGCGACGGATCCGATGCGATCAACCGCGGCGACTATTCGGCGACCTACGTCTCCCTCGGCACCGACGGCGGGGAGACCGGCGCCGGGTTCACCTTCACCAACGGGCGGGGCAACGAGATCACCTGTGCGGCGGTCCGGGCCTTGGCGCACCACGTGGTCGGACGGTCCATTGAGGACATCTTCGCCGAGCCGGTCGCGTTCTGGCGGTCGCTGAGCGCCGACGTACAGCTGCGGTGGCTCGGGCCAGAGAAGGGCGTCATCCACATGGCCACCGGAGCTGTGGTCAACGCGGTGTGGGACCTGCGCGCCAAGCTTTCGGACAAGCCGTTGTGGCGGCTGCTCGCCGAGATGCCGACCGAAGAGTTGGTGCGCAGCATCGACTTCCACCACATCACCGACGCGCTGACGCCGGCCGAGGCCGCCGCGATCCTCGACAAGGGCCTGGTCGGCATGGACGACCGGCTCCGTGAGCTGGAGCGGGACGGCTTCCCGTCGTACACCACGTCGGTGGGGTGGCTCGGCTACCCCGACGACAAGGTGCGCGCACTGACCCGCCAGGCGTACGCCGAGGGCTGGCGGGCGATGAAGATGAAGGTGGGCGGCCCGATCGACGACGACGTCCGCCGCGCCCGGATCATCCGCGAGGAGATCGGGCCGGACGCGTTGCTGATGATGGACGCCAACCAGGTCTGGGATGTCGACGAGGCGATCGCCAACATGGCGCGGCTCGCCGAGTTCGACCCGTACTGGATCGAGGAGCCCACGCACGCCGACGACATCCTCGGCCACGCCAGGATTCAACGGTCCGTCACGCAGCTTACAAACGGCCGATGCAGGGTCGCGACCGGTGAGGTCGCCGCCAACCGGGTCATCTTCAAGCAGCTCCTCCAGGCCGAGGCGATCGGCGTCATGCAGATCGACGCGTGCCGGGTGGGTGGCGTCAACGAGGTCCTCTCCGAGATCCTGATGGCCGCCAAGTTCGGCGTGCCGATCTGCCCGCACTCGGGCGGCGTGGGCCTGTGCGAGTACGTCCAGCACCTGGCGATCTTCGACTACCTGCGGGTGGGGACGTCGCTCGACGGCCGCATGGTCGAGTACGTCGACCACCTGCACGAGCACTTCGTCGACCCGGTGCGCACCCGCGACGGCCGGTACCTACTGCCCGAGCAGCCCGGGTACAGCGCCACCATGAAGCCGGAGTCGATCGCCGAGTACTCGTTCCCGGACGGGCCGGTATGGCGGCAGTGAGGCTCTCGCTGGGTGGCCTGCGCCAGGTGCCGGCGGCGAGCCGGCCCCGGGTACGCCCCGGCACCGTGCCCGCCGGCATCGTGCACCTCGGTTTGGGCGCCTTCCACCGGGCGCACCAGGCGGTGTACACCGAGGCGGCCATCGCGCTGGCCGGCGGCGACTGGGGAATCGTCGGCGTCGCGCCGCGCAGCCTCGACGTGGTGCGCAACCTGACCGAGCAGGACTGCCTGTTCAGCGTCACCTCGCTGGGCGGCAACGGCACGCACAGTGAGGTGGTCGGGGCGTTCACCGAGGTACGGCACGCGGCGAGCGACCCGGACGGCGTGCTCGACCTGATCGCCTCCCCGGCTATCCGGGTCGTGACGCTGACGGTGACCGAGAAGGCGTACCAGCTCGACCCGGCCACCGGGCGGCTGCGACCGGATCCCGCTGTCGCTGCCGACCTCACCGGCGATGGGCCACCGGCCACCGTGCCGGGCCTGCTCATGCGCGGCCTGATCGCGCGAGCCGCCGCCGACGCCGGCCCGATCGCGTTGCTGAGCTGCGACAACCTGCCGTCCAACGGCAAGCGGCTGCACGGCCTCGTGACCCAGGCCCTGGAGTACGGCGGCGCCCCCGGACCGGTTGTCGACTGGGTGCGCGCCAACGTGACGTTCCCGTGCACGATGGTCGACCGGATCGTGCCGGCGACCACCCCGGAGACGCTCGCCACAGCCGAAGGGCTGCTGGGCGTGAGTGACCTGGCGGCGGTGGCGGCCGAGCCGTACCGGGAATGGGTGATCGAGGACGCGTTCCCCGGCGGGCGACCGGCGTGGGAGCGCGCCGGCGCCGTGCTGACCGACGATGCCGGGCCGTGGGAGCGGCTGAAGCTGCGCGCGCTCAACGGCGTGCACTCCGCGCTCGCGTACCTGGGCGCGCTCGCCGGCCGCGAGATGATCGCGGAGGCGCTGGCCATCCCCGGGATGCGGGAGGCGCTGCGCCGGTTCGTCGCCGAGGATGTCGCCGGCAGCTTCCAGCCGCCGGACGGGGTGTCGGTCGTCGAGTACGGCGACTCGGTCCTGGAACGGTTCGCGAACTCGGCGATCCGACACCGGACCATCCAGGTCGCCATGGACGGCTCGCAGAAGCTGCCGCAGCGGGTGCTTCACACCCTCATCGACCGGCGCGCAACCGGTGCGGTGCCGCGCTGGGGGGCTCTCGTGCTCGCCGCCTGGATGCGCTTCGTGCAGGGGCAGGCCGACGACGGCGCATCGCTGCCGCTCGACGACCCGCTGGCCGAGCGCATCCGGACGGCGCTCTCCGAGGGCAAGGACTCTCCGGAGGGCGTGGTCGACGCGCTCCTCGGCCTGACCGAGGTCTTCCCGGCCGAGTTGGTCGGCGACGACGTGGTGCGGGAGCTGGTGACCGGCTGGCTCACCGCCCTTGAGCAGCACGGCGTCGAGCAGACGCTGCGTGAGACGGCACTATGATCACTTCCCCGGAGGTGGCCGCATGTCAGGGGGCGCAGCATGAGTGAGCCGCGGGTGGCACTGGTCGGTGCGAGTGGGCATGGTCTCTGGCACCGCCGGCAGATCACTCCCCTGCACGAGGCCGGGCGGGTGCGGCTCGTCGGCCTGGTCGACGTGCGCCCGATCGAGCCGGCGCCGGGTGCTTCGGTACCCGATGGCACCGGACTGTTCACCGATCACCGCGAGATGCTGCGGGCCGTGCGCCCCGATGTTGTGGTGATCTGCACGCCGCCGCAGACCCATCTGCCGATCGCCACCGACGCGCTCCGCGCCGGTGCCGACGTGCTGCTGGAGAAGCCGCCGGTGCTCTCGCTCGACGAGCACCGCGCGCTCAGCGACGTGGTCGACGAGACCGGCCGGGCCTGCCAGGTCGGGTTCCAGGCGCTCGGCTCGGCGGCGCTCGCCGAGCTGATGGCCGCGGTCACCGACGGACGGCTGGGCGTGGTCACCGGCATCGCGGCGGTCGCCTCGTGGCATCGTGCCGACTCGTACTACCAGCGGTCCGCATGGGCCGGCCGGCGTACCGTCAACGGTCACCCGTCGCTCGACGGTGCGCTTGCCAACCCGCTGGCGCATGCCTGGATGCAGTGCCTGGCGGTCGCCGGGCTGCCGCCGTCCACAGTGGAGCTGGAGCGGTACCGCTGCCGGGACATCGAGGTCGACGACACCGCCTGCATGCGTATCACGCTGGAGTCGGGCCTGCCGATCCTGGTGGCCGTGACGCTGTGCGGTGAGGAGAAGATCGAGGGCGAGGTAATCGTGTACGGCACGGCCGGTACGGCGGTGCTGGAGTACCCGACCGACCGGCTCCGACTGCCGGGCGACTCCGAGCTGCGCGAGGTGCCCGGTCGCACGAGCCTGCTGGAGAACCTGCTGGCGCACCGCGAGACGGGCGAGCCGTTGATCGCGCCTCTCGCGCGCACCAAGCCGTTCACCGCGGTGCTGGACGTACTGCACGCCGCACCCGTTCCATCGAAGCTGGGCGACGAGCTGCTCTCCGTCGAGGGCGTGCCGCCCGAGCGCTTCCTGATCATCAAGGGGATCAACGCCGCGCTCCGCCAGGCGACGGAGCGGCTCGCGCTGTTCTCCGAGTTGGCCGTCCCGTGGGCCGAACAGCCGCTCCGGGTCGCCCTGACCGAGGAGGTAGCCGGTGCCTGACCTGTGCCGTCGGGTATCGACGGAAAACGAACTGCAAACATTGGTAACTATCGTTCGGTAAAATTCGGACCGAACGCCCATCATCTCGGCATTTAGTGGCCGGGTAATTCTCCTTTGCCTGCTTTTCTTGCAAAATACCTGCAAACATAAGGCATTGACTCTCTTGAGAGCAGATCCGTAGCTTTCTTGTTAAGAACGCGTTACGAGATCCCGCGCGGAGAGTGCGATGCAACTGAGGCAGTTGGCCGCCGTAGCGGCCGGGCTCGGCATGGTAGCGGCGTTCGCCGCACCGGCCCGCGCCGAAGGCGAAGTGTCCTGGGGAGCACGTCAACTGGGCCGGCAGGCGCTGCCGGCGAACGACGGCTGGGCCGCATCGGGGCCCGGCACCACCGGCGGTTCCACCGCCACCGAGGAAAACATCCACGTCGTGGAGAACCGCGCAGAGCTCGTCGCCGCGGTCGCTGGCGCAACACCGAAAATCGTGTACGTCAAAGGCACGGTCGACGGCTTCGACGGGCTGGATGGCGGCTGTGCCGCGCTGGCCGACCCGGCGTACTCGCTCGACGCGTACCTCGCCGCGTACGACCCCGCGGTCTGGGGAAGGGTCAACCCGAGCGGCCCGCTGGAGGAAGCGCGGGTGCGTTCGGTGGCCAACCAGACGCGGCACACGCAGATCAATGTGGGCGCGAACACCACGATCATCGGGCTGCGCGGCGCCACCCTGAAGCACCTCACGCTGATGGTCGACCGGGTCAACAACGTGATCGTCCGCAACCTCACCTTCGTCGACGCTCAGGACTGTTTCCCCGCCTGGTCGCCGACCGACGGTGACCTCGGCAACTGGAACTCGCAGTTCGACCTGATGTCGGTGCGGCGCAGCGAAAACGTGTGGGTCGACCACAACACGTTTACCGACGGCGACAACCCCGACAGCGAACAGCCTGTCTACTTCGGACGCCCGTACCAGGTGCACGACGGCGCGCTCGACATCACACACACCGCGAGCCTCGTGACCGCGTCGTACAACCGGTTCTCGGCGCGCGACAAGGTGATGCTGATCGGCTCCTCGAACACCGTCGGCCCGGACGTCGGCCGGCTCAACGTCACGCTGCATCACAACGTGTTCGACGGCAGCCTCCAGCGCCTCCCGCGGGTGCGCTTCGGCCAGGTCGACATCTACAACAACTACTACAAGGTCGCCGGCGACGGCTTCTCGTACGCCTGGGGCGTCGGCGTCCAGTCGTCGATCTACGCGGAGAACAACTTCTTCGCGCTCGGTGCGGACGTGAGCGCGGCCGAGATCATCTATGACTGGGGCGGCACGGCGATCACCGAGAAGGGCACCTGGGTGCGGTCCGGCAAGGGCCGGCCGGCGGCGGTCGACCTGCTCGACGCGTACAACGCCGAGCACGACCCCGACCTGGGCGCCGACTCGGGCTGGACGCCGACCCTGCGCAACGGTCCGGTACTGCCGGCCCAGTTCGTATCCATCCTGGTGCCGGTACTGGCCGGTGCCGGACGGCTCTGCTGAGGAGGTCTGGCACGTGAAGCGCAAGTATCTCGGCGCGGTCGCGGCGGTCGCCGCCGGCGCACTCGTGGTCATCGGCGCGCCGTACGCCTTCGCCGACACGCTGCTCTCCGACGACTTCCAGGACGGCAACGCGAGCGGCTGGTCCACGTCCGGTGGCACCTGGTCGGTCGTCACCGACGGCACGCTCGCATACCGCCAGTCAGGCACCAGCAGCGACTCCCGCAGCCTCGCCGGGTCCACGAGCTGGACCGACTACTCGGTGCAGGCGCGGGTGAAGCCGACCGGCTTCAACGGCTCGGGCCGGTTCGCCGGCCTGATCGCCCGCGCGCAGAGCAGCAGCAACTACTACGCGCTCGCGATCACCAGCTCCGGTGGCGTGCAACTGATCAAGCGAGCGGGTGGCAGCCCGATCGTGCTGGGCAGCGGCACCGGAGCTGGCGCGGTCGGCACCTGGACCACGCTGCGCCTCGACGTGGCGGGCAGCTCGCTGCGCGGGTACGTCAACGGGGCGCTCGCGGCCAGCGCGACCGACACGGCGTTCGCCAGCGGCCGTCCGGGCATCGTGGCCAGCTACGCCAGCGTGACCGTCGACGACGTCACGGTCGCGACCGGTGTCGCCACGCCGACCCCCGGCCCGACAAGCGGTCGGCCGACCCTGCCACCCACTGAACCGCCGATCGAGCCGGGCGCGCCACCCAAGGGCTTCGCCTCGGTCAACACGCTCGGGCAGAACGGCACCACAGGCGGTGCCGGCGGACCCACCGTCACGGTGGACACCGCGGCCGAGCTACTGGCCGCGATCGCCCAGACCGGCCCGCTCAACATCCGGGTGAGTGGCATGATCGCGCTGCCTGGCCCGATGCACGACGTGACGTCCGACAAGACGATCGTCGGTATCGGCGCCAGCTCCGGTGTCACCGGCGGCGGCTTCAACATCGGCCTGCCGATCAGCGACGTCACGACGCCGCCCGCCAACGCCGTGCACAACGTCGTCATCAGGAACCTGAACATCCGCGACTTCCCGGACGACGGGATCAACGTGCAGATGTTCTCGCACCACGTGTGGCTCGACCACAACGACATCTCGAACGGTTACGACGGCGCCCTCGACATCAAGCGCGGCTCCTCGTACATCACGGTGTCGTGGAACCACTTCCACAACCACACCAAGACGATGCTGCTCGGGCACGACGACGGCAATGCCGCCCAGGACGCCGGAAACCTCAAGGTGACCTACCACAACAACTGGTTCAACCGGACCCCGCAGCGCAACCCGCGGGTCCGCTTCGGCGAGCCGGTGCACGTGTTCAACAACTACTACGTCTACAACACCGACGTCGGCGTGGCCTGCCAGGCGAACGCGGGTTGTGTGGTCGAAGGCAACTACTTCGAAGACGTCGAAGAGCCCGTCAGCAACAGCTACGCGGGTCCGACGGGCCGGTGCGTGGCGCGCAACAACGTGTTCGTGGGTGAGTCGGGCCAGCCCGACTGCGGCGGCACAGTGCAGGAGCCGAGCTCCTACTACAGCTACACCGTCGCCGACCCCAACACCATCAAGTCGGTTGTCACGGCGGGAGCGGGTACAAAGCTCAACTTCTGAGCGCCGTGGCACGCGAGATGTGACCGCGGGCGGTGGGCAGACACCGCCCGCGGGCACCACACCCGGTCGGGGACGGGGCACGGGCGGCTTACAGCCCGGGCCTCTCGCGTCCCGCCCCGGCCGGTCCATCTCGAACAGAGTCTTTGCGGTTCCCACACAGAAAGGGGCGGGCCCGACCGGGCCCGCCCCTTTCAGTAGCGCTGGATCAGACGCGCTCGCCAGTCACGGCGTGGAACGCGTGGTGCTGGTCGGTGCGCGGCTTCACGAACACGGTGTCGCCCATGTTGGGCATGTGACGCCGGTCGGTACGCACGGTGAACCGCTCCGAGCCGCCGTCGAGCGCGGCGTGGCCGTACACGTTGGCGTCCGAACCCAGGTCTTCGACCAGTTCGACGACGACGGGCAGGCCGCCCTCGGTGGCGCTTACGAGGTCGCAGTCTTCCGGCCGGAAGCCGACCGTGATCTTGCCTTCGCCGCCGTTGGCCTGGGCGGCGGCGACCTGCTCACGGGTCAGCGGAATGATCATCTCGGCGAAGACGCCGCCCTGCTCGGTGAGCGGGACGGTCTTGATGTTCATCGCGGGCGAGCCGATGAAGCCGGCCACGAAGACGTTCGACGGGGTGTCGTACAGGGCCCGAGGCGTGTCGACCTGCTGGAGCACGCCGTCGAGGAGCACCGCCACGCGGTGGCCCATCGTCATGGCCTCGACCTGGTCGTGGGTCACGTAGACGGTGGTGATGCCGAGCTTGGCCTGGAGCGTCGCGATCTGCGTACGGGTCTGCACGCGGAGCTTCGCGTCGAGGTTCGACAGCGGCTCGTCCATGAGGAAGACCTGCGGCTCCCGGACGATCGCGCGGCCCATCGCGACGCGCTGGCGCTGGCCGCCGGAGAGGGCCTTTGGCTTGCGGCCGAGGTACTCCTCGAGCTGGAGCAGCGCCGCCGCCTCCTTGACCCGCCGGTCGATCTCCGCCTTGGGGGTCTTGCGGAGCTTGAGCGCGAACGCCATGTTCTCGTACACCGTCATGTGCGGGTACAGGGCGTAGTTCTGGAAGACCATCGCGATGTCGCGGGCCTTGGGCGGCAGGTGAGTGACGTCGCGGCTGTCGATGTAGATCGAACCCTCGTCGACATCTTCCAGACCGGCGAGCATCCGCAGGCTGGTGGACTTGCCACAGCCGGAGGGGCCGACCAGTACGAGGAACTCGCCGTCGCCGATCTCCAGATCGAGGTGGTCAACCGCGGGACGTTCGGTGCCCGTGTAGATCCGGGTCGCCTTGGAGTACGTGACCGTAGCCATGGTGGAGCGCTTCCTTTCACCGGCAGGAACGTGCCGGACGATCCGAGTGAAGGAGCGACCGGCGCGGAATGGCGCCGGCCAGCGGCGCACCGAGGTGTCATCCGCGTCACGCAACGGTAAACGGTTTCCGGCTGCGTGCCAAGGTGCGACGTGGTTTCTCCAGACGGCGCCGAGCGGATCTTTCGGTCATCGGGGCACGGCCCGGCACGAACGACGCGCGCGTTGATGAGACACCGATCACCGGCGATGCCACTCGGTCGTTATGCTGGCGTCGGGCAAGCCCCTGTAGCTCAGTTGGCCAGAGCTTCCGCCTTGTAAGCGGAGGGTCGCCGGTTCGAGTCCGGCCGGGGGCTCCACTCAAAGCGTTGCGATCCCAAAGCAAGTGGCGGGCGGCTTTCGCCGCCCGCCACGTCAGCTGTGTCGCTCAGATGTCCATGTGCTTCATGCCGGGCATGCCCGCCAGCGTGCCGTTGGTCGGCAGGACGCTGGTCAGGTTGCTCAGGTCACCGATGAGCGGCAGGCCGACGCTGGCTGCCTCGGCGTAGTCGGCGTCCTCGCCCGCCACCGGGCGGTCGGTGGTGCTGTGCCGCTTGGTGCGGGTCTGGCTGCCGCTGTCGTCGTTCGCGTCGGCCGGCAGCGTGGTGGCGCCACCCATGCCGGGCAGGCCGAGCGAGCCGAGCGCGCTCACGACGGGGATCTCGTTCTGCGGGTTGTCGGCCGCACCGGGGACGCCCTTGAGGTTCAGGTCGCCGACCAGCGGCAGCGTGGCGACCGGGGGCAGCGCCTCGGGCTGGAACAGCTCGGGGCGCTGCGCCACCATCGCGTCGCCGATCAGTGCCGGCACCATGTCCTGCGCCTGCGAGTTGGTCGAGCGGGTGAAGCCGTTGACGTTGCCCTTCGCCGCCTTGTGTATGGGGACGGTGGGGATCGCGTCGGCGGGCAGGGCGCCGAGCGCGGCGGGCAGGGCCGCTCCGGCCCGCGAAGCGTCCACATCGGACGTGGCGGGCACGAGGTCGTGCATGTTGCCGGCGTTGGTGCTGATGCCGTTGCCGCCGTTGAGGATCGACTGGGTCGTCCCGGCCACACCGACCGCGTCGACCGCGCGGTCCGCGCCGATGGTGTCGGTGAAGGAGCCGGCGACCGGCAGCGTCGAGATGAGCTGCGGCTTCTCGGTCAGCACGGCCTCGTTGTCTCCAGGAGCGGTGCCGAGGGCGGACGGGTCGATGGCGGCGTTCGGCAACAACGGGGCCGAGCCGAGGAAGCCGAGGTCGCGGGTCGGCGAAACGTCGCCGCGGAGATCAGAGAGTTGGCCGCGCATCATGATGTCGGGCGGGGCGGCCTGGGCGTTGGACCCGAGGGCAACCTGCGAGATCTGGCCCGCGGTGGGGGTGAAAAAGTCGTCGAGCAGGCCCTGCAACTCCAACGGGTCCGTTGCCGGGATGGCGTCGACGTCCTCCGCGTGGGCCGCACCGCCGCCGAGCAGCAGGAAGCCGCCGGCCATGCCGACCGTCCCGACTGCGCGATAGAACCACTTGTTCATGTTCATCCATTCAGGTGCTTACCGGTAGCACCGCGCAATAGGTGCTAAGTACGCCAAAGTGGTCAACGACGCTTGCCCAAAACCGTTCCTGGCTCCGCCGAAGTTCATGATCGTTGATCGCGATAGCTACCATCCCGGTCATGTCGGTGGACCCGTGGCGATACAGGGCCCGCCGCGCGGTCGCCTCGCGCTTGCGCCCCAACGGCGAAACGCGTCCCCACTACGTCGTCTGTGGTAACGACGCGTTGACGTACCGGTTGGTAAAGGAGCTGATGGCGGCGTCCGCCGGTTGGGTGACCGTCATCGTGCCCAACAGGCGGCGGTCGGAGGTCGACGATCTCGCACGCATCAAAGGAATCCAGATCGTGCGGGCCGACCGGCTCACCGAGGAGACGTTCCGCGCCGCCGGTCTCGCCGGTGCCGAATGCCTCGCCCTCGTGCACCAGGACGACGTGGGCAACATCCACGCCGCTCTCTGCGCGCAGGCGGTGGAGCCACGGATACGGCTGGTGATGCGGATCTTCAGCAGCCGGCTGGGCAGCGGCGTGAAGCGGCTCTTCGCCGACTGTGACGTGATGTCCGACTCGGCCATGGCCGCGCCCGCGTTCGTTGCGGCCGCGCTGGGCGAGCCGGCGCCGACACACTTCCGGCACGCCGGCCGCACCCTGTACGTGGCCCGGCGCGACGACGTGCGCCCCGATACCGTCGTGTGCGGCCTCGCCGACACCCGGCAGCGCAACAACCCGAGGGTGCTGCCTGTCAACCCGGCTGACGCAGACCTCGTACTGGCCGAGGCCACCGGCCAGCCGTCCGGCACCGTGCTCGCCGCGCGCAAACTGGCGCGGCACCGCCGCCGGCGTCAGCCGATAGCGGCCGCCGTACGCGGCCTGCGGGCGTTCGTGAACCGGAAGATCGGCGTCGCCACGATCACGGTACTGGCCGTCGTCGCCGTGTTCGGCACTCTGCTCGCCCGATCACAGGACCTCAACCTGTGGAAGGCCCTGTACTTCACGCTCCTCACCACGATCACCGGCTCCAACGTCGAGTTGGACGCCAGCTGGGGCGTCCAGGTCATGCAGGTGATCCTCACCGTGGCCGGACTGGCGCTGATACCGCTGATCACCGCCGCCGTGGTCGAGGCGGTCGTCAACGCCCGCCTCGCGCTCAACGTCGGCCGATTGCGTACCCCGCGCGTCGACCACGTCGTCGTGGTGGGCCTCGGCAACGTCGGCACACGGGTGATCCGGCAGCTCAACGACCTCGGCGTCGAGGTGGTCGCGATCGACAAGGACCCGGAGGCGCGCGGCGCGGCGGTCGCCCGGCGGCTGGAGATCCCGCTGATCGTCGGCGACGTCGCCCAGGAGGAGGTCCTGCGCTCCGCCTCGGTCGAGACCTGCCAGGCCCTCGTCGTGGTGTCCACGGACGACGTGTCGAACCTGCAGGCCGCGCTCAACGGACGCGCGCTCCGCGCCGACCTGCGCGTGGTCATGCGACTCTTCGACGGCGACCTGGCCAAGCGCATCCAGCGCGCCTTCGACATCGCCGTCTCGCGAAGCGTGTCGTACCTGGCCGCACCCTCGTTCGCCGGCGCGATGATGAACCGCGACGTGATCGCCACCATCCCCGTCGACCGGCACGCGCTGCTGGTCGCCGAGGTGCCGGTGGCGCACGGATCCGCCCTCGACGGCAAGGTGATCGACCAGGCCACCCGCCCCGACGCGGTACGGGTGATCGCACTGCACAAGTTCGGTGAGCCGCGCCCGATCTGGAGTCCGCAGACCGCGTACCGGATCGAGGGCGGCGACCGGCTGACCGTGGTGGCCCGCCGTGCCGGCCTGGGATGGCTGGTCAAGCAGACGACGCCGATCCCTACGGAACCGCCTGCGTGACCTCGATGCCCAGCACCGCCTGCTCGTCGGGGCGGTGCACGAGCACGTCAGCCAGGAACGACTGCACCGCCAGTGCCAGACCCACGTCGCGGCCGGCTTCTTCGGACAGCCGCCAGCGGTGCTCGATGACCTGCACGAACAGCTCGGTCGGCTCGAGCTTGCGGCGCAAGTGGCCCGGCACCGCCCGGACCACCGGCTCGAACACCTCGGTCAACCAGCGATGTGCCGCCTGCTGCTCGTCGGAAAGGTCGCTCTCGGCCCGGTACGTGTCGAGGTCGTTGAGCAGCCGGCGGGCCTGGTTCTCCTCGGCGTCCAGGCCGGTCAGGCGCAGCAGCCGGCGGGTGTGGTAGCCGGCGTCGACCACCTTCGGTCGCACCTTGAACGCGCCCCGGTCGGCCAGTGACATCGCCACCTCGGCGACGTCGAAGCCCATCTCGTTGAGGCGCCGGATGCGGCTCTCGACGTGGTGCCTGTCTTCCCGCTGGAACTCCTGCTCGTACGTGATCTCGTGCCACAGCCGCTCGTACCGCTGCACGACCTCTTCCGAGACCACCTCCGGATCGATGGACTCGTGCAGCAGCCCGGCGGCCTGCAGGTCGAGCGCCTCGCCGAAGATGTTGACGCGCGCGATCTCCAGGTCTTCGCCGCGCTGGCCGTTGGAGAGCTTGTTGCGCAGGGCGCCGGTCTCCGCGTCGACCAGGTAGGCGGCGAAGGCGCCCGCGTCGCGCCGGAAGAGCGTGTTGGACAGCGAGCAGTCGCCCCAGAAGAACCCCGTGATGTGCATCCGCACGATCAGGGCGGCCAGCGCGTCGAGCAGCCGTGCCATCGTCTCGGGGCGGAGCGTGTGGGAGAACAGCGCCCGGTACGGCAGCGAGAACTGCAGGTGGCGGGTGATCAGCACCGGGTCGAGCGGCTCGCCGTCGGGTGCGTGCCGGTCGGCGACGATGGCCACCGCCTCGACCGACGGGAAGCCGATGCGCTCCAGCGCGCGCAGCAGGTCGTACTCCCGCTCCGCCACGCGCTCGCCGGTCTCCTTGACGGCGTAGACCGTGCCGGCCAGCTTGACGAAGCGCACCACGTGCCGCGAGATGCCCTGTGGCAACGCCACCAGATGGTCGGCAGGCCACTCCTCCAGCGGTGTCGACCAAGGGAGGTCGAGCAGCGCCGGGTCGACAAGGGCCGAAGTGATCCGCACGGTGACAAGCATGCCGGCTCGCGGCGCGCGTCGCTGCCAACCGTGGCTCGTTACACAGTGTCGGAAACCGAATGTCTTGGCTACGACACATGGGGGACACGTATGCGGCGGACTGTGGCGCTGGTCGCGGGGGTGTGTGCGGCTGTGCTGGCGGGTGCGGCGGGCACGACGGCGTACGCGCTGACAGGGCGGGAGACCGCACCGGCGGTCCAGAAGCCCGCCGACGCGGCGGCAGCCGACCCCACGCAGGACGCGCCGGCTCCGCGGCGTGTCGTGGCCGCCGACGGCGGCGCCGCGCCCCGGGCCGCGGCCGGCGAGCCGGAACGCCAGGCGCCGCGCCAGGTCGGCCGGGAGCGGATCGGCGTGATCGAGCCGATTCAGCGGGTCCTCGGGTACCTCGACACCGAGCGCACGATGACCTTCCGGTACCCGGGGGCGGCGTACGTGAAGCCGCACTTCAACCGCCTCCTGCTGCTGCCCGGCGACTACCTCACCGTGTCCGACCCGAGCGGCCAGGAGGTGCACCGCGTCGACGGCGGTCTGCTCGACAGCGCCGGCCGGTGGGCGATGTCGGTTTCCGGCGACACGGCCGTGGTCGAGCTGCACACCTCCCGCCCCGACCCGCTGGGTCTCAGCTCGACGCTCGCCCAACTCGGCGTGGGCGTCGACAAGGTGGCCCGTGGGTACACGGCGGACGAGCGCAAGGCGACCGAGCCGCGTACCGAGAGCGTGTGCGGCGGCGACGACAAGTCCGACGCGGTCTGTTACCGGTCCAGTGACCCGGTGGCGTACGAGCGGTCCAAGGCGGTCACCCGGCTGCTGATCAACGGCAACGAGCTGTGCACCGGCTGGCGGATCGGCCCGAACAACCGGGTCCTCACCAACAACCACTGCCTCGTCACCTCGAGGGACGCCTACGACACCGAGGTGTGGTTCAACTACCAGTGCGCACAGTGCGGCGGGCACTCGGTGTTCCGGTCGACCAAGGTGTGGGGCGACAGGGTGCTGAGCACCGACGAGACGCTCGACTACACGCTCTTCACCGTCGAGGACTTCGAGGCGGTCAAGAAGTTCGGCTACCTCCAGCTCGACCTGCGGCGGCCGGCGCGCGGCGAGGAGCTGTACATCCCACAGCACCCCAGTGGCGACCCGACCATGATCGCGATGGACAGCGACGAGGACGCCAACGGCACCTGCGCGGTCGACAACCCGACCTACACCGGGTACGCCAAGGCCACCGACGTGTCGTACCTTTGCGACACCGAGGGCGGCTCGTCCGGCTCGCCCGTGCTGTCCAAGTCGACGGACAAGGTCGTCGCCCTGCACCACTTCGGCGGCTGCCCGAACTCGGGCGTGCGGGCTGACCTGATCTACAACAAGATCAAGTCGCAGTTGTAGCTTGGGGGCGTGCAGGAGACCGCCACGCGCAACAGGGTCGCGCCCGGCGGGTGGTGGCTCGACGGGCTGCTGCTCGCCGCCTTCGCCGCGCTGACAGCCATGCTCACGGCCGGCTGGCTGCTTGACCTGGACACGGCGGTCTCCGACTGGGTGGCCGACCAGAAGGGCGGCGCGCTCTGGTGGCTCTGCAGGGTGCTGAACTTCCTCGGCAACGGCGGCCCGCTCACCCTGATCTGCCTGGTCATCGCGGTCTGGCTGGCCGTGCGCCGCCGGTCGGTATGGCCGGTGGCGCCGGTGGTCGCGGCGTTTCTGGTGACCGGGTTCGCCATCATGCCGCTCAAGTTGTGGACCGACCGCGCGGCGCCCGCCTCGACGCTGGCCGACAAGGTCGAACTCTTCAACACCCTGCCACCCGGCGAATACAGCTTGTCGTATCCATCAGGCCACATGGTGAACACCGTGGTCTGGTACGGAGTACTCGTGCTCCTGTTGTGCCCGTGGCTGGGCCGCGCGGCCCAGCGGTGGTTGCGCATCGCGCCGCCCGCGATCGTCTTCTGCACCACCGTCTTCTTGAACTATCACTGGGTGACCGACTCGGTCGCCGGCCTGATGCTGGGCGTGGTCCTCGACCGCCTGCTCCACCGCGTCGCCTGGCCGAAGCTTCCACGTGAATGAACTCGCGCGCCGGCTGACCACGGCCGACGCGGTGGTCATCGGCCTCGGGTCGATGCTCGGTGCCGGGGTCTTCGTGGTGTTCGCGCCCGCTGCCGCCGAGGCGGGCGGTCGGGGACTGCTGATCGCGCTGTTGCTGGCCGGGTTCGTCGCGTTCTGCAACGCGAACAGTTCCGCCCGGCTCGCCGCCCTCTACCCGGAATCCGGCGGCACCTACGTCTACGGCCGCGAACGCCTCGGCGACTTCGCAGGCTTCCTCGCCGGCTGGGGCTTCGTCGCCGGCAAGACCGCGAGCTGCGCCGCGATGGCCCTCACCATCGGCGCCTACCTGTGGCCAGCACACGCCCGCCCCATCGCCGTCGCGGCGGTCGTGGCGCTCACCGCCGTCAACCTCGGCGGCATCCGGAAGACCGCCCGCGCTACCCGCTGGCTCGTGGCGGCCACCCTGGCCGTACTCGGCACGGTCGCCGTCGTGGGCCTGGCAGCCGGCCACCCCACCCTCTCCCACCTGTCCGACAGCTCGGGTACCGGGATCCGCGGCACTCTGGCGGCGGCTGGGCTGCTCTTCTTCGCGTTCGCCGGATACGCGAGGATCGCCACGCTGGGCGAGGAGGTGCGAGACCCCGAGCGCACGATCCCGCGCGCCGTGCCGCTCGCACTGGGTCTGGTGCTGGCCATTTACCTGGTACTCGCGGTGGTGACCCTCGGCGTGCTGGGCCCGGCGCGGCTCGCCTCGTCACCCGCCCCGCTGGCCGACGTCGTATCGGCGGCCGGCGTACCCGGACTTGCCTGGGTGGTACGCGTAGGCGCGGCGGTCGCCGTCACCGGCGTACTACTGGCACTCGTGGCCGGCGTCGGCCGCACCACGCTCGCGATGGCCCGCCGCCGCGACCTGCCCGCCGCCCTGGCCGCTGTCCACCCGCACCGCCAGGTGCCCCACCGCGCCGAGCTGGCCGTCGCCGTCGTGGTCATCGTGCTGGTCTCGCTCGGTGACATCCGCGACGCGATCGGCTTCTCCAGCTGCACCGTGCTCGCCTACTACGCCATCACGAACGCGTCCGCCCTGACCCTGAGCGGCACACGCATCCTGCCCGCCCTGGGCCTGACCGGCTGTGTCGTCCTAGCTCTGACCCTCCCGTTGCCCAGCGTCCTGTCCGGCCTCGCCGTCCTGCTGGCCGGCGCCGCGTGGTGGGCGCTTCGCCGCCTCCTCCGCCCTCGCCCGTAATCCCCTTACAGCCCGTACTGGCTGCCCTCGTCCATCAAGGGCACACGGGCGGTGGCGGGTTGGGACGGGTCAGAGCCAGGTGCCGGCGCGCATTACGCGCTGGACGTGGAGGTCGGGACCGAGGAGCACGAGATCGGCGCGGAGGCCGGGGGTCAACGCGCCCAGCTCATCCGCCAGCCCTATCGCGCGCGCTGGGGTCGTCGAGGCCATGCGAGCCGCGTCCACGATGGACACACCCGCCTGCACCGCTTGGCGGAGGGCGGCGTCCATAGTCAGGGTGCTGCCCGCGATGGAGCCGTCGCGGGCGAGCCGGGCCACTCGATCCGCCACCACGACGGTCTGGCCGCCCAGCTCGTACTCGCCGTCCGCCATGCCGGCCGCGGCCATCGCATCGGTGATCAAGGCGGCCCGGTCGGGCCCGGTGACCGTCGCGGCGAACGCGAGCGTGCCGTCGTGCAGGTGTACGCCGTCGGCTACCAGTTCACAGACCACGCCGGGCGCCCCGAGCAGGGCGAACACCGGGCCGGGCTCGCGGTGGTGCGGCGGGCGCATGCCGTTGAAGACGTGCGTGCCCACCGTCGCACCGGCGGCCACCGCGGCCAGGGTCTCGTCGTATGTGGCGTCGGTGTGCCCGATGGCGGCCACGACGCCGTGCGAGACGAGCAGCTTGATCGCGTCCAGCGCACCGGGGCGTTCGGGCGCGATCGTGACCATCCGCACTCCGCCCAGCGGCAGCAGCTCGGCCAACTCGTCGACAGACGGGTCGCGCAGGAACGCCGGGTTCTGGGCGCCGCAGCGGATCTGCGACAGGTACGGGCCCTCGTAGTGGACGCCGGCCAGTACACCCTCGGAGACCAGGGGCGCGAATGCGAGCGTGGCGTCACGCATCAGCTCGAAGGGTGAGCTGACCAGGCTCGCGAGCAGTGTCGTGGTGCCGTGGCGCAGGTGGAAGTCGGCGGCGCCGCGGGCGGCTGCCGGGTCACCGGTGGTGAAGGTGTGCCCGCCGCCGCCGTGCGTGTGGATGTCGACGAAGCCCGGCACGATCCACGTATCGCCACCGTCGCCGCCGGCACCGACCGCGGTCACGGACGGGCCGTCGACCTCGACGAACCCCCGCTCGATGACGCGCGACGGCGTCACCACCCGGCCCTCGATCCTCATGGGGCGCTTCATGCCACGTCCAACGCCAGAAGTGCCGCGCCGACGCAGCCGGCCTCGTCGCCGAGCGTGGCGCGGGCCAAGACCGGCTCGCGGTGGAACGTGAGCCGGTCGCGCAGCGCGGTCCGTAGCGGGTCGAGTAGGGCGTCGCCGGCCTCCGCCAGGCCTCCGCCGAGCACGATCACCTCCGCGTCGCAGAGCGCTTGGGCGGTCAGCAGTCCGTCGGCCAGCACCTCGATCGTCTGGCGCCACACCTGCTGGGCCAGCTGGTCGCCGGCAGCCGCCTTCGCGACCACCTCGGCGGCAGTCGCCGGGGTGCCCGCGAGCGCCGCATACCGCCGGGCCACGCCCGCCGCCGACGCCTCGGCCTCCAGACAGCCCCTCGCACCGCACCCGCAGGGTGCGCCGCCGGGCCGGACTACGACGTGGCCGATCTCGCCGGCCGCGCCGTGCGCGCCCGTGAAGCCGCGGCCCGCCACGATGTGCGCGGCGGCGATGCCGGTGCCGATGGCGACGAAGAGGACGTGTGCGGCCCCGCGACCGGCGCCCAGTCTCGCTTCGGCAAGACCGCCGGCACGCACGTCGTGGCCGAGCGCCGCGGGCAGGTTCAGCCGCGCCGCCACCAGATCACGCAGGGGTACATCGCGGAAGCCCACATTCGACGACCAGACCGCCACGCCCCGGTCCTCGTCCACGACCCCGGGGACCGCGACGCCGGCGGCGACCGGGCGCAGGCCCTCGGCGCGCGCCTTGCCCGCGAGGCCCTCGGCGATGTCGAGGATCGCGGCGGTCACCGCCTCGGGGCCGCGGTCGGCGCCGGTCGGGTGCCGTTCGGCGTGCACGATCTCGCCCGACGGGGACACCAGCGCGCACTTCATTCCAGTACCGCCGACGTCGAGCGCGACGAGCACGCCACTCATGTCAGGACGACGGACCGGGTGAGGTGGCGGGGCGCGTCGGGGTCGAGGCCGCGGCTGATCGCAACCGCCACGGCGAAGCGCTGCGCGAGGATCAGGTCGGCCATCGGGTCGAGGGGTTGGCGACCGGCGGCCCAGTTGCCGAGTACCGCATAGCCGCCGCTGGACCGGCTGTGCACGAATGCCGCCCCGGTCGCCTCGACGTCTTCGGCCAGGCCCTCGGGCACGTCGCCGAACGCCCACACCACCCGACCGGGCGCCGCGATCGAGATCGGCCCGTGTCGGTAGTCCATGGCTGGGTACGCCTCCGCCCAGAAGCCGGCGGCCTCACGGCACTTGAGCGCGGCTTCCTGGGCCAGCCCGACCGTCCAGCCTCGACCGAGGAACGTCACCTGCTCCACCCGAGTGGGGTCGATTGGCAACGGTGCCCGCACGGTGACCTCGGCGTCGGCGGCCAACGGGTCCAGGTCTTCGCCGAGGTGGGCGCGGAGCAGCGCAAGCGCGCTGGTCGCGAACCGGGTCTGCACCACCGAACGCTCGTCGGCGAACGGCAGGAGCACGCTGTTGGTGGCCAGCTCGGCGGCGGGTGCGGCTGGGTCGCCCACGATCGCGGTGGTCGGGGTGTCGACCGACCGGAGCAGGTCGAGCACCTCGGTCGTGGTGCCCGACCGGGTGATCGCCACGATGCGGTCGTAGCGGCGGCCGGTGGGGAACTCGGACGCCTGGAACGCGTCGGTCTCACCAACGCCGAGGCGCTCACGCAGCCTGGCGTATGACATGGCCATGAACCACGACGTGCCGCAACCGACGACGGCGACCCGCTCCCCACGGCTTGGGAGCCCGGCGGCGCCGGCGGCGACCGTCTCAGCGCGGCGCCAGCAATCGGGTTGGCTGGCGATCTCCTCGTCCACGTACGACACGGCAACTCCTGCGCGTTACGGCTCGTTAGCGCCCTCTTTCGAGCGCCATTCTGCGCGCTTCTCGCTGCTCGTGGCAACCGTGCGCAGCTTCGCGCAATAACCGGTTTTGCGTAGAGGGGTTTTGAGCACTATTGTGCACGCAAAACTCACGTTCCGTGCATCGGAGGCTACGGTGGACCGGTACGCGCGCTGGAACGCCCTGCTCGAGCTGCTGACGGAGAGCGGGCGGGTCAGCGTGGAAGACGCCGCCGCCCGGCTCGATGTGTCGCAGGCGACCATCCGGCGCGACTTCGACCAGCTCGCGCAGCAACAGATGATCACCCGCACCCGCGGTGGCGCCGTCGCCAACGGCGTGTCGTACGACCTGCCGCTGCGCTACAAGACGGCCAAGCACTCGGCGGAGAAACAGCGCATCGGCGCCGCCGCCGCGGCCCTGGTCACGCCCGGCATGGTGGTGGGCCTCAACGGCGGAACGACGATGACCGAGGTGGCGCGGGCCCTGGCCGTGCGGCCCGACCTCAACAGCGGTGCCGACGGCGCCCAGCTCACCGTGGTGACCAACGCGCTGAATATCGCGAACGAACTGCTGGTGCGCTCCCGGATGAAGATCGTGGTGGCCGGTGGTGTCGTGCGGCCACAGTCGTACGAGCTGGTGGGCCCGCTGGGAAGCGCACTGCTGCGCGAAGTGACGCTCGATGTGGCGCTGCTCGGGGTCGACGCGATCGACGCGCACCTCGGCGCGGCGGCCCACCACGAGGGTGAGGCTTCCATGAACAATCTCATGGTCGCGCGCGCCAAGCGGGTCGTCATCATCGCGGACGCGTCGAAGCTGGGCGGGCACGCGTTCGCGCGGATCTGCCCCATCGAGAGGGTGGAAACGCTGGTCACGGACTCGGGAGCCGACGAGGAGACGACCGCCGCTTTCGAGGCCGCCGGGGTACAGGTCATCCGCGCCTAAGGCGGGGGGACAGTGCAGCTTGTGCATACCCAGTATGGTGTGCGCCATGGTTGCGGTGCTGGAGATAGAAGGCCTGCGTAAGACGTACCGGAGTAGACGGCGCGGCGAACGCAAGGCGCTCGACGGCTTCGACATGGTCGTCGAGGCGGGGCAGGTACATGGGTTTCTGGGGCCGAACGGGTCCGGCAAGACGACGACGCTCCGCACGCTACTGGGGCTGATCCGCCCCAACGGCGGCCGGATGGCGCTCCTCGGTCGAGAGGTGCCGGCCAACCTGCCCACGGTCGTGGCACGGGTCGGCGCGATCGTCGAGAGCCCGCAGTTCTTCCCGCACTTCTCGGCGAACGACACGCTCTCGCTGCTCGCCGACGCTGGCAACCTCGCCCAGCAGCGAGTGCCCGAGGTGCTGGAGCTGGTCGGGCTGCGCGACCGAGCCAAGGAACGGGTCAAGACCTACTCGCTGGGCATGAAGCAGCGGCTCGCCGTCGCGTCCGCGCTGCTCAAGAACCCGCAACTGCTGATACTCGACGAGCCCGCCAACGGCCTCGACCCGGGCGGCATCCGCGAGATGCGCGATCTCATGCGCGACCTGTCGGCGTCGGGGATGACCGTGGTGCTCTCCAGCCACATCCTCGGCGAGGTACAGCAGATCTGTGACTCCGTCACGATCATCTCGCTTGGGCGCCGGGTCGCTGCCGGGCCGGTCGCCGAGGTGCTCGCCCAGCACTCCAGCGGCGGCGTCCGGGTACGCCTGGAAAGCCCCGCCGACCTGCCAGCCGCCGCGCAGGTGCTGGTCGCCTCCGGCGCGCGGGTCGACATTCAGCCCGACCACCTGCTGGTCACCGGCGTCGACAAGCCGTCCTCGGTCACCCGCATGCTCGCCGGCCGCGACCTCTACGTGAGCGAACTCGCTCCCATCACAGTCGATCTGGAGAGCGTCTTCCTGGAGCTGACCGGCACCACACCGGTGGCCGGCCAGCACCGCCAGGTCGACCAGTCCGCGGAGGTGCCGGCATGAAGGGCCTTGTACGCGCCGAGTTCCGTCGCCTCTTCAAGCGGCGCGTCACCCGGCTGATGCTGGCCCTGCTCGTGCTGGGCCTGGGCACGATCATCACGGCGTTCGCGCTCGCAAGCCACAAGATCGGCCCTTCGGAGGTGGCCGCCGCCGAGGCCAAGGCGCAGTCCGAGTACGAGACGTCGATGCGCTACCACGAGCAGATGGTGGCCGAGTGCGAGGCCGCCAAGGGGCGCGGCGAGACCATCACCGACCGGTACCCGCCGGACTGCGGCCGGGAGTTCGCGCCGCAGCGGGAGCAGTTCGAGACGGAGTGGTTCCTGCCTTACCAGTTCGAGTTCCGCAAGGAGTTCGGCGTCTTCATATCGGTGTTCGCCGGCATCGCGGCGCTGGCCGCCTACATCATCGGCGCCTCGTACGTCGGCGCCGAGTGGCACAGCGGCGGCATGATGAACCTGCTCCTGTGGCGACCACGGCGGCTCTCCGTGCTCTTCACCAAGCTCGGTGTCCTGCTGTCCAGCCTGCTCGGCGTCAGCGTGGTGCTCGGTGCACTGTGGACCGCGGCGCTGTGGCTGATCGGCAAATACGACGGGCAGACCGGGAAGATGACGCAGGGCGCGTGGGAGTCGTTCGCCATCAGCGGCGCCCGCGGTATCGGCCTGGTGCTCGCGGTAGGCGCCATCGCGTACGGGCTGGCGTCGGTCGGCCGGCACACCGCGATGGCCCTCGGCGTCGCGATCGGCGTGGGTGTCGTCAGCGAGATCGGGCTGCGGATCGCACTCAACATCGCCGGCGTGAAGTTCGCCGACCGCTACACCCTGTCGACGTACGTGCTGGCCTGGTTCGAGAAACGGTGGACCCTGGAGGACTGGAACGCCTGCAACTTCTCCGCTGGAGAGTGCAAGCCTGACGTCTTCGTCGTCACCTGGCAGCAGTCCGCCCTGCTCTTCGGCTTGGGCACCGCCGTGGTGTTGATCGCCGCGACGTGGCTTATGCGCAGTCGTGACGTGACGTGAGGTAACCTTTTAGGACTTCCGTGCTAGTCGATGTCCGCAAGGAGCGCCATGAAGCCCCACGCCGACGCTCCGGCCGATGACGACCTCGAGCTGGTGGAATCCGAGCCGGACTCCGATCTCGACACCGATGTGCCTGCCCCCGCCTCCGACGAGGTGGCGCCCGAGCCTGAGCTCACCGAACGCGAGGTGCAGATTCTCGCGTTCGAGAGCAAGTGGTGGAAGCACGCTGGCGCCAAGGAGCAGGCCATTCGGGACGCGTTCGACCTGTCCGCGACCCGGTACTACCAGATCCTCAATGGACTGCTCGACAACCCGGCGGCGCTGGCCCACGATCCTGTGGTCGTGGGCCGGCTGCGCCGCCTCCGCTCCACGAGAGCCCGCACCCGCCGCCGCTGACCCGTCCTGCCATACGGAGGGCAACGAGCGATCCACCTCTCTGTCACACTGACGACTGGCGAAAGCCGTCGTGCCTGGGGAGGCGATCGTGGATACCACCATGCCGGAGGCTGGCGGGGCGCGCCCCGGTCCGCCCAGAGAGCGTCCTTCTGACAACCGCACGCTCGCCTTGATCGTCGCTGCGGGTATTGCCGGCTTCCTCGCGATGGTGAGCATCGCGGTTTTCACCCTTGCGTCGCTGGCCGACCGTCTCACCAAAGACGATCCATCTGAGGTAGCCGCGGCGGAGGCTGCCGAGTACGACATGTACGAGGCGGCCGAGGCGCTCTCGCAAGTCTCGGCCACGCGGTACACCGGCTTCGTCATCGACGACCGTCGCCGCCAGATACCCGTCGATGTACGCGTATCGCCGAAGGGCGCGACGCTGGCCACACTTACCGTTTCTGGTCGCAAGGTCGAGCTGCTGGCCGCTGGCGGCCGCACCTTCGTCCGCGCCGACCAGGCGTACTGGCGTTCGCGCGGTACGCCGAGCGACGTGCTGGCCGAGTTCGGCAAGCAGTGGGTCAAGATCACACCGGACGAGTTCGGCTTCGATTTCGCCAAGATGCTCGCCCCGGCGGCGCTCGCCGGGCAGCTCGACTGGGCGGCTGACCGCGGCGAGACCCGCGTCGGGCCTGAAACCACGATCGACGGGGTGCGGGCTCGTGCGGTGCGTACATCCGACCTGGTGGTGTATGTCAGCGCCGATCCTCCGAAGCGCATCCTGCGGATCACATCGCCCGGCATGGAGACCGCGTCCGCGCAGCCCAGTGGTTACCAGACCACTGGTGTGCGGCGTGGGCAAGGCACCTTCCATGAGGTACGTGCGCCGGGAGACGCGGGCTTTCAGTTCGACCTGAGTGGTCTGTCCAACACCGAAATCGAGGACTTCTACAGCCGACTGGACCAGAAGATCCGCGAACTGAAGAACTCGGTGGACTCTCAGGTCCGCTTCTCCTTGAACGGCTCCATCACGCTGGCGCCCTGCTCCACCTCCGGCTGCACGGCTAACGTCCGGCTCAGCAATCGCGTCGACTCCACGAGCCAGTATCTGGCCGTACGGCAACCGGTCACCGCGTCGATCACGATCCAGATGACGCTGGACGGCCGGCCGATCGCGAATTGCGTGACGACGAAGTCGATGCAGCCCAACGGCAGCGCGACCGCGACCTGCCGGGCCGCATACGTCATCCCACCATCGCGCAATCCACGGACGCATCTTGTCCAGGCCCAGTTCAGCGCGGTCGCCCGAGCGGTGGCGCAGGCAGACATCACGCGCCTGGCGGCAGACGTCAAGAAGGAGTTGGAGGCCGCACGGAGGTCTCGTTCCGGTACCCAGACTCCAGCTCCAACAGTCGGAGCCAGCCCAGGCGTGCGCATCAGCCCGGGGGCGCCGCTGCCCGAAAACCCGATGACGCTGGTGCCGGCGAATGCGCAGAGCCGCACGCTCACACCGCACTCTGGGGGCGGCGCGCAGTACGGGGTCGAATACAAGTGGACCCAGGACGGGCAGACCTACCGGCTCCGGGTGCACGGTCCCGACGGCACCGCCCCGCCTGGGTCGAATGCCGCCACCGGGGTCACGTACCGGCTCCAGGTAGGGCAGCGTTACTTTGACCGAGATGGGCGGCTGCACCCGCGAGGCGTGCACAATCCCGACAGTTCCAATTACGATCCGGCGGCGGCGAACGCTACACACATTCCCTGGCCGCCGGGCGTGCCATACCCGTGGAGCAAGTAGTGGTGGATCCGGCACTACTGGACGCGATGCTGGCAGGAGCCAGCACCCCCGGCACAGACCAGGACCGGTGGCTCGACTCGATCACTGACCAGTTGGGCGCGTTCACTGACGAGCAGGCCGCGCTCGTGACCGTGACTTTGACCGACCTCGTGCTGGCTGGGCTCCCCGCGCGTGAGCGTGAGTCGGCGCTCCATGCGGTCGCCGAGGTTGTCGAGTGGCATCCGGTGGCGCGGCCTGCAGCCGAGGCGCTGTGCACGCTGGACCGCACGGCGCTGTCGCCGTCGGAGGTGGAGTATCTCGGCTTCGTCTGCGGCTAGCTCTTGACGAAAATTGCGGCGCGCCCCATCCGGCGCCGGTGGCACAGATCAAGGGAGATTGCATCGATCAAGGGCAAACGCACGTGGATTTGAGATCAAAGCACGTGCGTTTGCCCTTGATCGGCGAAAGAGAGGCGGGGCGGGCGCGGCGAAGGAGAGGCGGCGCGGGGCGGAGCGGGCGATGCGGGGGTTATGGGAGGAGGCAGGTTTGGGTGGGGAGGGGGCCGGCGGGGATGTTGGCGCTGGCGTCGGGCGTGCGGTAGCCGATGACGCAGGCGGCGCCGGCCGGTACGCCGTAGGCGATTGAGCCGGGCGGTGCCGGGTCGTTCTCGCGGGCCTTGCGGACCACCGCGCCCGAGTAGCCCGCGTCGAGCAGGATGCGGGCGATGCCGTTCGGGCGGGCGTCGGCGGGAGCGCCGGCCAGGGTTTCGCGGATAGAGCGAGCCACCGCCGAGGCGGCTGCCCACTGCTCGGCGTTGAGCGCCCGGCGGCCGACCTCGATCTCGTCGAGGCGGTCGCAGTAGCCGTAGGTGTCACCGGGTTGCGTCGCGCAGGCCACCTCGGCCGGTGCGGGGTCGTCGCTGGACAGTGCGTACGCGGCCCAGAGGCCGCCGCACCCGCACAGCAGCACCGACGCCACGATCGCGACCGCGATGAGCGCGCCGCGCGGACGAGGGTTCACCGGGTTTCGCGGGCCGTCGCGTAGGTTTCGAGCCAGGCGACCTGGCCCGGGTCAAGGGACGGCCGGATGCGCTCGCGGGCCGTCGCCACGTGTGCCGCCGTCACAGACGACGCTTCGAGCGACTCACGCATCGCGGCCAGCGCGGCCTCGCGTATCAGGGCGGCGCAGTCGGCGGCCGAGAAGCCGTCGAGCGACGTGGCCAGCGCCGGGAGGTCGACGTCGTCGGCGAGCGGCACGTTGCGGGACGAGGCCCGCAGGATCTCCACTCTCGCCGAGGCGTCCGGCGGTGGGACGTAGACCAGTCGCTCCAGCCGGCCGGGGCGGAGCAGGGCGGCATCGACCAGGTCGGGTCGGTTGGTAGCGCCGATGACCACCACGTTGCGCAGGGTCTCGACGCCGTCCAGCTCGGTGAGCAGGGCCGCCACGACCCGGTCGGTGGTGCCGCCGTCGGTGGCCTGCCCGCGGATCGGTGCCAGGGCGTCCACCTCGTCGAGGAACACGAGCGTGGGCGCGGCTTCCCGAGCACGGCGGAATAGCTCGCGGACCGCCCGTTCGCTCTCACCCACCCACTTCGAGAGCAGCTCGGCGCCCTTGACGGAGAGCACGTTGGCCTTGCCGGTGCCGGCGATCGCCTTGACGAGGAAGGTCTTGCCGCAGCCGGGCGGGCCGTAGAGCAGCACGCCACGCGGCGGCTGCACGCCGAGGCGGGCGAACGTGTCGGGGTACGTGAGTGGCCACAGCACGGTCTCGGTCAGCACCTCTTTGACCTCGGCCATGTCGCCGACGTCGTCGAGCGTCACCGCCGCGAGCTCCAGTGTGGACGACGACATCGACGTGGGCCGGACCACTTCGAGGGCGGCCTCGAAGTCGACCATCGTCACGACCGGCGAGGCGCCGGTCGCGCCGGATCGGATGCGGAGCGCCGCGCGCACGCCGGCTTCGCGGGCGAGCGCGCCGAGATCGGCGGCTACGAAGCCAGGGGTACGGCCAGCCACGTCGTCGAGCTTGACGTCGTCGGCGAGCGGCATGCCCTTGGTGAGCACGGTGAGCTGCTCGCGGCGCATGGCCGCGTCGGGCAGGGGTACCGCGAGCTGCACCGCCAGCAGATCGGGTGCCCGCAGCGCGGGGTCGACCGACTCGGGCCGGCTGGTCGTGCAGATGACGGCCGCCCCGGCGAGTACCGTCTCGGCGAGCACCTGACGGAACACCGTCGACAGTGGACCGGGCTGCTCGCGCGGCGCGAGCGCCTCGACGTCGGCGATGAGCAGGATCGCCGGACCGCGGGACCGCACGGCGCCGGCTGCCGCGCGGAGCCGGGCGGCGGCGTCGTTGTTGGTGAGCGCCGCTATTTCTGGTGCCCACAGCTGCTCGACCCGCGCGCCGACCGCCCCGGCGACCGCCTGGACGAGCGAGGACTTCCCGGAGCCGGCCGGGCCGGTGATCAGCACGCCGAGCGAGACCGTGGTGCCGAGGCGCCCCAGTACCTCGCTGTGGTGGAAGCCGAGGTCGAGCAGCTCGGTCAGCTCCTGAGCCTGGGCGCGGAGTCCGGGGAGGTCATCGACGGTGACGGCAGGCGCGGTAGGAGCCACCGAGGCAGCAGCGGGTGTGGTGCCGGGTGCGTGTGTAGCCTGGCCGCCCTCCCAGGCGACCACGGTGTCCATTGTGACCAGTGCGGCGTCCGCCGGCTCGACCGCCTCGACGGTCAGCAGGGTGCTCGTCCACGCGTACCCGACGGTGTTGGCGAGGCTGCGCCGCGCCCCCTCGATGAGGGTGCGCGCCTCGGACTGGGGCACGACGTCTTGCGGCAGCAGCGACACGTTGTCGCCCGCGGTGACCACCTTGCCGAGGAGTGCGAGCCTCAGCATCTCCGGCGACACCGCGGCGACGATCTCCACCGGGCCGGCGAGCGTGACGCGGCCGGCGGCGACGACCGGCGCGGGCGTGATCGTGATCTGGCCGCCGTCGCGGATGCCGAGGTTGCCGAGGATGAGGTCGTCGGCGTAGAGCAGCGCCCGGCTGGCTCCGGGCTCGGCGCGGGCGGCGATGCCGGCGGTGCCGCGGCGGCCGGTGAGGTGCACCGGGTCGCCGGGGCGCAGGCCCAGCGCGGTCAGGACCTCCGGATGCAGCCGGACGATGCCGCGCCGGGCATCCAGCGCCGCTGGACGCATGCTCGCGGTCAGGGTGAGATCGCGTTCGGCCACGCGCCGAGAGTAGCCCGCGCTGGCATCCCGTAGAGGCAGCGCCCGCACCTGAGAGTGCTCTCAGCCTGCGGGCCCAGCAAGGACGTACCGTTTGCGCATGCTCGCACGCCTTCCGGCGCGGCTCCGCCGTGCCCTGCCCGCGGCCGTCGCCGTCGCTGCCGTGGTGGCCGGCGCGGTGGTCTGGGTGGCGTGGCCGGACTCGCCGGCCTACACCACCGAGGACACCACGGTCACGGTGCGCTCCGGCCCGAACGGCGACGAGCCGATCGACCTGGACACCACGCTGTACCTGCCGGCGGACGCCGACGGCCCGGTGCCGGCGGTGCTGCTGGCGCACGGTTTCGGCGGTACCAAGCGGAGCGTCGCCGAGGACGCCAAGGACCTCGCGGAGCAGGGGTACGCCGTGCTGGCGTACACGGCGCGGGGGTTTGGACGCAGCGGCGGGCAGATCCATCTGGACAGCCCGGACCACGAGGTACGCGACGCGCAGCGCCTGCTCGACTGGCTGGCCGCGCGACCGGAGGTAGGTAAGGACGCGCCCAACGACCCGAAGGTGGGCGTGGTCGGCGGCTCGTACGGCGGCGCGCTCGCCCTGCTGCTCGCCGCGCAGGACCCGCGGGTCGACGCGATCGTCCCGATGATCACGTGGAACGACCTGTCCCGTTCCTTCCTGCCGCAGTCGACCGGCCAGCAGAACGTCGACGGCGTGTTCAAGAAGGGCTGGGCCGGCTACTTCTTCGGCGGCACCACGGGCGACCCGACCTGCGGGCGGTTCGCCCCGGATGTCTGCCAGGCGTACCTCGCGATGGCCACCACCGGCCGGGCGACGACCGAGGGCGTCGAGCTGCTGCGCCGCTCCAGCCCGGCGCCCGTGCTCGACCGGATCAAGGCGCCGACCCTGCTCATCCAGGGCGAGGCCGACAGCCTCTTCCCGCTCGCCGAGGCGGACGCCAACGCGCGGGGCATCGCCGCCACCGGCACCCCGGTGCGGGTCGCCTGGTTCACCGGCGGCCACGACGGCGGCGAGGGCCCCGCGAGCGACCGGGACCGAATGCGGTTCCTGACCGCGCAGTGGCTCGACCACTACGTCAAGGGCGAGGGCGACGCGCCGTCCAACAGCTTCACCTGGTCGCGGGTCGCCGGCTTCAACGCGCTCGACCGGGGCCTCGTCACGAACGGGTTCTCGGTCGACCGGTACCCCGGTCTCGGTGGCACCGCCACGCGGCAGGTGGCGCTGGCCGGGCCGCCGCAGCTCATCGCCAACCCGCCCGGCGGCAACCCCGCCGCCATCTCCACGCTGCCCGGGGCAGGCTCGTTCGGTGGATTGGCGTCGGTGGCCGGGGTGGCTATGGACCTGCCCGGCCAGCACACGCACTTCGAGTCCGAGCCTCTGGCCGCGGCGATCGACGTGGCGGGCTCGCCGACCGTGTCGATCCGGGCGGCGTCCCCGAGCGGCGAGGCGGTGGTCTTCGTCAAGCTGTACGACGTCGATCCGAATGGGACGGCCACGCTGCCCAGCGGCCTCATCGCCCCGGTTCGCCTGACCGGGCTACCCACCACCATCGCCGAGGCGCAGCCGATCACGGTCACGCTGCCGGCGATCGTGCGCCGGATCGAGGCCGGCCACACGCTGCGGGTCTCAGTGGCGACCTCCGACCAGGGCTACGCCACACCGGTCGAGCCGGCCGTCTACACCGTCGCGCTCGGCGCAGGCGACAGCGTCACCCTGCCGACCATCGCGGCGGCGGAGCCGATCGCCACTACCGCCGCGCTGTGGCGCTGGGTGCTCGCCGCGCTGCTCGCGGCGGTGGCGCTCGGGCTGGCGGTGGTCGTGGCGATCGCGCGGCGCAGGCATCGCCGCACCGACACCTCCGTCCGCGAGGAGTACGCGGACACGCCGCTCGTCGTCGACCATCTGCGCAAGGAGTACGCGGACGGCTTCGTCGCGGTGTCCGACGTCGACTTCACGGTCGAGCGCGGGCAGGTCGTGGGCCTGCTCGGGCCGAACGGCGCCGGCAAGACCACCACGCTTCGGGTACTGATGGGCCTGACCCAGCCAAGTGGTGGCGAGATCTACGTCTTCGGCCACCGCCTGGTGCCGGGCTCGCCGGTGCTGTCCCGGCTGGGCGCGCTCGTCGAGGGGCCCGGTTTCCTGCCGCACCTCAATGGCGTCGAGAACCTGAAGGCGTACTGGCGGGCCACCGGCCGCCCTCTGGCGGACGCCCACTTCGACGAGGCCGTCGAGATCGCCGGGCTCGGTGACTCGATCCACCGCAAGGTGCGCAAGTACAGCCACGGCATGAAGCAGCGCCTCGCGATCGCACAGGCCATGCTGGGCCTGCCCGAGCTGCTGGTGCTCGACGAGCCGACGGACGGGCTGGATCCACCGCAGATCGCGGAGATGCGCCGGGTGCTCAAGCGGTACGCCACGGACGGCCGGGCGGTGCTGGTCTCCAGCCACCTGCTGGCCGAGGTGGAGCAGACCTGTACCCACGCGGTGGTGGTCAACAAGGGCGAGATCGTGGCGTCCGGCCCGGTGGAGGACATCGTGGGCGATTCGCCGACCGTCCAGTTCGACGTGACCGATGTCGACGCCGCCGAGGCGGTGCTGGACCGGCTCGACGGGGTGCGTTCGGTGGCGTGGGACGGCAACGGCGGCCTGGTGGTCGACATCGACGGCAGCCCACGCAGCGAGGTGGTGGCCGAGCTGGTCCGCGCCGGCGTCGGGGTCAACCGGGTGGTGCCGCGGCGGCGGCTCGAAGACGCGTTCCTGGCCCTGGTGGGCTCCGAGACCCGGGGAAGCGGTGACCGGTGATGGCGGTACTCGATGGCGCGGCGACCGGCTACCGGCCCGGTCGCACCCTGACGATCCGGAGCGAATGGCGCCGGCAGGCGTCTCGCCGGCGCACGCAGCTAGCGCTCGCGTTCGTGGTGCTGCTGCCACTGGTCATCCTGGCGGCGTTCCAGTTCGGGGGTACCGGTGACGACGACAACGGCGGGGGCGAGTTTTCGAGCCTGGTCGAGCTGGCCACCAGCGGTGGGCTCAACTTCACGCTCTTCACCCTCTTCGTATCGGCCGGCTTCCTGCTGACCGTCGTCGTCGCCCTCTTCTGCGGCGACACGATCGCCAGCGAGGCGAGCTGGGGGAGCCTGCGGTACCTGCTGGCGGTGCCCGTGCCGCGGGCGCGGCTGCTCGCGGTCAAGCTGGTCGTGGCGCTCGCCTACTCGGCGGTCGCCCTGCTGACGCTCGCCGGCACCGCTCTGCTGATCGGCACGCTTCGGTACGGCTGGGATCCGCTGCGCAGCACGGTGGCCGCCGACATCCCGGCCGGGGAGGGCCTGCTGCGGCTGCTCGGCATCCTCGGGTACCTGGCGGTGGGGCTGCTCGTCGTGGCCGGGCTGGCGTTCCTGCTGTCGGTGTCGACCGACGCGCCGCTGGGCGCGGTGGGCGGGGCCGTGCTGCTCTTCATCGTGTCGAGCATCCTCGACCAGATCACGGCGCTGGGCGGGCTGCGCAACCTGCTGCCGACCCACTACGGCGATGCCTGGCTGGGAATGCTCTCGACGCCGGTGCAGTCCGATGACATCGTCAAGGGCACCATCTCAGCGGTGGCGTACGCGACGATATTCTGGTCGCTGGCCTTCTGGCGCTTCACGCGTAAGGACGTCGTCTCATAGCGTGATCGGCATCACTGAGAAAGCCCGGCCGGGTCAAGCGGCCGTTACACTTGCACCACAACTGAACACCTCATCCAGAGGGGCTGAGGGACACGGCCCGATGACGCCCCGGCAACCACCGCGCATGTGACTCGACGACGAGGCCACGCGTGGCAGGTGCCAATTCCGTCCCCGGCCGCACGGTGCGGCGCTGGGAAAGATGAGAGAAGGGCCTCGCTATGACGTCGACTCTCGGCGCTCCGGTCACCGACACCCACGTACCGCCCAGCCCCGCCCGCGCGCTCGTCTGTCGCGGCTGTGGTGCTGAGTACCCCCTCGTCGCGCAGCACGCTTGTTACGAGTGTTTCGGCCCGCTGGAGGTGGGCTACGACCAGGCCGCGCTCGCGCGGGTGACGCGGGCGCAGATCGAGGCCGGTCCGAAGAGCATCTGGCGGTACGCCGCGCTGCTGCCCGCGGGGCAGGACCCGGCCACCCGGGTGACGCTCGATCCCGGCTTCACGCCCCTGGTCGCCGCGCCCGCCCTCGCCGCCGAGCTTGGCGTACGCGGGCCGCTGTGGGTCAAGGACGACAGCGCCAACCCGACCCACTCCTTCAAGGACCGGGTCGTGTCGGCGGCGCTGACCGCGGCACGCGGGCTCGGCTTCTCGCGGTTCGCCTGCGCCTCCACCGGTAACCTCGCGAACTCCGTGGCCGCGCACGCCGCGCGCGCGGGCGTCCCGTCGATCGTCTTCATCCCGGGCGACCTTGAGCCGGGCAAGATCATCACGACCGCGGTGTACGGCGGCGACCTGGTGGCCATCGACGGCTCGTACGACGACGTCAACCGCCTGTGCAGCGAGCTCGTGGAGACCGACGAGTTCGAAGACACCGCGTTCGTCAACGTGAACGTCCGGCCGTACTACGCGGAGGGTTCCAAGACCCTCGGGTACGAGGTGGCCGAGCAGCTCGGCTGGCGACTCCCCGAGCAGGTGGTCATCCCGATGGCCAGTGGCGAGCTGCTCACCAAGATCGACAAAGCGTTCAGCGAGCTGGTGGAGATCGGCCTCGTCGAGGCGCCGGCCAACGGGTGGCGGGTCTTCGGCGCCCAGTCGCTGGGCTGCAACCCGATCGCCGACGCGCTGCACCGCGGTGTCGACGAGATCACCCCGGTGAAGCCGACCGGCATCGCCAAGTCGCTCAACATCGGCGACCCGGCCGCTGGCCTGTACGCCCTGGAGGCGGTGCGGCGCACCGGCGGCTGGATGGACTACGCCGACGACGACGAGATCAGGGACGGCATCCGCCAACTCGCCCGCACCACCGGGATCTTCGCGGAGACGGCCGGCGGCGTGACCGTGGCCGTCCTGCGCAAACTGGTCGAGTCGGGCAAGCTCGACCCGGAGGCCGAGACCGTCGTCTACAACACCGGCGAGGGGCTCAAGACCCTCGACGCGGTCGCGGCTCAGGTCGGCCCGACGTACCGGATCAAGCCCTCGCTGCGCGGCGCCCGTGAGGCTGGCCTGCTGCATTAGTGCAACCGGCAGGTGGACGCGGAGTCACCGGGATGGGAGTTGCATTCCGTAGCCATGAATTTGCCGTCCGTGGAGAAACACCGCTCAGAGGACTTGACGGCGCCATCGGGACGACGCAGGATGCTCCGTGCGGGAGGGCGGTCGCCGTAGGCTTTCGTAGTTCTAACGTCCCAGCGCCGGAGGCGCTGTGCGTCCGTCCCTCCCGACCAAACTGTTAAGCCACCTCCTCCTCGGACTAATTCGGTCGCGAACAGTCGGCTCAGGCGAGACCCTCGTGAGCATGGACATCGCCGTCACGCCACTCGACCCCGCCGATGACGCAGCCGCCCACAAGGCGTGCGAGATCATGGCGGCGGCGGTCGCCGCCGACATCCCAGACTTCCCGCCGATGACCGAGAAACGGTTCTTCGGGATGCTCCGCCATCCCTGGCCGGGCAACAGCTTCCAACACGCCCTGGCGTACCTCGACGGCGTGCCCGCCGGATACGTGGAGATCGGGCTACCGCAGCTCGACAACCTCGAAAACGCCGAGCTCGAACTCGCGGTACACCCCGACCACCGGCGGCGCGGCGTCGGGCGGGCCCTGTTCGAGTACGCGATGGGCGTGGCCCGCGGTCTCGGCCGTAAGCGGATCGCGGGCATGGCGCTGGAGCCTCTTCCCGGCGGTGTGGCCCGCGACCCAGCCGGTGGGGCGTTCGCGGAGGCGATGGGTGCCAAGCCCGCGCTCCAGGAGGTTCGACGGCGGCTCGATGTCACCACACTGGACCACGAGGCGCTCGATGCGATGCTCGCGGCGGCGCGCGCCAAGTCAGCCGGTTATTCCCTCGTCCTGTGGCGAGACGCGACGCCCGACGATCTCATCGACGACGTCGCGTACCTTGACGGCCGCCTGCTGTCGGACGCGCCCATGGGTGAGCTGGAGTGGGAGGCGGAGAAGATCGACGCCGCCCGCGTCCGGGCCAACGAGGCGGTGAAGTCGGCCCGCGGGCGGCGGCAGTACAACGCCGGCGCGCGCCACGACGAGAGCGGGCGGCTGGTCGCCTTCACCACGATCGACTCAGGCGACCTCACCTGGCACGCGTTCCAGCAGATCACCCTCGTCGAGCCCAACCATCGCGGTCACCGGCTGGGCGCGCTCGTGAAGGTGGAGAACCTGCGGTTCGCGTTGGCGCACGAGCCGGAGCTGCGGGTCATCGACACCTGGAACGCCGGCGTCAACGACCACATGATCTCGATCAATGAGGCGATGGGTTTCCGTCCGGTGGATGGCTGGCAGAACTGGCAGCTCTCCGTGTGAACCGGGTCGCCCATGGGCGCAGCGGAAGCTCGCGGTAGCCGCCGGCCGCGAGCCCCGCGTGCCGCTCGAAGAAGTTGCGGCTGCCGTACGCGCCGGTGAGCAGGTACGACCAGCCGGAGGCGGCGGCGTACGCCAGCCAGAAGACGGGGCCGAGCACGGCGTACTGGGCGACGTGCCGGGTCTCGTGGTGCAGAAGCTCGGCGCGCTCCGGGTCCAGCAGCCACTCGGCGGGACGCTTGGTGAAGACCACCGAGCCGACCGTGAAGCAGCTTTGCTTGGGCACCTTGAGGCGATACCCGTGTGCCACCAACACGCCGCCGGACCCCCGGGTCAGGCGGGTGCGGGTGACCGCGCAGATCAGCACGGCGGCCAGTGAGGTGCCGTTGATCCAGGTCAGGGTGGTGCGGATCAGAGGCCACGCGGGCATAGCTCTGAGCATCCCACCGTTTCTGCGGCATGATGACGGGCATGACGGAGACCCCGCATCATCTGTACGACAAGCACGCCGACACCCTCTCGCGGGCGCTGACGGCGATAGCTGAGCGCGGCTACTGGTCGGCCTACCCCGAGTCGCCCAGTCCCCGCGTGTACGGCGAGACCGCCGCCGCCGACGGTGAGGCCGCCTTCCGCGGCTACCTGCACCAGCGTTTCCCGCTCGACCAGCCCGGCACCGACGGGTGGGTGGCCACCGAGGCCAGCCCATTCGGCGTGGAGCTGGGCGTGACCTACCCGCACGCCGGCCCTGACGCGCTGCTGACCGCCGCGACCGCCGCCCTGCCGGCGTGGCGCGACGCTGGGCCACAGGTGCGCGCCGGTGTATGCATGGAGATCCTCGCCCGGCTGCACGCACACATCTTCGAGCTCGCCAACGCGGTGCAGTTCACCAGCGGGCAGGCGTTCGTGATGGCGTTCCAGGCGGGTGGGGCGCACGCGCTCGATCGGGCCCTCGAAGCGATCGCCTACGGGTACGCCGAGATGACCCGGCACCCCGCGACGGCCGAGTGGGAAAAGCCGGCCAAGGGCGAGCCGCTCCGGATGACCAAGACCTTCCACGTGGTGCCGCGGGGCGTGGCGCTTGTCGTGGGCTGTAACACGTTCCCCACCTGGAACTCGTATCCGGGCCTGTTCGCCTCGCTCGTCACGGGGAATCCGGTGGTGGTAAAGCCACACCCGCGCGCGGTGCTGCCGCTCGCCGTCACCGTCAAGTACGCCCGCGAGGTGCTCGCCGAGGCCGGCTTCGACCCCAACCTCGTGCTGCTCGCCGTCGAGGAGCCGGGCGAGGCGCTGGCGTCCAAGCTGGCCCTGCGGCCCGAGGTCAGGATCATCGACTTCACCGGCTCGACCGCGTACGGCGACTGGCTGGAGCAGAACGCACGCCAAGCCGCCGTCTACACGGAGAAGGCCGGCGTCAACACGATCGTCGTCGACTCCACCGACGACTTCGCCGGCATGTGCCGCAACATCGGCTTCTCGCTGACCCTCTACAGCGGACAGATGTGCACCACGCCGCAGAACATCCTCGTGCCCGCCGCCGGCATCACCACGGACCAGGGGCACAAGAGCCTCGACGACGTGGCCGCCGGCATCGCGGGCGTGGTGGGCAAGCTGACCGGCGACCCGGGTCGCGCGGTCGAGCTGACGGGCGCGATCGTCAACGACGGGGTGCTGGCCCGGCTCGAAGAGGTGCGCTCGGTCGGCGAGCCGGTGCTGGAGTCCCACCCGGTCGAGCACCCGGCATTCGAGGGCGCCGTCGTGCGCACCCCAACCGTCGTGCGGCTCTCCGCCGGTGACGCGGAGACGTACGAGCGGGAGTGGTTCGGGCCGATCTCGTTCGTCATCGGCACCGATTCGACGGCGCACAGCCTGGAGATCTTCCGGGCCACGGTGGGCGAGCACGGTGCGCTCACCGCCGGGGTGTACTCCACCGACGAGAAGGTGCTCGACGCGACCGAGGCCGCGGCGCTGGAGGTCGGCGTCCACCTGTCGTGCAACCTCACCGGTGGGGTCTTCGTGAACCAGTCGGCGGCGTTCTCGGACTTCCACGCCAGCGGGGCGAACCCGGCGGCGAACGCGGCGCTCACCGACGGCGCGTACGTGGCCAGCCGCTTCCGGATCGTCCAGTCGCGCCGGCACGCCTGATTTCAGGCCGCGCGGCTCATCTGGAGCTCGGTCAGCACCGCGATCGTCGGGTGCGGCAGCCGGACTCCGGTGTCGACGAAACCCAGCCGTTCGTACGCCCGCAGCGCGCGGTCGTTGCCGACCACCACTTCGAGCAGCAGCTCGGGCCGGCCGGCCGCGCGCGACCACTCGGCCACGCCGTCGACCAGATCGGCGAGCACGCCGGTGCCCCGGTAGGCCGGCGTCACGTACACCGCGAAGACCACGGTGACCTTGGGGTCGTCGGGCGACGCGATGCCGCCGGCGTGTGCGACCAGCCGCCCACCGGCGTCGGCCACGAACTGCGCGCAGTCGTCGCCGCTCGCGTTGCGGGCCACCCGCGCGGTGAACTCGCCGTGTGGGCGGGCCGCGGCGTCGGCGATCGTCTCCAGGAACGCCAGCGGCGCGTCGGCGAGCATCTCCAGCCGGAGGGCGCGCATGCGCGCGGCGTCTTCCGCCCGGATCCGGCGCACCGGTGCTGGAGTAGTCACCCCGTCACCCTAGAGCACCCCACGAAACGCTCGCCGCGCTCACGTTTCCGCGGGGACCCCGCTAGACGGGAGACACAAGTTGCTCGCCGACCTGCCGGCACAGATCGGTGCCGTATTCGAATCCGAGCCGTCCCGGATAGCGGGCCAGAACGCCGAGCACCCAGCCGTCACCGATGGCGAGGCACGCGATGTGCCACAGGCGGTCCTCGTCGCGCAGGAGCCAACCGTTCTTGATGGCGACGGTGGTGGCGATGCGCGCCGGGAGGGCGTTGCGTACGCCGAAGTCGCCCACGCCGCGCACGTGGCGCATCTGCTCCAGCAGCCAGGGTGTCCACCGTGGACCGGCGGCCCGCCCGTCGGCCAGGCAGACTCCGATCCGGACCACGTCGCGGGCGGACACCGTCGTGTTGCTCCACCAGTCGCCGTAGGGGCGGCTGTCGGTCAGCCCACAGATCTTGATGAGCCGGACGATCGAGGCGCGCCGCCCCAACTCCTGGAAGATGGTCTGCGCGGACACGTTGTCGCTGTCGCGGATCATGATGGTGAGCTGGCGCATCCGGGTCTGCTCTGGCCTGAGGCCCCGCTCGGTGGCGCGGCGCAGATAGTCCGCCGCGATCCAAGACTTGACCATCGACATGGTGTCGCTGGGCGCGGCCAGGTTGGACGAGCCGCTGATCTGCCCGGTACGCCTGTCGAGCAACGCCCAGGAGAGAAAGCCGGCACTGTCGATGTACACCGGTCCGGAATGGAGAGCGACCGTGCGCGGTGCCGGCGGTTTCGTGATCTCCGTCCGATGTGGTCTGCTGCTGGCCCGCTGTGGCTGGTGGTCGCCGATATCGACGGCCGTGACCAGCGCCGCCGCGCCCGCGACCGCGATGCCGAGGCACGCGAACGCCCGGTGAGTGGGGCGCAGCCCGTGAGCGCGGTGCCGTCCGGCGCGGTGCCGGCCGATGCGCGCGATCGATGGTGTGGACACGGATTGCTCAACGAGACAGGTGCCCTGGTGGGCGCAGGCAGGATGCCGGGTCACGACCACGGTGTCCGGTTTGGGGTAGTGCGCAGGAGGGTGTCCTCGTGTAGCGTGCGATTTCGGCCGCTGTGTTCGACGGACCACCCCGGACCACGGATCGGCGGCCCCGGTTAGGGAACGCCTCAACCGGGGGTTGTCGAAGACCCAGCACCATCGAAGTGAGGGAAGTGCACCGTGGCACAGGGCACCGTCAAGTGGTTCAACAGCGAAAAGGGCTACGGCTTCATCGCGGTCGACGGCGGGCAGGACGTCTTCGTCCACTTCTCGGCGATCGAGATGGACGGCTACAAGGCACTGGACGACGGTCAGCGCGTGGAGTTCGAGATCGCGCAGGGCCAGAAGGGTCCGCAGGCGGAGAAAGTTCGCCTTATCGCCTAAGTCCACCGGTCGAAAACGCGTTGAGGCGGGGCACCGACATTCGGCCCCGCCTCGCGGCTTTCTGAGTCTGGTGCCCTCGTTGCGCTCGGGTTGTTCGCGCGCTCGGAAGCCGCCCGCGCTCACCGGAGCTTGGCTTCCCGTTCACCGACTTCGCTTGCACTCGCCAGGGCAGAGTGCTAAACAGGTGATTGGCACTCGCGGTGTGTGAGTGCCAAAGGTCGGGACGGTGGGGCCCACGGTCGCGGAGACGCGACACGGGGCCGGTCGTCGCGGGCTATCCGGCCCGGCCTACGAAGCGTCACCGCCGCCAGGCGGTGACCTTTCGAAGGTGCGCGCTTCGAGCCAACAGGCTTGGGGCGCACTGGATGTCCAGCCTGGAGGACAACGCCGTATGGCCAAGATGATCGCGTTCGACGAGGAAGCGCGCCGCGGCCTCGAGCGGGGCATGAACACCCTCGCCGACGCTGTAAAGGTGACGCTGGGCCCGAAGGGCCGCAACGTCGTGCTCGAGAAGAAGTGGGGCGCGCCGACCATCACCAACGATGGTGTGAGCATCGCCAAGGAGATCGAGCTCGAAGACCCGTGGGAGAAGATCGGCGCCGAGCTGGTCAAGGAGGTCGCGAAGAAGACCGACGACGTGGCCGGTGACGGCACGACGACGGCGACCGTCCTGGCCCAGGCGCTGGTCCGCGAAGGTCTGCGCAACGTGGCGGCCGGCGCCAACCCGATGGCCCTGAAGCGGGGCATCGAGGCGGCCGTCGCCAACGTCGCGGAGGAGCTGGCGAAGATCGCCAAGGACGTCGAGACCAAGGAGCAGATCGCCTCGACGGCGTCGATCTCCGCTGGTGACGCGACCGTTGGTGAGATCATCGCCGAGGCGATGGACAAGGTCGGCAAGGAAGGCGTCATCACCGTCGAGGAGAGCAACACCTTCGGCCTGGAGCTTGAGCTCACCGAGGGTATGCGCTTCGACAAGGGGTACATCTCGCCGTACTTCTGGACCGACGCGGAGCGGATGGAGGCGGTCCTCGACGACCCCTACATCCTGATCGTGAACAGCAAGATTGCCTCGGTGAAGGACCTGCTGCCGATCCTCGAGAAGGTCATGCAGTCGGGTAAGCCGCTGGCGATCATCGCCGAGGACGTCGAGGGCGAGGCCCTGGCGACCCTGGTGGTCAACAAGGTGCGCGGCACCTTCAAGTCGGTTGCCGTCAAGGCTCCCGGCTTCGGTGACCGCCGCAAGGCGATGCTGACCGACATCGCGATCCTGACCGGTGGCCAGGTCGTCAGCGAAGAGGTCGGCCTCAAGCTCGACGCCGCCACGCTCGACCTGCTGGGCCGGGCCCGCAAGGTCGTGGTCACCAAGGACGAGACCACGATCGTGGACGGCGCCGGTGACCAGGAGCAGATCCAGGGTCGGGTCAACCAGATCCGGGCCGAGATCGAGAAGAGCGACTCGGACTACGACCGGGAGAAGCTCCAGGAGCGGCTGGCCAAGCTCGCCGGCGGTGTCGCGGTGATCAAGGTCGGCGCGGCCACCGAGGTCGAGCTCAAGGAGCGCAAGCACCGCATCGAAGACGCGGTGCGCAACGCGAAGGCCGCCGTCGAGGAGGGCATCGTCCCCGGTGGTGGTGTCGCGCTCGTACAGGCCGGCAAGTCCGCCTTCGACAAGCTCGACCTGGTTGGCGACGAGGCGACCGGCGCGCAGATCGTGAAGATCGCGCTTGACGCCCCGCTGCGCCAGATCGCCGTCAACGCCGGCCTCGAGGGCGGCGTCGTGGTGGAGAAGGTGCGCAACCTGGAGGTCAACCACGGCCTCAACGCCGCCACCGGCGACTACGTCGACCTGCTGGCGGCCGGCATCATCGACCCGGCCAAGGTGACCCGCTCGGCGCTGCAGAACGCGGCCTCGATCGCGGCCCTGTTCCTGACCACCGAGGCTGTGGTCGCGGACAAGCCGGAGAAGGAGAAGGCCCCGGCCGCCCCGGGCGGCGGGGACATGGACTTCTAGTCCATCCCTTCACTGACGAATAAGGGGCGAGCCGTTCGGCTCGCCCCTTATTCGTGCGCGTTTCTAGCGTCTGGGCTGGTTGCGCTGCTTGTCAGCCCTGGTCATCGTCTGCCGCTCCCGCGCCGGCACGTCGGGCGCCGCCACCGGCTCGTCGGTCATCGGGTCCATCCGCTCCATCGGGCGTCTGGCGTCCATGTCGCGCCGATTCGCCGTGGCCTGCTCGTCGGGCGTGCCACCAGCTGTTTCGGCGGGCATGTGCGCCATGCGCGACTTCGCTGTCGTACGGAGATCGTCCTTTGGTCGCTTGTCCTTGGCCATGATCTCCTCCTTCCATACGACACCGTATGAGCCACCTGGCGGAGCCTGCGGTGAAACGCGACTATCCACCCGGACATCCCTTCCGCTCCCCTCGTCCCATTCACCACCCCGCGTCCGCGTCCCGCCCCTCCTCGTCCATCAAGGCCGACGCACGTGCGTCCCGCCCCTCCTCGTCGATCAAGGCCGAACGCACGTGCTTTGATCTCTTTTCCACGTGCATTTGCCCTTGATCGATGCCGATCTCCTTGATCGCGGCCCGGGCGCGGGCTGCCGGCATCGCGCGCCGGCATCGCGCGTCGGGCTGCGGCGTACGGCCGCGTCGCACCGCCTGGCCGCCCTGGCTGTGCCGGGCCCCGTCGGCGGAGCGCGCAGGCCTGGCGGTATTGCGGCCGTCATCACTCCGTGAGGGCGCAGTTCCGGATTCCGGCCTTCACCAGCCCGTAGGGCGCAGGTTTCTGGCTTGCGGCCTTCAATCCTCCGTCAGGGCGCAGTTCCGGGAAACTGCCTGCGGGCGCCGGTGATGGACGGCACATGGAGGGCGCGCCGCGGCGACCGTGCGCGGTGCGGGTCCTCGCCCGCCCGGCGCCGGTGATCCGCGCGGCGCACCTCGTGCACGCCGCGTCGATCAAGGAGATCTCTATCGATCAGGGCCAAGCGCACGTGGAAAAGAGATCGAACCACGTGCATTTGCCCTTGATCGACGGGCAGAGGGGCGGAGAGGGCGGGGCTAGAGTTGTTTGCGGTACAGGAAGAACACTCGCTCGATCCATGCGCCGGCGTTGCGGGCGTAGAACGGCACGGGGCCCACCCAGCCGATCTGGCTGCGGGTGATGCCGAGATCGTGCTGTTCGCGCAGGCAACGGCGCAGCAGTACGCCTCCGATGCCTAGTCCCTGTGCGGTGGGTGCGGTGCCCATCGGCCCGAACCAGCTCGGGCGGGACGATCCGAACGCGGCGAACCCGAGAATCTCGCCCTCGCCCCGGACAGCCAGGTGGAGGCCGGCGCCCTCGCGGTCGATCGAGTGCGCGACCTCGCCCGCCCAGGACGCCCCAAATGTGCTCCGCGCGAACTCCACCAGCGCGTTCGCGTCGTCGGGCGTCGCGCGGCGTACCGTGACGCCCTCGCCGGCCAGCCGCTGCTCGGCCGGCCCGGTCGGGCGCAGCGCGGGGGACTCGTCGTACGACAGGTCGGCGGTCATGTTCCACGCCGTGCGGTCCTGCTCGTACCCCAGCGCCATCGCCGCGCACACCGCCGGCGTGTACCGGACGTCGATGCCCGGCCAGGCGTAGTACGGCGGGTTACCGGCCAGCAGCACCTCGGCCGCGCCCAGCCCGGCCAGTGACGCCTCGGCCCGCCCGATCAGCGCTCGCCCGAGGCCCCGGCGCCGGGCGTCCGGCCGTACCGCCACCAGGTCGATGTGACCGACGGATTTGTCCCGATGTGCGATTGATCCGAGCACCACGCCGGCAACTGAGCCGTCGACGGTCGCCACGAAGCCCGTGCCGGCCTGCTCGCGCAGGCGCGTGACGATCTGCCGCGCCTCGACGGCGTCTTCCCGCAGGTCGAGGGCCGTGCGGCACAGCTCGATGACGCGAGGCACGTCTTCGTCGGTCAAGGGCGTGATCGAGAAGTCCACGGTGGTGGACCCTAGCGGGCGGCCTGAGCGGCGCGCACGGCGGCGTACGCGTCGACCAGGCCCGCACCGGTCAGGTTGGCGGGATTGCCGCAGTCGTCGGTGGCGTCGCCGAGGGTGGCGTCGGTGGCGGTGTCGCGCAGGATCTGGCGCGTGCGCGTGAGGTCACCGACCAGCGCCGGGTTCGCCGACCAAATCAGCGCCACGACGCCGGCCACGTGCGGGGTCGCCATCGAGGTGCCGCTCTGCCGGGCGTACCCGCCGCCGGGCATCGCCGAGAGCACGTCGTTGCCCGGGGCCACCACGTCGGGTTTGGACGCGCCCGTCCTGGCGGGACCGCGGCTGGAGAAGCTGGTCACCGCGCGGTCCTCGTCGACCGCGCCGACTGTGAGCACGTCGGCGTACGGGGCGGGCGGATCGTCGATCGAGTCACAGCTCGGGCCGGTGTTTCCCGCGGCGGCCACGAAGAAGACCCCAGCCGCCTCGAAGGCGGCGGTCGCGGCGCTCAGCGCTCCGGTGTCGCAGCCCTCGATCGGCGGGCAGCCCCACGAGTTGGTCAGCACGTGCGGGGCCCGTTCCGGCCGCCCGTCGGCGAACGCGTCACCGCCCAGCGGGAACGGCGCCAGCATGAACTGCATGCAGTCCAGGTACCGGGCGGGGTTGCCGAGGTTGCGGTCGAGGTTGGCGCAGGCCACCCACTGCGCGCCGGGGGCAACGCCGACCGTACGGCCGACGGCGGAGCCGAGCGTGTGGGTGCCGTGGCCGCCCCGGTCGGTGGGCGTGCCGGTGCTGTTCCACGGGTCGTACCAGGAGTCGGCGCCGCCCCGGTACCCGCTCGACAGCGCCGGGTGCTGACCGTCCACACCCGAGTCGGACGTGCCCACCACGACACCCGAGCCGGTCACGCCGAGCTGGGACCAGACACGGTCGGCGCCGAGCATCGTGATGTTCCACGGTGGGGTGGTCGGTGCCGCGTCGTCGCCGCGGTGCACGCCCTGCTCGGCGGGCAGCGGGCGCAGCCGCTGGCTGAGCAGCACCCGGTCGACGTCGTCACGGCGGGACAGCCAGCCGCGCACCGCCTGGCCACCGCTGACCTCGACGGCGTTGACCAGGTAGTACGGCGTGTAGTCGAGGCGCCAGCGGTCGAGATCGGCGCGCAGGTCGTCCTGCGTCTGCTCGGCGTGCGCGACGAGGCGGCGGTGCACCTCGGCGACCCGGGCGTCGCGGGTGCCGGCGACGCCGCTCAGGTCGGCCTGCGACTTCATGATTACGAAGAGTCGCTCACCGTACAGGCCAGGCTGGCCGAGCCCGATGTATACCGCGCCCCCGGCCAGGGCCACCACGACGGTCGCCGCCGCCGCGACCCATCGCCGGGGCCGCAGGCGGCGCGTCGAGGCGTACAGGATGGCTAGTAGGACCGCGACGGCGAGCGAGCAGGCGGCGGCGATGGCGCTCCAGACCGGCTGGTCCCGGCTCGTGCTGAGCAGCAGACTGATCTCTTCCGGGTCGACGAAGGCGAGCGGGCCGACGGCCGCGAGCGCGACGAGCGCCCATGCCTGCCGGAGCGCGGCGGCCGCGAAGCCGAGCGGCGGCAGCACGAGCATCGCGGCGAGCTGCGCGCCGCTCTGGCCGACGCCGGCGGCGATCAGCAGCAGCGCGACGCCCGCGACCAGGCCGCTGAGGAAGACGCCCTGGTAGGCGCCGTCGAGCACGCTGGCGGCGAACCAGCCCACCGCGACCGCCGCGGCCACCGCGACGGTCGTCTCCAGCGCGCCGCCGAGAGCGCCGGTCCAGAACCACGGCAGCAGCATCGCCAGCCCGCCGGCCACGGCCGGCAGGGAGATCTCCGGCCGCGGCCTGCGCATCGCGACCGCGCCGACCAGCGCCAGCAGCGCGAGCGCGGCGAGGTAGATCTCGTTCTGTGGCATGGGTACCGCGCGGAGCAGCCCGAGGCCGCCGAGCGCCGCCGCACCCGCCAGCCAGGCGCGGCCCGCCGAGCGCACGGCCGTCCCCTGCGGGATCGCGGCGAGAAGAGCGGCTGGGACGCCGACCAGCACCGCGTTGACGACACCGATGAACGGCCACATCCAGCCGGGGGTGGCAAATCCCGAGACCAGCAGCACCTGGTCGATCAGCCAGCCGACCGTCTGCGTGACCACCGTCACGCCCACCGCCCACAGCCCCACCAGCACAGCCGCGACCACCGAGCCGGGACTGCTCCTCATGCCCGACAGACTACGGATACCGTGGTGGGGTGCGTGATCCAGCCGTATCTCGAAACGTCGCTGGCCAGCTCTCCCCGGCTCGCCGGGCCGCTGACCTGCGCCGGCTCCAGTCTGAGCGCTTCGACGTGCTCGTCATCGGCGGTGGTGTGACCGGTGCCGGTGCGGCGGTCGACGCGGCGGCGCGCGGGCTCAAGGTGGCCCTCGTCGAAGCGCGCGACCTCGCCGCGGGCACGTCCAGCCGATCGAGCAAGCTGATCCACGGTGGGCTGAGGTACCTGGAGCAGCTCGAGTTCGGGCTCGTGCACGAGGCGCTCACCGAGCGTGGCCTGCTCGCCACCCGGCTGGCGCCGCACCTCGTGCGGCCGGTGCCGATCCTCGTGCCGCTGCCCGGCGACCACTCGGTGCGCGAGCTGCCCGCACGGGCGTGGCGGCGCGCGTACTACGGGGCGGGAGTGGCGGCCTACGACGCCTTCGCGGGAGTGTTCGGCGGCGGGCGCGGGATGCCGCTGCACAAGCACCTCACCCGCGACGGCGCGCGGCGGCTCTTCCCGAGCCTGCGGCCAGACGTCGTCACCGGTGCGATCCGGTACTACGACGGGCAGGTCGACGACGCCCGCCTGGTGGTCACCCTGGCGCGCACCGCGGCCAGCCTGGGCGCGGCGGTCGTGACCAGCACGCGCGCCGTCGGCATGGTCCGGCAGGCGCGTGAGGTCACGGGTGTGCGGGTACGCGACATGGAGTCCGGCACCGAGTTCGAAGTACGCGCGCGCACCGTCATCGCGGCCACCGGCGTGTGGAGCGACGACATGTCGACCATGCTCGGCGACGTAGGCGTGCGGCCCGGGCTGCGGGTGCGCGCGTCAAAGGGTGTACACCTGGTCGTGCCCCGTTCGGCGATCACCGGTGACGCGGGGTTGATCCTGCGCACTGCCCGGTCGGTCCTCTTCGTACTGCCGTGGGGCGGTCACTGGATCATCGGCACGACCGACACCGACTGGCGGCTCGACCGGGCGCACCCGGCCGCGTCGGCGAGCGACATCGAGTACCTGCTCGACAACGTCAACACCGTGCTCGACCGGCCACTGACGACCGCTGACATCGAGGGCGTGTACGCCGGGCTGCGCCCATTGCTGTCCGGCGAGGCCGACTCGACGTCCAAGCTGTCCCGGGAGCACGCCGTCGTCGAGCCGATGCTGGGCTTGATGCTGGTGGCCGGCGGCAAGTACACGACGTACCGCGTGATGGCCGCCGACGTCGTCGACCGGGCGGCCCGGCGGCTCGGCGTGAACCGGCCGTCTCGCACCGACCAGCTGCCGCTGCTCGGCGCCGACGGGTTCGAGGCGACGTGGCGCGACCGGCTCGACCTGGCACGGCGCCACGGGATACAGGCCGGCGTCCTCGAACACCTGCTGGAGCGGTACGGCACGCTCTCCTTCGACCTGCTCACGATGATCCAGGCCGAGCCACTGCTGGCCAGCCCGCTGGCCGGGGCACCGGAGTACCTGGCCGCCGAGGTGGCGTACGCGGCGCAGGCCGAAGGCGCTCTCCACGTCGACGACGTGCTGACCCGGCGCACCCGGATCTCGTTCGAGACCGCGCACCGGGGTGCCGAGTCGGCCGAGCACGCCGCCGAGATCATGGGGCGGGTGCTCGGGTGGGACGCGGCTGTGCGGGCTCGGGAGGTCGAGCACTACCTGGCCCGGGTGGCGGCGGAGCGGCAGTCCCAGACGATGCCCGACGACGCGACCGCGGACGCGGCCCGCCTGGGCGCACCGGACGTGCGCGGCTTCGCGGCCGACCGCGGCGCCCTCCCGACGTAGCGCACCGCTCGCGGCTCCGCGCGCGCCCTGCGCTCCGGGCGGGCCCCGCTCCGCTCCGCGCGCGCTTGCGCTCCGCGCGGGCCCTTGCGCTCCGCGCGGGCCCTTGCGCTCCGCGCGGGCCCTTGCGCTCCGCGCGGGGCCCCCTCCCGCCGATCAAGGGCAAATGCACGTGATTTGATCTCATTTCCGCGTGCATTTGCCCTTGATCGATGAGGTTGCCCTTGATCGGCGAGCGCGAGCGGCCGGACGGCAGCGGGGAACGGGAACGACGGCGGCGTACGGTGCGTCGGATGGGCGTGCGGTGGGTTGTCCTGGTAGCGGCTGCGGGTCTGGTCGCGCTCGCGGGGTGTGGTGGCTCGGATGCCGCGACGCCGTCACCGACCTGGTCCTCCCCTTCGGCGTGGCCGCCTGCGGCGACGCCAGCCTCGCCGACCACCCCGGCTCCAACCGCGTCCGCGACACCAAGTAGTTCGCCGTCCGCGCAGCCTGGCGGCGCCGCCGGGGTGGCGGTTGAGCGCAGCGGAGGGTTCGCGGGCGTCACGCAGGCCGTTGTCGTGGATTCCGCCGGCGCGTGGAAGTACCAGGGCGACGGGGGTGGCGCCGGCCCCGCGACCGGCCAGCTCACGTCGGCACAGCGTGCGGAGCTGCGGAAGCTGCTCGCGGACCCAGCGCTGCGCCGGGAGTCCGGCGGCGGCCTGGACCGGAGCTGCGCGGACGCCTTCTCGTACACGTTGGTGACCGGCTCGACCCGGGTGATCTGGAGCGACTGCGGCGGCACCACCCCGCCGACGGCGACGAAGATCGTCACGCTCCTGGCGGACGCGACGCCGCTCTAGGTCAGGATCTTGCCGGGGTTCAGGAGGCCGGCCGGGTCGAGTGCCGCCTTGATGGACTTGTGGACGCCCACGCCCACCGGACCCAACTCTCGGGCTAGCCAGTCGCGTTTCAGCAGGCCGACGCCGTGTTCGCCGGTGCAGGTGCCGCCGAGGGACAGGCCGAGGGCCATGATGTCGTCGAAGGCGCGGCGGCACTGGGTCACGCTGGCCGGGTCGGCGCGGTTGACGACGATGTTGGGGTGCATGTTGCCGTCGCCGGCGTGACCGACGACGCCGATGGCCACCCCGTGCTCGGCGGCGATCTTCTCGGTGCCGTCGAGCAGCGCCGCCAGCGCGGAGCGCGGCACCGCGACGTCGTCGATGATCAGACCGCCGTTGCCGCCCGGAAACGCCTCCGCCGCGTACTTCTCCATCGCACCGTGCGCGTTTCGGCGGGCCTGGAGGAGGGCGGCTGCCTCGTCGGCGTCGGTGGCGGCGTACACCTCGTCGGCCCCGGCCTCCCCGCACAGCTCCGCGATCCGTTCGAGGTCGGCTGCGGCTCGCAGGCCCGTGTCGGAGGCTGCGAGCAGGAGCGCCTTGGCGTCCGTCCGCAGCCCCATCGGCCGGTACGCCTCCAGCGCGATCAGATGGGTCTGGTCGAGCAGTTCGAGCAGGCTGGGCGTGAGCCCTCGGGCGGAGATCGCGGCGACAGCGGCACCCGCGGCGGCCGTGGATGGAAACACCGCGACCAGGGTCAGCGAGTCTTCGGCAGCCGGCCGCAGGCTCAGAGTGATCTCGGTGATCACGCCCAGCGTGCCCTCGGAGCCCACGAACAGTCGGGTCAGGTCGTACCCCGCCACGCCCTTGGCGGTGCGCCGGCCGGTGCGCAGCACCTCGCCGGAAGCCAGCACGACCTCCAGCCCCAGCACGTACTCGCCGGTGACGCCGTACTTGACGCAGCACATGCCGCCCGCGTTGGTGGCCACGTTGCCGCCGATCGTCGACGACTCCCACGAGCCCGGGTCGGGCGGGTACCGCAGCCCGTGCCGGCCCACCTCGGCCGCCAGCGCCGCGTTGATCACGCCGGGCTGGACGACCGCGATCCGGTTGACGGGGTCGACCTCGATGATCCGGTCCATGGCGGTGGTGGATAGGACGATCGCGCCGTCGACCGCGTTGGCGGCGCCGGCCAGCCCGGTGCGAGCGCCCTGCGGAACGACCGGTACGCCAAGGGCAGCCGCGATCTGGATCACCGCGACCACCTCCTCGGTGGTCCGCGGCCGGACGACCACGGCCGGCGTGCCGTACTCGCACAGGTCGGCCTCGTCGCGCTGGTGCCCGCGCAGCAGGTCGGGGTCGGTCAGGACGGCACCGTCCGGCAGCGCCGCGCGGAGATCGTCGATGAGGTCGGCCATGTCTCGCAGGCTAGCCTTCGCGTTACGGTGACGACCATGGTGTACGTCGACCCACCCGCCTGGCCGGCCCGAGGACGGCTGTGGTCACACCTGATCAGTGACGTGTCGTACGCCGAGTTGCACGCGTTCGCGGAGATGCTGGGCGCGCCTCGGCGTGGCTTCGACCGGGACCACTACGACATACCGTCGGAGCGATTCGCGGCGGCGGTGTGGCTTGGCGCCCAAGTGGTACCCAGTCGGGAGATCGTCCGTCTGCTGCACGGCGCCGGACTACGAAGGCCGAAGCACCGCTAACTCGCGTGCCAGGTTGGCGCGGGCGAGCTCCTCCCAATCCGTGTGCAGCCGGTAGAGCGCGGGAAGTGACAGGAGCGCCTCCAGGATGGCCGCCCGGCCCGCGCGGAAGGCGTCGTCGGGGACGTGGGCGTACTCCTCGCGGACCGCGGCGGCGTAGGCGTCGTAGTCCGCCGGTGGTGAAGCCAGGATCGCCAGGTCGGCGTCGCAGAGCAGGGCACCGTTGGCGTCGCCCGGCTCGGCGGCGTGCGTGGCGGTCAGCAGGACCAGCCGGCTCACCTCCGCCACCACGGGTGCCGGCAGCCCGAGGGCGGTCAGCTCGCGCTCGGCGAGTGCGGCGCTGGCCCGCTCGTTGGCGTCGCCTGGCGCCCGCGGGTCGTACACCGCGTCGTGATACCAGACTGCCAGCCGCACCGGAGCCGAGCCACGATCCGACTCCACAATGGACAGCATGGCCGTGAGGTGAGCCACCGCGTGGTACCGGCGGTGGGGCTCGCGCCATCGGTCGAGCAGGGCCTCGCCGGCGCCGTCCACCGAAATCGAGGGGCAACCGGCGTCCCGCAGCGCGGTCCGCCACCGGTCGATCAGGGTCATTACCCGATCATGCCGGGTAGGGTGCCGGCATGGCCGAGCTAACCGGCGCTCGCTGCGCTCGCGCAGGTCATGCGCCCTTTGGGTCTCCCTGTAGCCGCCAGTCGCTCCGGTCGCTGTGCTCCCTGCGCTTGGTGGCGGCTGCGGGAGAGGGCGCATGACCGCAGGCACGGACACACTGGTCAGGCGCACCCGCGCCCGACTGCGCGACCGCCTGCGCCGGGTACGGGTCAACCTGCTGCTGGCGGTGCAGACCGGTGTCGCGGCCGGGTTGGCGTGGTTCGTGGCGCACGACGTCGTGGGTCACCGGGCGCCGTTCTTCGCGCCGATCGCCGCGGTCATCACGCTCGCTGTGTCCGTCGGGCAGCGGCTGCGGCGCGCGTTCGAGCTCGTCTTCGGTGTGGCGATCGGCATCGCGGTCGGCGACGTGCTGATCTACCTGATCGGTACCGGACCGGCACAGATCGGACTGGTGGTGGCGCTGGCCATCGTCACCGCGATCTTCGTCGGCAGCGGGTCGGCGCTGATCACCCAGGCCGCCTCTTCGGCGGTTCTCGTGGCGACGCTCACCCCGCCGTCGAACGGCATCTCGTACGGGCGGTTCGTGGACGCCATGGTCGGTGGCCTCGTCGGCCTGGGTGTGATGGCGCTGCTCCTGCCGCTCAACCCGCTCACGGTCGTCGGTCGGGCGGCGCGACCGGCGCTGGGCGTACTCGCTCATGGGTTGATCGAAATCGCCGATGCGCTGGCGGCACGCGACGGCGAGCGGGCGGAGGCCGTGCTGGCCCGGTTGCGCACCTCAGAGGGGGACGTGCGGCGCCTCCAGGAGGCCATCGACGCGGCCAGCGAGACGGCGGCGCTCGCGCCAGCGAGGTGGCGGACCAGGGGCGCCCTGAACCAGTACGTCGATGGGGCGGAACACGCTGCGCGGGCGCTGCGCAACGGCCGGGTACTGGTCCGGCGGGCGATCGCGCTGATCGGCGACGGTGAGGACGCGCCCAAGCATCTGGTGGACGCCGTCCGGTCGCTCGGCGAGTCGGTGACCTGGCTGGAGAAGGAACTGGCCGAGGCGGCCGAACCGGTGGCGTGCCGGGAGCGGGCGTTGCGGGCGGCGAGCGAGGCCGGTCTCGCGTACGCCGCCGGGGTGGGCTTCTCCGGCAGCGTGATCGTGGCGCAGGTGCGGTCGACGGCGATCGACCTCGTACGCGCGTCCGGCGTCGGCGCCGACGAGGCACGCCGCCTGGTCCGCCGGGCCGTCGGCCGCCACGTGCCCGATCGTTCAGGCGACAAGTCGTAGCCCTCGCCGCCGGTCCAGGGCGCCGAGCAGTGCGTCTACATCGGACGGTGAGGTGCCCAGTCCGATGCTGGCGCGCAGCGCGGTCGGTGGGAGATCGCGGCGCCCGGCGCGCGCGGCGGCCTCTGCTATCAGCCGGCGGGCCAGTGGATGCGCGCAGAACAGCCCATCCCGAACGCCGATGTTGTGGTCACGGGCCAGTTCGGCGGCCACCTCGGCGGAGTCCCGCCCGGCGACCACAAAGGACACGATGCCCACCCGGTCGGCGTCCGGCGCGAACATGCGCAGCTCGGCCACGCCCGGGATATCCGCCAGCCCAGACCGCAGCCGGTGCAGAAGAACCTGCTCCCGCTCGTGCAGCGCCTCGAAGTCGAGTGCGGTGCACACGGCAGCCAACGCGACGGCGCCCAGCAGGTTGGGGGTACCCGCTTCGTGCCGGGCCGGACCCGCCGCCCACCGCACGTCGTGAGTCGCGGCGCCGACATGCGTCGTGGCGCCGCCGCCGGCCAGGTACGGCGGCGCGGCGTCCAGCCAGTCGCCGCGCCCCGCGAGCACGCCCGCGCCGAACGGCGCGTACAGCTTGTGCCCTGACAGCGCCACGTAGTCGACGCCCAGCGCGGCGATGTCGATCGGCGCGTGCGGAGCCAACTGCGCAGCGTCGACCGCGATCCGGGCGCCGTGCCGCCGTGCGATGGTGGCCAGGTTGGCGATCGGCCAGCGCTCGCCGGTGACGTTGCTGGCGCCGGTGACCGCGACGAGCGCGGGCCGGTCCAGCTCGCGCAGGGCGGCATCGACGGAGCGGATCGCCGCGCCGGGACAGTCGGGTACCGGCAGCCGCACCGAACCCACCGGCCAGGGCAGCAGGTTGGCGTGGTGCTCTGCGCCGAACGTCACCACCGGAGTACCCGCGGGCAGCGCGCGAGCCAGCAGGTTGAGCGCGTCCGTGGTGTTGCGGGTGAAGATCACGTGATCGTCGGGCCGGGCACCGACGAAGTCGCCGACAGCCTCCCGCGCCCGTTCATAGGCCAGCGTGCACCTGCGCGACAGCGCGCCCGCGCCCCGGTGCACGCTGCCGTACCAGGGCAGGAGCTCGGCGACGGCGTCCGCGGCGGCTTGGGCGCACGGCGCGGTGGCGGCGTAGTCGAGGTTGATCTGGTCGGGTACGCCAAGAACGGCGGTCATGATGCCTCCGAGTCCACGCTTGTCCGGCGGACCGTCCAGCCGGACCCGGTCATCACCCGGGGCACCCCACCGCGAACTCGACGAGGGTTGCCGGCCAGCAAGCCGGGGCTTGACGCTGGCGCTCGTGACCTGAGGGCCAGCATAGCCTGCGGCTCGGGCGACCGGCCGGCTCCCGGAGGCCGTCCTGTAGACCGCAGTCGCTCTGGTCGCTGCGCTCCCGACGCTTGGTGCGGTCTGCGGACGGCGCGCGCTCGCTGTGTCTGATGCCCTCGCTGCGCTCGGGTCGCTCGGGTCGCTCGCGCGCTTGGGGGCCGTCCTGTAGACCGCAGTCGCTCTGGTCGCTGCGCTCCCGACGCTTGGTGCGGTCTGCGGACGGCGCGCGCTCGCTGTGTCTGATGCCCTCGCTGCGCTCGGGTCGCTCGCGCGCTTGGGGGCCGTCCTGTAGACCGCAGTCGCTCTGGTCGCTTCGCTCCCGACGCTTGGTGCGGTCTGCGGACGGCGCGCGCTCGCTAGGCTGGCCGCATGGCCGTCGCAGCTCCGCCCCTTCCGCCGCCGCTGCCGACCACGCCTGCGCGGCGCGGGCTGAAGCGCGGGCTCCAGATCGGGGCGGTCATCGCCTTCATCGCGATCTGCGCGATCGGCATGCTGGTGTTCCTCGGATACAACATCGGGGTCACCGGCCTGATCGTCGGCCTGGTGGCGGCCATCCTGCCGGTGCCCGCGTTGATCGCCTGCTTCATGTGGCTCGACCGGTACGAGCCGGAGCCCGTCCGCTATCTCGCCTTCTGCTTCACCTGGGGTGCGTTCGTAGCGACCCTGGCGTCACTGACGGTGAACTCGACGATGTCGTGGCTCTTCAAGCGCGAGGGCATACCGGACGCGCTGGTCGCGGTGCTCGTCGCGCCCTTCATCGAGGAGATCACCAAGGCACTCGGGCCGCTGCTGTTGCTGCTCGTTCGGCGCCGCGAGTGGTCCGGCATCACGGACGGCATCGTCTACTGCGGGCTCTCCGCCGTCGGGTTCGCGATGGTGGAGAACATCCTGTACCTGGGCGGGCACGGCTATGCGGCCGGCGCTGACGAGTACGGGCCGGCGACCGGGGCACAGATGGTGTTCGCGCTGTTCATCGGCCGCATCCTGGTCTTCGGGTTCGCCCACCCGCTCTTCACCTCGATGACCGGCGTGGGGCTCGGCATAGCCGCCCGCTCCGGCGACCGCCGCGTGCGCCTGCTCGCCCCGGTCGCCGGGCTGCTGCTCGCGATGATCCTGCACGGCACGTGGAACCTGGTGCCGACGCTGGTGCAGGTGACGGGGGAGAACCTGATCCTGCTGTACGGCTACATCGGTGTGATGGTGCCGATCTTCCTCGCGATGGTGGGCTTCGCGGTGTGGCTGCGCGGCTGGGAGGGCCGGCTGACCGAGCGCACGCTGCCCGACTACGTGAAGGCAGGGTGGCTGTCACCGCCGGAGGTCGCCGCGCTCGGCAGCCTCGGGCGGCGGCACTCCGCGCGGCGGTGGGCCCGCCGGGTGGCGGGTGACGCGGGCCTCCGGGCGATGCGCGGGTACCAGTTCGCCGCGACCCGGCTGGCACTGCTGCGCGACGAGATGCGGCGCGGCCTCGACCGCACCCCACAGGGCGCCGCCCGGGCAGCGGCCGAGGAGCGCCGGCTGCTCGACGAGATCGCCGGGTACCGCAGCGTCTTCGTGGGCCGCGACCCGCAGGCGCCACGTGCGGTCTGGGACGGCGCTCGGTATCACCTGACGTTTCCCGACGGGGTCACCCGCATGGTCGACGCGCCCGACGAGCCGGTCGTGCCGATCCCGGTTGTGATGGCGCCCCCGCCCCCGCCTCCACCGCCTTACCCGACTTATAGGTAAAGGCCGGTCGAGTCGGGCTCGACGCGCTGGGCGGCCACGGCGTGCACGTCGCGCTCGCGCAGCAGCACGTACTCCCGGCCGTGCAACTCGACCTCGGACCGCTCGTCGGGGTCGAAGAGCACCCGGTCACCGGCCACGATGGACCGGACGTGCGGGCCCACGCCCACGGCCGTCGCCCAGGAGAGGCGGCGCCCCATCGAGGCGGTGGCGGGGATGACAATGCCGACGCTCGATCGGCGCTCTCCCTCGTTGCCCTCCAGTCGGACGAGTACGCGGTCGTGCAGGAGCCGGATCGGCAGGCCGTGCTCGATGTCGGAATCGGCGGTCACGACCGAACGCTACCGTGTCAAGTACCTGGCCGCTGCGGGTGTAGCCCCTGATGATGTGGGGGAAGACTCAGGGTCTGATGGGCGGGATCGGCCGGTTACCCCGGGCTAACGTTAGGAAGCTGATTTCTCCAGCGAGGAGGAGCCCTTGAGCCGGGTAGAGCGGGTGCGGGCAAATCTGCGCCGGGCGTACGAGGCTGGTAAGGAGTCGGTGCGCGCGCGCCGCGCCGAGGCCGGCAACGGCAACGGCGGATACCGCGACGAGCCGCCGCCGGACGTTGCCCCGTCCACCGAACTGCACCCGACGACGGCGAGTCGCGACGACGCCGACGTCCCGCACGGGCTTCGCATCGCCGCCGCCTGGTCGTGGCGGCTGATCGTGATCGGTGTACTCGGATGGGCGCTCCTCCGAGTGATCAGTAGGTTGCACATCGTGGTCGTCCCGCTGGTGATCGCGCTGCTGCTCACCGCCCTGCTCGCGCCGGCCGTGCAGTCGCTGCTGCGGGCCAGGTTTCCGAAGTCACTGGCTACCGCGCTCGTCGTCATCGGCGGCCTGGCCGCGGTCGTCGCCACGCTGACGCTGGTCATCACCGAGTTCATCGACGGTCTGCCCCAGCTCACTGACAGCGCCACCAAGGGCGTGCGGCAGATCCAGGACTGGCTCCAGACCGGGCCGCTGCACCTGTCCGACAGCCAGCTCGACACGTACATCGACACCGGGGAAAACTGGCTCAAGGAAAACACCGCCTCCCTCACCGACGCGGGCGTGGCCACGGCCACCACCGTCTTCGAGGTGCTCACCGGGATGTTCCTGGTGCTCTTCGCCACATTCTTCTTCCTGCGTGACGGCAGCCGGATCTGGCGCTTCATCGTCCGGCTGCTTCCGGTGCGGGCGCGCTGGCAGGTCGACGACGCGGGCCGGGCGGCCTGGCTGAGCCTAGTGGCGTACGTACGGGCGACCGTGCTGGTGGCGTTCATCGACGCGGTCGGCATCGGCGTGGCCGTGTGGATCCTGGGCGTACCGTTCCCGCTCCCGCTCGCCGCGCTGGTCTTCCTCGGCGCCTTCATCCCGATCGTCGGCGCGACCCTGTCCGGGGCCGTGGCGGTGCTGATCGCTCTCGTCGACAGCGGCTGGGTCACCGCGTTGATCCTGCTGGGCGCGGTGATCGCGGTGCAGCAGCTCGAAGGGCACGTGCTACAGCCGCTCATCATGGGCCGGGCGGTGGCGATCCACCCGCTCGCCGTGATCGTGGCGATCGCCGGCGGGGTAGTGCTGGCGGGAATCGTTGGCGCGCTGGTGGCGGTGCCGCTCGTGGCGGTGCTCAACACGGGCGTCCGCCGCCTGACCCATCGCCGCCCCGAAGCGCCCCCGGAGGCCGTAGTAGTGGCCTCCAGCCCACCGTGAGCCCTGGGTGGGCTACGAGGCGGCCAGGCGCTTGAGGGCGCCCACCGCTATCTCGTGACGGGTCGTGTACCAGAACGGGGGCAGCGACTTGCGCAGGAACGAGCCGTAGCTGCGTGCGGTCTCCAGGCGGGAGTCGAGCACCGCGACCACACCCTTGTCGCCCGTCGACCGGATCAGGCGGCCGACGCCCTGCGCCAGTCGTATCGCCGCGATGGGCACGCTCACGGAGGCGAACCCGGACCCGCCGGCCGCGTCGACCGTCGCCGCTCGGGCGGCAGCCAAGGGCTCGTCGGGCCGGGGAAACGGCAGCCGATCGATGACCACGAGCTGGCACGCGTCGCCGGGCACGTCGACGCCCTGCCACAGCGACATCACACCGAAGAGGCAGCTCGACCGGTCATCGCGGAACCGCCGCACGAGCAGCGGCAGCGCCTCCTCGCCCTGGAGGAGGACGGTCAGGTCGGTGCGGGCCCGGACCAGCTCGGCAGCCTGCTGCGCGGCTCGCCGGGAAGAGAAGAGGCCGAGGGTGCGGCCGCCGAGCGCCTCGATGAGCGTCAGCAACTCGTTGCCAGCGGCCTCGGGCAGCCCGGACGCCGCGGGCCGGGGCAGGTGCGCGGCCACGTACAGGATGCCCTGGCGCGGGTAGTCGAACGGCGACCCCACATCGAGCGACGTCCACTCCGAGTCATCGTCGTCGACACGGCCCTGAGCGGGGGTGGGCGCGGAGGCCAGGCCCAACGCCCGGGCCACCGTGTCGAACCGGCCGCCGAGCGCCAGCGTCGCCGACGTGGCCACGACCGTGCGCTCGTCGTACAGGTGCGTGGCGAGCGTGCCGGCGACGGACAGCGGCGCCACCACGACCGCCCGCCGGCCGGCGCCCAGTCCCTCCGGCTTTTCGACCCAGGCGACGTCGTGGTCGGCCTCTTCCAGGAGCCGCTGCGTCGTCTTCGACAGCTCGTCGAGCACGGCCTTGGCCTGCTGCTTGCGCACAGGGTCGGAGTCGTCGGCCTTGATGTCGCCGATGCCGTCGAGCCCGGCGCGGGTGGCCGCGTCGAGCAGCGTGCACGCCTCGCGCAGGGCATTCGGGAGCCCGGCTGTGATGCGACCAGCCGGTGACTCGGCCAGGCCGACGGCGAGCGCGTCGCCGGACTCCACCAACGACTCGTATGCCTGTGGCTGCACGAAGGCGCGCGCCCGCCGGGCCGCTCGTTCGATGAGGTCGGGCGTCAGCTCGGCCTGCGACGCCGAGGACACCCGGTCGGCCAGCTCGTGAGCCTCATCGACGATGAGCAGCTTGTGCGGCGGGACGATGTGGCGGCCGGCGAGCATGTCGACAGCCAGCAGGCTGTGGTTGGTGACCACGATGTCGGCCTCGCGGGCGCGGGCTCGGGACGCCTCGGCGAAACACTCCGCGCCGTAGGGGCAGCGGTTGGCGCCGACGCACTCGCGGGCTGGCATGGAGACCAGCCGCCAGGCTTGATCGTCGACGCCCGGGTCCAGCTCGTCGCGGTCACCGGTGTCGGTCTTCATCGCCCACTCGCGCAGCCGTTGGATCTGCTTGCCCAACCGGCCCGCCTCGCCGAGCCACTTGGTGCCGCCACCGCTCGACGGCGCGTCGAAGAGAGCGTCGTCTGGCTCGTCCTCATTGGAGTGATCGAGCCGGGCCATGCACAGGTAGTGATGGCGCCCCTTGAGCACGGCGAACGTTGGCCGGCGTCGCAGCACCGGCTCGACGGCATCGGCCAGCCGCGGCAGGTCGTGGTCGACGAGCTGCGACTGCAGGGCCAGCGTCGCGGTGGACACGACCACCGGCCCGTCGACCAACAGGGAGGGTGCGAGGTAGGCCAGGGACTTGCCCGTGCCGGTGCCCGCCTGCACGAGAAGGTGCTGGCCGGTCTCGATGGCCTGCTCGATCGCGCCGCTCATGAGCTGCTGACCGGGGCGTGCGGAGCCGCCCGGAACCGCGCCTACTGCCGCGCTGAGCAACTCGTCGGCGGTGGGCCTGCCCGCCGTTCGCGGTCGGGGAGCTACGGGCGCGGCGGTAGTGGGTGCGGCAGTCACGCTGCGACGGTACCGGCCGACACCGACGGACTCCCGGTTATCCACAAGGCGGTTCGCGATGGACTGAAGCCGGCCGAACGGGCCAGTGAATGGTTCGGTTATGGTGCGGTGCATGCCGAGCGACGTGGTCCGGGTCGTCTATCGCAAGTACGACGGCACAGCACACCGTGACTACCCTGCGCGCCGGCTCGCCGAAGACGACCTGGGGACCTGGCTGGGCGTGACCGCTGGCACGCGGTCCGTCTACCATGGCCGGCCCTCGGTGGAGCAGATCCCGTTCGTTCTGCTGGTGCCGCACGACGCCTGGTGGACCGCGATGTTCAACCCGCCGCCGCGCACCAGCGAGGTGTACTGCGACATCGCCACTCCAGCGGAGTGGAGCGGCGACACGGTGCACATCGTCGACCTCGACCTCGACGTGGTGCGCCGCCGTGCGACAGGCGCCGTCGAGCTGCGCGACGAAGACGAGTTCGAGGAGCACCGGCAGCGGTTCGGGTACCCGGAGGACCTGGTCGCCGAGGGCCGCGGGGCCGCCGAATGGCTTCACCAGGCTCTGGGTGACGGCACCGAGCCGTTCGCGACGACGTACCGGAAGTGGCTCGCTCTCGTCGTCTAGAGGCGCGGCGGCCAGGGATCGGCCTCAGCCGGTAGTGGCGGCACCGCCGCTACCTTCGCCGGGCTGAGCTGGTTGAAGACGGCCGTGACGCGGCCGTCGGCGATCGCGATGGACATCACCGCTCGCAGCGGCCGGCCGTCCTTGTACACGCCTTCAAACTGGATGCCGAGCGCGCCATTGACCAGCACCGGGGCCGTGCGCATCGACCGGGTGTCGCGTCCGAGTGTGCGAACCAGGCCCAGCATGAGCCGGCCCACCTCCACAGGCCCGTGCAGCGGGCGCCCGGCGGCGGGGAAGATCCCGCCGCCGTCGCCGACCATCAGGACGTCGGGCGCCAGCACGGCGAGCAGCTTGTCGATCTCACCGGACTCCACGGCGGCGGTGAACGCGGCCAGCACCCGCCGCTGCTCGGCCAGATCGGCTGTGTGTCGCGGGCCGCCCTCGGCGACCGCTCGCCGGGCGCGCGACGCGTGTTGGCGGGCAGCGGCGAGGCTGATCCCGAGCGCGTCCGCGATCGCGTCGAACGGCACCGCGAAAACGTCGTGCAGCACGAACGCGACCCGCTGCTCGGGCGTCAGCCGCTCCAGCACCACGAGCAGCGCCATGCTGACCTCGTCGTGGCGGGTCGCCACGTCAGAAGGGTCGGGCTGGGTGGAGGGCGCGCGCTCGACCAGCGGCTCCGGCAGCCACTGGCCCGGGTACACCTCGTGCCGCACCCGCGCGGAGCGCAGTACGTCGAGGCAGATCCGGGCGACCGTGGTGGTGAGCCAGGCACGCAGGTCGCGCACCTCGGCGCGGGCGGCCGGGTCGGCGAGCGCGTCCGCGTACCGCAGCCACGCCTCCTGTACCGCGTCTTCCGCCTCGGTGCGGCTGCCGAGCATCCGGTAGGCCACCGCCGTCAAGTGATCGCGTTCCGCTTCGAACTCCGCCGCGAGATCCCCCACGGCTACCAGTGTGCGCGATGATCGGGGCATGACTGAGCTAACTGGCGCTCGCCTCCGCGCGCGCGGGTCACTGGGCGATCTGCTGCGCGTCGGGCCAACCCTGGATCTGATGGACATCGACCCGGGATCGACGCCGGGGCTGCCCAAGAAGAAGGACCCCAAGGGCTGGGCCCGTGAACAGCTCACGGGCATCGGTGCCGAGCTCGCTCGGCACCAGGAGATGCTGTACGCGAACGCCAAGGCGACCGGTGACCGGCGGCGCCTCCTGCTGGTGCTCCAGGCGATGGACTGCGGCGGCAAGGACGGCACGATCAAGAAGGTCGCCGGCGCGATGAACCCGCTCGGCCTGCACATCGTCGGGTTCGGCCCGCCGACCGACGAGGAGCGCGCGCACGACTTCTTGTGGCGCATCCGGCGGGCGCTGCCGGAGGCCGGGCAGGTCGGGGTGTTCAATCGGTCACACTACGAGGACGTGCTGGTGGCTCGGGTCGATTCGCTGGTGCCCGAGCGCACGTGGCGGTCGCGGTACTGGCAGATCAACGGGTTCGAGCGGGAGCTGGTCAACGGCGGCTTCGTCATCGTCAAGGTGATGCTGCACATCTCGTACCAGGAGCAGCGTGAGCGCCTGCTGGAGCGGCTGACCGACCCGACCAAGCACTGGAAGTACAACCCGGCGGACGTGGACGCCCGGGCCCGCTGGACCGACTACCAGGCCGCCTACAACGACGCGCTGAGCAAGTGCAGCACCGAGTACGCGCCGTGGCACGTGGTGCCGGCCGACCGGAAGTGGTACCGCGACTGGGCGGTCGCCAACATCGTGCGGGAGGCGCTGGTCGGCATGGATCTTTCGTACCCGAAGGCCGACTTCGATATCGCTGCGGAGCGTCGGCGGCTGAAGACCGACCGTGCGACCGCTGGCGCCCGAGGTGAACGGCAGGTAAACGGCGAGTGAATCAGCAGGTGGTAGGGGGTAGCCGCCTTCCGGCCCTGCCAAGGGGTTACCTAGCATTCCCCCCGAGTTCATGAACCCGTACCGTCCACCACTGGCATGAGGTTGGCGCCGTGAAGTTTTCCTTCCGCCCCGTCGAGGGTGCTTTCTACGAGCTCTTCACCAAGGCCGCCCAGAATCTGGTGCGCGGTACGGAGCTGCTCAACGAGCTTGCGCTACCCGGTGTGGACGTGCAGTCGGTCAGCGAGCGGCTGACCGAGGTCGAGCACGACAGCGACCAGATCACCCACCAGCTGTACAAGAAGATCAACTCGACGTTCATCACGCCGTTCGACCGGGAGGACATCTACCGCCTCGGCTCGGGCCTGGACGACATCATGGACCACCTGGAAGCGGTGGGTAACCTGCTCTACCTCTACGGGCTGACCAAGCTGCCCTCGCTGCCCCGCGAGATGCACGAGCTGATCGCGGTGCTCGACGCCCAGGCCAAGCTGACCGCCGACGCGATGCCGCGGCTGCGCGCGATGAAGAACCTCGAGGACTACTGGATCGAGTGCAACCGGCTGGAGAACGATGGCGACCGGGCGTACCGGATGCTGCTGGTCCGGCTCTTCTCCGGTGAGTACGACGCGTTGACCGTGCTGAAGATGAAGGAGGTCGCCGACGAGCTGGAGGCGGCCTGCGACGCCTTCGAGCACGTGGCCAACACGATCGAGACAATCGCGGTCAAGGAGTCATAGCCCTTGAGCGCGGAGCTTGCCGCCGTCATCGCCGTGATCGTGATCGCGATGGCGTTCGACTACACCAACGGTTTCCACGACGCCGCGAACGCGATCGCGACGAGCGTGTCGACGCGCGCGCTCACGCCGCGGGTCGCGCTCGTCATGGCGGCCATCGGTAACTTCATCGGCGCCCACTTCGGCGCGGGCGTGGCCAAGACGGTCGGCAGCGGCCTCGTGGATCTGCCGACCGGCGTCGCCAGTCTCGGCGTCGTCTTCGCCGGCGTGTTCGGCGCGATCGTCTGGAACCTGGTCACCTGGTACTTCGGCCTGCCCTCGTCGTCGTCGCACGCTCTTATCGGCGGCATGGTGGGCGCGACGATCGCCGCCTCCGGCACCGTGCTGTGGAGCGGCATCCTGGAGAGCGTCATCCTGCCGATGATCATGTCGCCGCTGGTGGGATTCGGGCTCGGGTACCTCGTGATGATCGCCGTGATGTGGCTCTTCCGCAACGGGCACCCGGGCAAGCTGAACAGGGGCTTCCGGTGGGCGCAGACGGTATCGGCCGCTGCCATGTCGGTCGGGCACGGCATGCAGGACGCCGCGAAGACCATCGGCATCATCGTGCTCGCGCTCTACGTCGGCGGGTACCAGGACGACGCCAAGACGATCCCCGAGTGGGCCTTCTGGACTTCGGCGACGGTGCTGGCGCTCGGCACGTACGCCGGTGGCTGGCGGATCATCCGCACCCTCGGCCGCAAGATCATCGACCTGCGGCCGCCGGAGGGCTTCGCCGCCGAGACTGTCGCCAGCTCGGTGCTCTACTTCAACGCCCTGGTGCTGGGCGCCCCGATCTCCACCACGCACACGATCACGTCAGCGATCATGGGCGTGGGCGCCACCAAGCGGCTGTCGGCGGTGCGTTGGGGCGTGGCCGGCAACATCGTCGGCGCCTGGATCCTGACGTTCCCGGCGGCGGGCCTGATCGCCAGCCTGGTCTACTTTCTGATCCGCCCCCTCTTCGCCTGACCCCTCCTTCGTGATCAGGGCGTCCTTCAAGTCGTTCCGACAACTCGAAGGACGCACCTGGTCACGCGCGTGTGCTGGTCAGTCCCGGTAGGAGACGCCTACCTCGGCGCGGACCTGGTCGAGCAGGCGCATGACCTCCAGGGTCGCCGCGTGCGGGACCAGCGGACTCTCCAGGAGACCCTCGCGCAAGCAGCGCTGCACCTCGGCGGCCTCGTGCTGGTAGCCACGGCCCTCGGTCGACCCCTTGAAGACCTCCGGCTCGGCGCCTTCGCGGTGCAGCACGAACTCGCGCGCCGCGAAGAACGCGGGCGGCAGCTCGATCCGCCCCGCACTGCCCGTGATCAGTGCGGTGATCGGGGTACCGCGCACGATGCCGCAGGTCAGCGCGGCCAGCGCTCCAGACTCGTATCCGAAGATGATGGCGGTGTTCTCGTCGACGCCTTCGGCGGTCAGCTTGGCCCAGGCGCGCACGTGGTCCGGCACCCCGAGCAGCAGGTGAGCGAGGTGGATCGGGTACACGCCGAGGTCCAAGAGTGCGCCACCGCCCAGCTCACGCGCCCGCAGCCGGTGCGTCGCCTCGAAGGGTCCCGCGATGGAGAAGTCGGCGTGCACCGAGACCACATCGCCGATCGCGCCGTCCGCGACTACCTCGGCGAGCCGCCGGACCACCGGGTTGCAGCGCATCCACATGGCCTCCATGAGGAAAAGCCCCCGGTCGCGGGCCATGGCGATCAGCTCGGCGCTGGTCTCCAGGTCAAGCGTCATCGGCTTTTCGCACAGCACCGCCCGCCCCGCCTCCAGGCAGATCCGGGTGGCCGCGTAGTGCGCCGAGTGCGGCGTGGCCACGTAAACCACGTCGAGGTCGTCATCGGCCGCCAACTCCGACCACGAGCCGTACGCGCGCGGGATGTCGTATCGACCGGCGAACGCCTCCGCCGCCTCCTTGGAACGCGAGCCCACCGCCACGATCTCGGCGTCGGGCAGCAGCCGCAGGTCCTCGACGAACGTCGTGGCGATACCGCCGGTGGCCAGGATTCCCCATCGCACACGTTCACTCATGAAGCCCGATCGTACGGGCATACTGCGGGGATGACGGACGAGGACGGGTGGCGGTTGCCGGACGCGCTCGTGGCGCGGGTGCGGCAGTTCGCCGCTGGCGAGGGCGGGCCGGTGCCCGTGCCGCGGGTCGCGGCCACGGTGGTGCTGCTCCGCCCCGCTGACGCCGGCTTCGAGGTCTACCTGCTGCGGCGCGCCGCCTCGATGGCGTTCGCCTCCGGGATGTACGCCTTCCCGGGCGGGAGTGTCGACCCTGCCGACGCCACCGCCGACCTCGCCTGGTCGGGGCCGGAGCCGGACGAGTGGGCGCGGCGGCTCGGGCGGTCACGCGAGGAGGCGCAGGCGGTGGTCTGCGCGGCGGTGCGCGAGGTATTCGAGGAGACTGGCGTGCTGTTGGCGGGGCCGGGGAGCGCGAGCGACGCCGATCGGCGGGCGCTGGTCGGCCGTGAGCTCGGCCTCGCCGAGCTGCTGTCGAGGCGCGGGCTGGTGCTGCGGTCGGACCTGCTGGGCGCCTGGGCGCGCTGGGTCACGCCCGAGTTCGAGGCGCGCCGCTTCGACACGTACTTCTTCGTGGCCGCCCTGCCCGACGACCAGCGTGCCGAGGACGTCTCCGGCGAGGCGGACTACACGACGTGGCTGCGTCCGGCCGAGGCCGTGGCTCGGTATGAGGCGGGGGAGTTGGCCATGCTCCCGCCCACCATCGTGCTGCTGCGACAGCTGTCCGCGTACCAGATGGTGGCTGACGTGTTGCGCGCGGCGGCCGACCGGGATGCGGCGGCGGCGGTGACGCCGCGCGCGGAGCTGGCCCCGGACGGCACCGTGCGCCTGAGGGTCTAGCCGAAGCGGCCGGTGATGTAGTCCTCCGTGCGCTTGTCGGCGGGGTTCGTGAAGATGCGACCGGTCTCGTTGAACTCGACCAGCCGCCCGTGCCGCACCTGCTTGTCGTCGACCTCGGCGGTGAAGAAGGCGGTGTAGTGGCTGACCCGCGCCGCCTGCTGCATGTTGTGCGTGACGATGACGATCGTGTAGGTCTTCGCCAGCTCGTGCATCAGGTCTTCGATCTTGCCGGTGGCGATCGGGTCGAGCGCCGAGCAGGGCTCGTCCATGAGGATCACGTCGGGGCGTACCGCGATCGTGCGGGCGATGCACAGCCGCTGCTGCTGGCCGCCGGAGAGGGACAGGCCGCTCATCTTGAGCTTGTCCTTCACCTCGTCCCACAGTGCGGCACCGACCAGCGCCTCTTCGACCCGGTCCGACAGGTTGTCCTTCATCCCGTTGATGCGCAGCCCGTAGGCGACGTTGTCGAAGATGGACTTCGGGAACGGGTTGGGCTTCTGGAACACCATGCCGATCCGCCGGCGCACCTGGATCGGATCGACGTCCCTGGCGTAGAGGTTCTGGCCGTGGTAGGTCACCTGGCCGGCGACCCGGGCGCCGGGCACCAGGTCGTTCATCCGGTTGAGCGAGCGCAGGATGGTCGACTTGCCGCAGCCGGAGGGCCCGATCATCGCGGTGATCTGGTTTTGCCGGATGGGCATCGACGTGCCGCGGACCGCCTCGTAGGTGCCGTAGAAGACGCTGACGTCCTTCAGCGCCATGACCGGTGTGCCGGCGGCATGTGGCGTGTCCTGGACTCCCCAGCCACTGGTCGGGGCGTTGATGCTGACGGAGGGGCGATCGGTCACGGTGGTTGCCTCGTGGTGGGGGATGGTCATGGGTCAGCGCTCCTTAATCGCGAAGCGGTTGGCGATGAAGCGGGCGATGATCGTGAAAATCAGCACGATCGCGATCAGGGTTAGCGCGGCGCCCCAGGCCCGATCCTGCGCGATCTGGAACGGCTGGCTGGCGTTGCTGAAGATCTGCGCTGGCAGCGCGGTGTTTTCGCCGCTGAAGAGGTTCCAGTTGGTGGCGTTGACGGCGCCAACGACGAAGATGATCGGCGCGGTCTCGCCGGCGGCGCGAGCGATCGCCAGCAGCGAACCGCTGGTGATGCCGGAGATCGCCGCGGGCAGCACCACGGTGACGGTGGTGCGCCACTTTCGGGCGCCCAGTGCGAGACTGGCCTGGCGCAGCTCGTCGGGGACGAGCTTGAGCATCTCCTCGGTGCTGCGGATCACGACCGGCAGCATGAGGCAGGCGAGCGCGAGCGCGCCGGCGAAGCCGCTGCGCGCCTCGAAGGTCAGCACCCAGATGGTGTAGATGAACAGGCCCATGATGATCGACGGCACGCCGGTCATGATGTCGGCCAGCATCCGGATCAGCCGAGCGAGCGGGCGCTGCTTGCCGTACTCGTTGAGGTAGATCGCGCCCAGGACGCCGAGCGGGACCGCCATCAGCGCGGCGCCGCCGGTGATGAGGAGCGTGCCGATGATCGCGGGGCCCATGCCCCCGCCGGCTCGGCGTACCGACAGGGAGATGTCCTCGGTGAGGAATTCCCCGCTCATGATGCCGCCGCCCTTGGAGATGACCGAGTACACGACCAGGCCAAGCGGGACGATGGCGATCACCAGTGCCAGGGTGATCGCGCCGAGGGCGACCTGGTTGGTGATCCGCCGCCGGGTGGAGAGTGCGCGGCGGGTGAGATCGGGGGTGCCCCGGCTGGTCCTTTCCAGGGTCGTCGTCATGACGTGGCTCCCCTCATGCGGGCCTCCGCGCGCCGCACGATGGCCTGCGCGAGCGTGTTGATGATGACCGTCATCGCGAACAGCACGACGCCGAGGCCGATCAGGGCCGCGGTGAACGTGCCGGTCGACTCGCCGATCTGGCTGACGATGACCGACGGCATGGCATTGCCGCTGGCGAAGACGTTCGCCGTGATCTGGGTGGAGCCGCCGATGACCAGCGTGATGGCGATCGTCTCGCCCATCGCGCGGCCGAGGCCGAGGATGACCGCGCCGACGAGGCCGCCGAAACTGTGCGGGAAGACCGCGCCCTTGATCATCTCCCAGCGGGTGGCGCCGAGGGCGAGCGCCGCGTCCTTGTCGGCCTGCGGCACGGTGCTGAACACCTCGCGTGAGATCGACGTGATGATCGGGACGATCATGATGGCGACGATGAGGCCGGCGGTCATGAAGCTGCGACCGCTGCCGATCGGCTCGGCGAAGACGCTGCCTACCACCGGGATGCCGCCGAGCACGTCGTGGAACCAGCGGTAGACCGGCACCAGCTTGGGCGCGACGACCAGCACGCCCCACAGGCCGAAGACCACCGACGGGACGGCGGCGAGGAGGTCGATCACGGTGATCGCCGGTCCGCGCAGGCGGCGCGGTGCCAGCTCGGTGAGGAAGAGCGCGATGCCGATCGAGACCGGCACGGCGAAGATCAGGGAGATCAGCGACACGAGCGCCGTGCCGTAGATGAACGCCAGGGCGCCGAAGACCTCAGCGGGCGGGTCCCAGGTGCGCTCCGTGATGAAGCTAAGGCCCATGTGGCTGAATGCGGGCCACGCCTCACGGGTGGTGGTGATGAGGATCAACGCCAGTACGGCGAGCACCAGCAGGCCGGCGGCGAGCGCCAAAATCATGAAGGAGCGGTCGGCCCGTGGCCCGCCGCCCCGACTTGTCAGGGTGGTGTGCGTTTCAGTCGTCACGCTCTCAACTCCGGGGCTGGTGGTGCCGCCAAGGGCGGGATCATCGCTGATCCCGCCCTTGAACTCAGCTATCGGTCGTCACTGGATCTTGTCGAGCTGGGCGAGCGCCTTGGTCTTCAGCGCGTCCGGCAGCGGCGCGAAGTCCACCTCCGGCGCGAGCGTCTGACCGTCGTTGAGCAGGTAGGTGACGAAGCCCTTGACCAGGTCCTTCTTGGCCGGGTCGTCGTACTTGGTGCGGACCAGGATGTAGGTCGGCGCGGTGATTGGGTAGGTCGTGGCGCCGGCCGCGTTCAGCGGGTCGTAGGTGAGGTCATCCTTGACCGTCGCGCCGTCCAGAGCCGCGGTGGCGCCGTCGAGGCTGGCCGCGACGAACTGGCCGTCCTTGTTCTTGATGGCCGCGAACTTCAGGCCGCTCTCCCTCGCATCGCTGAAGTCGACGTAGCCGATGCCGCCGTCGGACGACTTGATCAGCTGCGCCACGCCGGTGTTCTTCTCGGCACCCTGGGTGCTGGCCGGCCAGTTCACGGTGTCGCCGCTGTCCAGCTTCCAGGTGCTCGGGGCCGCGGCCTTCAGGTACTTGGTGAAGTTGTTCGTGGTGCCCGAGCCGTCCGAGCGGTGCGCGACGGTGATCTTCTTGGCGGGCAGGGTCACGCCGGGGTTGTCCGCCTTGATCGCGGCGTCATCCCAGCTGGTGATCTCGGCCTGGAAGATCTTCGCGAGCGTGTCCGGGCTGAGCTGCAGCTTGTCAACGCCGTTGAGGTTGTACGAGACGGTGATGGGCGCGGCCACGGTCGGCACGTAGAGGAAGGAGTCGGCGGGGACGCCGTCGGTGTCCTTGACCAAGCTGTCACTGCCCGCGAAGTCGACGAGGTTCGCGCCGAAGTCCTTCTTACCCTGGCCGGAACCGACCGAGTTGTAGGTGACGGACAGCTTCGAGGCCACGCCCTTGAATTCTGCGATCGCCTCGGTGTAGAAGGCGTTCGGGAAGCTGGCGCCTCCGCCCTTGAGCTCGCCGGACAGGTTCGCGTATTGGTTGGAGCCCGAACCGGCGTCGGTGCCGGTGTCGCCGCTGTCGTCGTTGCCACCACAGCCGGCAAGCGCGATCGTTGCGACGAGCGCGACGCCAGCGAGGACGCGCCGCGAAAGCACGTTGCGGTTCACCTCAGGTAAGCCTCTCTTTTAAGGGATCGCCCGGCCGTGCCGGCCCGACGTCGCCGACGCTAAAAGCGGCAGGTAGCCGGCTTCCCGGGCGTGGGTGAACGCGGGGTGAACTCATGCCGCCACCAAGATTGCGTGCGGCTGAGGGCGAGTTGTCCGTTCCGTGAACTGAGAGACTGGTGACGGAAATATCCGGTATAGGCCGTTAGTGGCCGTATCGATAACTGACGTCCGTTGACCACCGCGCGAATCCGAGACCCTCGTAGAGCGCCAGGGCGCGGACATTCGACTCATCGACGTACAACATCGCCTGGTCAAGACCGCGTCCTCGCAGGTGGCGCAGGCCCGCCACGGTCAGCGCGCGGCCCAGGCCCAGGCCATGCGCGCTAGGGTCCACGCCCACGACGTACACCTCGCCGATCGGCTGGTGCTCGTGGTGATGGCCGTGCACCTTCGTCCAGTGGAATCCGAGCAGATGCTTGCTCGACCGGTCCACCGCCAGCAGGAAGCCTTCTGGGTCGAACCAGGGCTCCGCCATCCGCACGTGCAGGTCGCGCAGCGTCCACCGCCCCTGGTCAGGGTGGTCGGCGAACGCGCGTGCGTTTACCTCGACCCACGCCACGTCGTCGTCGCCCGGCCTGAACGGCCGTACCTCCACGCCGTCCGGCACCCGCGGCTCGGGCAGCGCCGCGAACAGCGACCGCCGCATCTGCAACAGCACCCGAGACCGCGTGAACCCCAGGCTCAGCGCCAGAGCACCCGCCGACGGGTGGTCACCATGCGCCCACAGCCGCAGGCGTCCGCGCGGGTCCGCCCCGTCGATGGCGGCCATCGCCGCCTTTACCAGGGTGCGGCCCAGGCCGTGCCGCCGGCGCAGCGGATGCACGACCAACTCGGCCGCCGCGCCCTCCACCTCGTCGGTGGTGTCCAGATGCGCATAGCCGGCGAGCGCGCCGTCGTGGTCCCGGATCAGCAGGTGTACCGCTGGCGTGTCACCGCCGTGCCGGATATGCAGGACCACGTGCTCGGAGAGCGGGTACGCCCCGTCGGTGTCGCCAGCTGCCCGGGCCAGCCCGAGCACATCCTCCACGTCGGTGGGGGAAAGGTGGTCGATCCGCGCCACCGCGGGCTGCACAGACGTCACGGCAATACGGTATCGGGTACCTCAGATCTGTCCCGGCTTGACGGGGAGCTCGAACCCGTGCCGCCGCGGCGCGTCGGTACCCGGCGGGAGCGCGCCGAGCTGGAAGCGCCGGCTGAGGTTGGGCAGGATCGAACGCAGCGCGATGACGGTGCCGCGGCGGTCACCCCCCGCGTCGTGCAGTAACACGATCGCGCCCCGCCTCGTGCTGGCGTTGACAGTGCCGGCGATGCTGCCGGCGCTCGGCTTTCGCCAGTCCTGCGGGTCGACTATCCAGTGCAGCGACGTCATGCCCAACTCGCGGGCCACGCCGACGACGCCGGCGGTCCAGGCGCCGCCCGGCTGCCGGTAGTACGAGACACGGGAGCCCGGTGCGGCGGCCCGGATCGCGTTGTTGGCACGGATCAGGTTGGCCCGGATGGTCGCACGTGACCTCGCGCCGAGGCTTATGTCGTGATCCCACGAGTGGTTGCACAACGTGTGGCCGTCGTCGGCGATCGCCTTCACCAGGCCCGGGAACGCTTTCGCGTTGACGCCCACCAGGCAGAATGTGGCCTTGATCCGGTGTCGTCTAAGCAGTTCGAGCGTCTCCGGGGTGTGCTTGGGATCCGGCCCGTCATCGAACGTCAACGCCACGGTGTGCGTACCGGTCGTGCGGCGGCTACCGAACGGGCCGCCGCGTTCGGCGGGGAGTGGCGGCCGGTTGGGGCCGGTGACGGGCTGCCGGGCGGGCGCGAACCGTTGGGCCGCTGGCCTGCCGGGCGTCTCGGTCGGGGCGGCCTCCGGCTTGGGTGTCGTCTGGGGCGCCGTTCGCGGCCCCGCGCTTGGCCGTCCCGGGATCCGGCCCGCGAGGTATCCGCTGAGCACCACCGCGCCCACTACTCCCACGACGATCAGCAGCGTGCGTAGGTACCGTGCGCCGCCCCCCGCCTCATGCGCACCATTCACAACGAGAAGAATAATTCCGACAATCCCCGCTCAGGCCTCTTTACCGACATTGGCCGCTCTTTCCCACCCTGCTTTCGCCGATCAAGGGCAAACGCACGTGGTCCGATCTCTAAACCACGTGCGTTTGCCCTTGATCGACGGCGATGTCCTTGATCGGCGAGCGGGCCGCTGTGGGTCGAGGCCGCGCCAATCGGGCGCTGGCCCGTGCGCCGGCCCAGATGGGTGCCGGAATCGCTACGCCGGCGCCGGGCCCGGACCCGCCGCGCGTCATGCGGCGTCCGTGCGCGTGTGCGTGGCGTCCGTGCGTGTGGCGTCCGTGCGCGTGGCGGCGGCGCAGATCAAGGGAGGGTCACGCGATCAAGGGCAAACGCACGCGGTTTTGAGATCGAACCACGTGCGTTTGCCCTTGATCGACGGAAGTGGGAGGGAGGCGAAGCCTCAGACGGAAATGGGAGCGGGCTCCGTGTCGGGGAGCTGGCGGGTCGGCGGAACCACGAACTTGTAGCCCACCTGACGCACCGTGCCGATCATCGACTCGTACTCGGAGCCGAGCTTGGCGCGCAGCCGCCGCACGTGCACGTCGACGGTGCGGGTGCCGCCGAAGTAGTCGTAGCCCCACACCTCACGCAGCAGCTGGTCGCGGGTGAACACCCGGCCCGGGTGCTGGGCGAGGAACTTCAGCAGCTCGAACTCCTTGTAGGTCAGGTCGAGCGGCCGGCCCTTGAGCTTGGCGGCGTACGTGTCGGGGTCGATGGTCAGCTCGCCGGCCCGGATCAGCCCACCGGCGCCAGAGGTGGCGTTGGTGAGCCGGCCGACCGCCAGCCGCAGCCGCGCCTCGACCTCGGCGGGACCGGCGCTGGCGAGGATGACGTCGTCGACGCCCCAGTCAGCGTTGAGCGCGATGAGCCCGGCCTCGGTGACGACAGCGACGAGCGGGACGCCCAGCCCGGTGGCGTGCAGCATGCGGCACGTCGCGCGGGCCTCGGCCAGCTCGGAGCGGGCGTCGACCATGACAGCGTCGGGGCTGGGGCCGGAGACCAACGTGCGCACGTCGCGTGGCGCGGTGCGGACCGAGTGGGGAAGCAGATCGAGCGCGGGCAGCACGGCGGAAGGCTCACCAGCACGCGCCGTCACGAGGAGCAGGATCTCCACACTTCACCTCCGTCCTCGCGGCGCTTGGGCCGCGCGGTGACCGTCGGGGTCCCGGCGTCGCTGACGGGCGGGGTTACTGAAAAACTGACGCTGAGCTTAACCGATTTTCAGCTCATAACGCCCTGGTCCATACCCGTTCATCTGTGTGATCGGCCATAACGGCCGAGAAAAGAGTACGGTGCGAGCGTGTTTCCCTCGTCCCCTGACGTGGGCCGCGAGCCGTGGGACGGACCCCCGCCGGGCCCGCGGCGTACGGCCCCGAGCGTTTACGGTGCGCCCGGCGCGGCACCGGCGGCCACCCCCGATGAGCGGCGGGAACGCGCCGCTGCCCGGCGCGCCCGCCGGGACGGGCCGAGCGGCCTGCAGCCGACCGAGCCATCCGAGTCCGAGTCGGATGGCTCGGAAAACGAGGACGCGCCGGAGGAGGTCGAGCCGGTACCGGTACGCCGGTTGCTCTCCGTAGCGGTGGCCGGGTTCGCTGGGCTGCTCACCCTGGGCCTGATCATGGGTGCCCAGACCGCCGGACCGGGTAGCGCGCGCATCCCGTACGCGATCGTGATCTTCGGTGTGCAGTTGCTCTTCGTCCTGGCTTGGACGATGGCGATCCGCCCGCCGGCCCTGCCCTTGGTGGCTGGCGTCTGCGTGGGGGTCGCCGCGCTGGCGGATTTCGCCGCCATCTCACCTGACACCGCGACCATCGCCCCGGTCGGGTATGTCGCCGTGGGCGGTTTCGTGGCGGGCGTGCTCGCGCAGCTCATCCGGCGTGTCGACCGGGTGCGTGTCACCGATTCGTTGGGCGCGACCCTGCTCATCGTGGTCGGTGTCGTCGCGTTCGCCACCTTGATCGTGCTGGGTCGGGTGCCGCTGGGTACCCAGGCGATCTTTGTCTGTCTCACCGCGACCGGCGTGTCGCTGGTCGCGGCGCGCCTGACGGACGCGGTGTTCGCCTGGCCGCGCCTGGCGCCGCAGGTGCCGCGCGGCGCGGCCGGCGTCGTGCTCGGCGCGATGTGCGGCACGTTGGCCGCCGCGGTCATCGGCAGCTACGTCGTGGGTTTCACGCCCGTCAGCGGCGCGGTGGTCGGCCTGGTCGCGGCCAGTGCGGCCGGCCTTGCCGACCTGGCTGCCGGGTACTCCGAGGCGGGCCGCCAGATGGCCGGGGAACCGCCGACGATGTGGATCGCTCGGCACATGCAGGGGCCGCTCGGCGGGTTCGCATTGGCGGCACCCGCGGCTTATGCCATGTGCGTCCTGTTTCTCACGTGAGCGTGACACACAGGAACACCGGGTATAAACGACGAACGTGACGACGTACACGTACGCCGACGAGGGCACGCAGCCGCGCCGCAGGCGGGGCCGGCGGCTGCTGACCGTACTCATCGTGCTGCTGCTTGTGCTGCTGGGGCTCGTGGCGGTGGCCGACCGGGTCGGTGCCTCGATGGCCGAACGTGTGATCGGCGATCAGATCGAGCAGGAACTCGTCGCCCAAGGCCTGAAGACGTCGCCGCCCGAGGTGAGCGTCGGCGGCTTTCCGTTCCTGACCCAGGTGCTCGCAGGCGAATACGAGTCGATCTCGATCCAGCTCCGGGACGTCGAGGGGACGGTAGAGGGCGAAGGCGTCCGGCTGCCGCGCCTGGACGTCGAGGCGCGCACCGTGACCGCGCCGCTCGACACGCTGCGCACCCAGCAGGGTGAGATCACCGCCGGCACCGTGGAGGGCACGGCCATCGTTGCGTACGCCAGCGTCGTCGCCTTGATCAACCAGCCCGGTCTTCAATTGTCCGAACGGGACGGTGTGCTCTTCGTCACCGCTCCGCTCCGGGTGCTCGGCCAGGAGATCACCGTGAACGGCAACGCGGAGCTGGCGGTCCGCGACGGCCGCGTGCAGGTGTCCTTCGCCAACCTCTCGGCGGAAGGGGCGCCGCAGGGCGCCGAGGAGTTCGTCAACGCGTACGCCCGGGACATCTCGCTCAACCTGGCGCTGCCCGAGATGCCGTTCCAGCTGAAACTGCAGGACGTCAAGGCTCAGTCGGACGGGCTCGCGGTGACCGCCGCGGCCCAGAACGTGCCGCTCAACCAGTCGTAAGCGGGGTCCAGGCCGACCGCCTCGTTGGTCGCCACTGCTCCTATCGCGATCCAAGAGTGACTAGGCCGTCCCGGATGGTGAGTCGCTGCTGTTACCTGCGGAAGAACGGCTGGTAAGCTCGCTGACCATGGGGACGCTCCTCACCAAACGGCGCGCGGTCGACCTGTGCCGCGTGGCCGCCTGCCTGTGTCGCCCCGTCATCTGACGGCGGGGCCGGTTTTGCGTACCCTCTGATCCACTTACGCCCGGCAGTGGCGCCGTCGCACGTACCCGTGATCGTCCAAATCCATGGGTCGCGCGCCACGGCAAGTTTTGAGCGCCTGCGCGCCGACCTCGAATCAATCCTCACAAGGAGTTCATTCGATGAGTCGCGACACTGCACTCGTATCCGCAGACTGGGCCGAGAGCAATCTCGACGCCCCGGGTGTGGTCTTCGTCGAAGTCGACGAAGACACCACCGCCTATGACGGTGGGCACATCCCCGGAGCCATCAAGCTGGATTGGAAAAAGGACCTGCAGGACCCGGTGCGCCGGGACTTCGTCAACAAGCAGCAGTTCGAGGCCCTGCTCTCCGAGCGCGGCATTGCCAACGACGACACCGTCGTCCTGTACGGCGGCAACAACAACTGGTTCGCGGCCTACGCGTACTGGTACTTCAAGCTGTACGGGCACGGCGACGTCCGGCTGCTCGACGGTGGCCGCAAGAAGTGGGAGCTGGAAGCTCGCACGCTCAGCAAGGACAGCGTGACGCGCGAGGCCACCCAGTACACGGCGCAGGACCCCGACCTGTCGATCCGCGCGTTCCGCGACGAGGCGGTCGCCGCGATCGGCACGAAGAACCTTGTCGACGTGCGCTCGCCCGACGAGTACGCCGGCCGCCTGCTCGCCCCCGCCCACCTTCCGCAGGAGCAGGCCCAGCGCGCCGGTCACATCCCCACGGCACTCAGCGTGCCGTGGAGCAAGGCCGCCAACGAAGACGGCACGTTCAAGTCCGACGACGAGCTGCGACAGATCTACGGCGAGGCGGGGCTCGACGACACCAAGTCGACGATCGCGTACTGCCGCATCGGCGAGCGCTCCTCGCACACCTGGTTCGTGCTCAAGGAGCTGCTCGGTCACCAGGCCGTGAAGAACTACGACGGTTCGTGGACCGAGTACGGCTCGCTTGTCGGCGTGCCCGTGGCCCTCGGCGATGAGCCCGGAAAGGCGTGACAATGACTGCTGTGACTTCCGCGGGTTGCGCCGCGCCCGACCAGGCCGCCCCGCTGCCGGCCAGCGTCGACCTCGAAAAGGAAACCGTGATTACGGGCGTCGTGAACAACGGCTCCGGCGAGGCGGTGGCCGGCGCGTACGTGCGACTGCTCGACTCGACCGGTGAGTTCACGGCCGAGGTGGTCACCTCTCCCGAAGGCCAGTTCCGGTTCTTCGCCGCTCCGGGCACCTGGACGCTGCGCGCCCTTTCCCGGCACGGCAACGGCGACGCCACCGTGACCGCCAGCCAGGGCATCAACCAGGTCAGCGTCACCGTCGCCGCCTGACCCCAGAGCAACAGCAAAGCAGGCGCCTCCCGAAGCCGGGGGGCGCCTGCTTCATGTGTGGCTAGATGCAGCTTTGTTCGAGGGTGACGTCCACGGTTTGTGTGACGCCGGGTTCGATTGGCAGGCGCTGGCTGGTCGCCAGCCAGCCGTCCTTGGACACCACGATGTCGTACCGCCCGCGCGGCAGCCAGTACGAGTACTTGCCGGTGGAGTCGGCACGTGACGTGTACGTGTTGTCAGGGTTGGCGATCGAGAGGAACCGCACCGTCGCCGGCACGGCCACGATCTCGCCGTCACACGTCACGCCGAGCACGCTGCCCTGGACCTTGCCCCAGTTCGTCGGCGGTGACACGTTCAGCGTCACCGTGACCTGCGGGACCGGGTACGGGGTGTCGGTGCGGATGCCGAGCTTGGCACGGTAGGCACCAGGCTGGTTGATGCCCAGCGTCGGGTGGGCGTCAACCTTGACGGTGACGTTGCGGGAGGCGCCGGCCGCCAGGGTGAACGCGGTCACGTTCTCCGACAGCCACGGCACGTCGGCGATCTCGTCGCAGAGGTCGAGCCCACCACCGAGCCGTTCGGTTTCCACCGTGCTGTTGAAGCCGCCCGGCGACCCACCGATCTTGTACGTGCCGCAGGCGCCTCCGCCCCGGTACCGGGGGAACTGCGTCGCCGGCAGGTCGACCCAGGCGTTGGTGCTCGGGTCGAACGCGAGGCTCCGGTTGGTGATCGTGCTGAACCCGTTGGTCACGCCGCCTGCCAGGATCAGCAGCCCGCTGGCTGTGGAGTGCGCGGAGCCCCACAGGTCGAGCGGCAGGTCGGGAAGTGCCGTCCACCGGTTGGTGGCGGGGTCGTACACGAAGGCGTCCTTGTGTGACACGGTCGAGGCGCCGCCAGCGCAGTAAACCTTGCCGCCGATGCCGCCGCACGACTGGAACGACACGAGGTGCGGGTACGGCGCCCGGGTCGTGAACGTGCCCGTGGTCGGATCGAACGCCAGTACGTCGGTGGAGTCCGGGCAGGTGCTGTCGACGCAGCCGGCCACCAGGTACACCTTGCCGCCCGCTACCGCGATCCCAGCCGCGGCCCGTGGTGTCGGGTTGACCGCGCCGGGCACTGTGCTCCACGCGCCGGTGGCGGGGTCGAAGACGTCGACGGTGGCGACGACGTCGTCGGGACCCCAGCCGCCGAAGACGTACAGCTTGCCGTTGACGGCTGCCGCAGACGGCTTGGAGCGTGCGCTCGGCATGTCGGGCAGTTGCCGCCAGGAGCCGGCGACTGGGTCGTACACGTACGCGGAACGCTCCCGTCCGGTGTCGCTGCCACCGCCCACGGAGTAGATCTTGCCGTCGACCGTTGCGGCGGCGTTGTCGAAGATCGGCACCGGGAAGTCGGCGACCCGGCTCCACGCGTCGTCGATGAGCGTGCTGGCGCGTGGCGCGTAGGTCGGCAGCTTGCCGTCCGACGCCTGCTCCTTGCGCGCGCCGCCGGGCACGGCGACCTCGGTCAGCCGTGCGCCCTGCCGGCTCATCGCCTCGAACCCGCCGGGGAACTCCAGCAGGTCGACCTGTGCCGGCGCACTGCCGGTATTGGTGATCTTGACTGTGGCCGTGCGGCTGCGGCCGATTTGCGCGAACGTCTCGATCGACGTCGTGCTCACCGCGATCCGCGGCGCGGTGATCGGGAAGTCGACCTGCGTGGCGCCGTCGCCGGCCACGTACGCGTCCTTGGTCGCCGGCGGGTATCCAGCCTTCGTGGCCCGGAACTGCCGGTTACCGATGACGGACGAGAAGAGCCAGTAGAACCCGTCGGCTGCCGACGTGCCCGACTCGACCGGCGGATCCACACTGGACACCTGCACGCCGGCCAGTGCGGCACCGGTGTTGGCGTCGGTGGTGCGGCCGACGACCAGGCCGCCCGGCACCGGCTGGCAGAGTCGGTTGACGATCTGGACGTTGTCGACCTGCCACCACCATGCGAACCGGCCGTTGAACCGGAACCGCACGAGCGCGTCCGAGTCGCCAGCCACCGGGAACAGCGGTACCTCTTCGACCAGCGGACCGCGGCGGCTGGTGGCTTGATGCCACACGTTGGTCCACGAAGCGCCGCCGTCGCTGGACACGTCGATGTCGGCGCTGTCGGCGCCTACGCCGACCGCACGCCAGTCGCTGTTGAACCGGATGTATGGCGCGGACTGGTCGGACAGGTCCAGCGGCGGGGTGATGAGGTCGGTGTCCTGCGTGTTGCCGGAGCCCAGTGCGTCACTGTCGATGATCGCGAAGCCGCCGCTGCCACCGGTCAGGTTGCCGCGGTTGCCAGGGTCGTCGAACTGCCAGCCGCCCGTCGTGGTGCGGTTGACCACCGTCCAGCCGGGCGGTGCCGTGGTGCCGTCGAAGCTCTCGGTCATCGTCGGCTCAGCGAAGCTGGCCCGGTACCCAGGCGCGGTGCAGCCGGGGTCGACCCGCATCACCGCGTCGACCTTGCCGTTAACTTCGCCCACCGCTACCTCGCGGGTCAATGTCTGGTAGCCGGGGATGAGCGAGGTGAAGGTGAACCGGTATGTGCTGCCACCGGCCAGCCCGACCGAGTACAGGCCGGTAGCCGGGTCGCTGAAGATCGGACCTCCGGGCCGGCCCGCCACGTCGATGCGCGCCGCGAGCGGCCAGCGGTGACCGGAGCCGTCGAAGACCAGGCCGCCGATGCGTACCGTCGTGGCGGCGTCGAGGTCGAAGTTGGCCGTCACGGTGCCGTTCTCGGGCACGGTGACGGTCACCGACTCGCTGCGGTAGCCGTACAGAGCCGCGGTGACCCGCTGCTCACCGATGGGAAGGCTGAGCGAGTAGGAGCCGTTCGCCGCGGTCGTCGCGGTCTCGTCCGCCGCGCTGACCGTCGCGCCAGCCAGGGGCTTGCCCGCGGCATCGGTGACCACGCCGGTCACCTCGCCGACCTGCCGGATGGCCCGGGCGACGGCGGCGTACGCGTCGAGCCGCCCCTCGCCGAAGTTGTTGTTGTCGGCCGCGGTGCCGCCGCAGCCGGTGGAGTCGACGTCGAGGGCGGTGCGGTCGAGCACGTTTCGGGTCGCCTCCACCTTGCCCTTCAGGGTCGGCGCCGCCGACCACAGCAGCGCGACCGTGCCGCTGACGTGTGGAGTGGCCATCGACGTGCCGTTGAAGGCCGCGTACAGGTTGCCCGGGACGCTGGACCGCACGTTGACGGCGGGTGCTGAGATGTCGGGCTTGGTGCTTCCGTCCACAGCGGAAACGCCTCGGCTCGACGACCCGTAGATCGCGTTGTTGATGTCGTGGCCGCCAACCGCGTACGCGCCGGGTTCGTCGCCGGGCGAGTTGGCGGTGTCGCAGCCAGGGCCGGCGTTGCCGACCGCGAAGGACGGGAACATGCCGGCTGCCGTCCAGGCGGCGATCGTCTGGCGGTACCAGGGGTCGTTCTGGCCGCCGCCCCACGAGTTGTTCACCACGTCGGCATGGAGGTCGGGGCGGGGGTTGCCGCCGTTCAGGTCGGTGGGTGCGAGCACCCACTCACCCGAGGCCAGCAGCGAGGCGTCGGTGCAGTTGCGGTCTTCGCAGCCCTTGGCGGCGATCCATTTGGCACCGGGCGCGACGCCGATCTGGTTGTTGCCGCCGTCGTTACCGACCGCGGTGCCGGCCACGTGCGTGCCGTGGTCCTCGTTGTCGCAGGGCGCGGGGCTGCCGCACACACCGGCCGGGTCGAACCAGTTGTAGTTGTGGTCGAAGTTGCCCTCGCCAAGGTTGCCCCGGTACTGGTTGACCAGCGCCGGGTGGTCGTACTGCGCGCCGCTGTCGATCGTCGCGACGACGATGCCCTCGCCGCGCGTCCCGTACTGGGACCAGACCTCGGGCGCGCGGACCTTGTCGACGTTCCACTCGGCGGCTGCGACGCCGCGCTCAGGGGCCTTGGTCGGCAGCGTCTTTGCTGTGGGCGTCAGCAGCGGATAGCTGCGGCTCGGTTCGATCCGTTCGACGTCGGGGCGGGCGGCGATCGCGTCTACTGTGGACTGATCGCCGGTGACCTGGAGGGCGTTGGCGATCCAGAAGCTGCGGTATGGCGCCTTGCGCTCGTCGAGCTCGGTCCGCAGGTCTGCCTGGCTGCTCTTGGCTGTGCCGGTGAGCTGCTGGTACACGTGCGTGGCGCGGGCGTCCGAGGTGGCCTGCTTCGCGGCGCCGGCCAGGTTGGCTCGCTCGCGTAGGTAGACCATGAATTTGGTGGTGCCCTTGGCGTCGAGCTCGGCGACCAGGTCGGGGCTGACCGGTGCGCGCGCCTCGGCGGCGCTGGCGATGGCCGGTTGGGCCGTTATGCCGAGCACCCCCACCAACAGTGCGATAGATAACCGTCTCATTGGTTCCTCCCCCGTCCCGCTTTTACTGACAGTGCACTCATGCTTCTGGCGCGTAACGGTGGTCATCAATGGCGCCTGTCGGGCAGTTCTCGGGCAGAACTCGGGCACGCCGCCCGGGGAATCCGCTTATTCGCCGACATTGCAGTTGACTTCGTCTATCCCAGGGCGTTGGCTGGGGGCGCACGGAGACTGCGCACCTGGGGAGGAATGCGGTGGTCCATGGGGACGTGCCGTTCGTGGTCTGTGTTTCGGCGGACGTGGCGCTCCGCGAGCGCGTGGTGCGGCGGCTCGATGACTGCGGCACCGTGGTGCTCTGCGCCGACCTGGCCGAGCTGCGGGCGATGCTCTTTCCGGCCGAGGCGGCACGCGTCCCGACCGAGGTCACACCCAAGGCCGCGAACGGTCCCGTGAAGCTCGGCGACCTGACGGTCGACGCCGCCGGCCACCTGGTGACCTGGCGCGGCGAGCCGCTCGCGCTCACCCGCCTGGAGCGCGACCTGCTCGGCCGCCTGGCCAGCCCGCCGATCATGGTGTGGACGTACGAGCGGCTCTTCGACACCGTCTGGGGCGGCGCCTACCTGGGCGACACCTCGATCCTGCACTCCGCCGTGAAGCGGCTGCGCCGCAAGCTCCGCGCGGCCGAGGACGGCCCGGTCGTCGAGACCGTCCGCGGCGTCGGCTATCGCCTACGCTTCCGGCCAGCACCTCCCGCTCAGGGTGCTGGCCCAGCGGCAATAGCATGAGCGCGTGACAGTAGACGCGCCGCCATCCCGGCGCCGCCGGTGGCTGGTGGCCGTCGTGGTGCTCTGGGCAATCGTGCTCGCCGCCGTCGCGTACGCCTCCGTGCGGCGCGGCGACGCGACGGTCCGCGACCAGAGCAGCCTCACAGATGCGCTGCCGGTCGTCGACCGCGCGGTGGGGGAGTTGGCCGCCGCCGCCGGCTCCACGGTCGTGCTGCACATCTCCGGGTACGACCTGGAGCGCGGCTGCCGCATAACCCCGGTGCGCTCGGGCGCGAAGCTGACCCGCGAGGTCACCATCTACACGCGCGAAGCGGACGGTCCGGGGCTGCTCGACCAGATCGTGAAGGCGCTGCCGGCGGGGTACGACGCGCGGGCCCGGCACACCGCCAAGGCGCACGCACTGCGCGCCGACGCGGGCGACTTCGTGGCGATCCGGGGCAGCATCACGTCGCCGGGCGTGGTGAGCCTGAGCGTCGAAACCGGCTGCCGCCCGGCCGGCGACATCGCGCTGACCGAGCCGGCGGTCGACCCCGGCGTGATCAACCCGGTCCTCGGTGCCTTTGGGGCGACCCCGTCGGGCGTGACGGCGGCCGAGGCGCCGTGCCCGAACGGCGGCACCGTGCGCACCGTGCGCGCCGACGGCACCCCGAGCACGCCACCGACCAGCCTGGCCGGCCCCTTGCAGGCGCTGACGACCGGCGCGACGGTGATCGTCAACTCACCGGATCGCGTCGCCTATCGCACGTCGCAGGCCGCCGTTTCCGTCGACGCCGAGGGTGGCGAGCTCTCCGTCGCCGCGACGACCCCCTGCTAGTACTAGTACACGAGTGCCTGGGCGCCGTCGGCGAGCGTCTCTTCGACGAAGGCAGCCGCGCCGGCGATGCGTACCCCTGGGAGAACGTCGTCGGCGGTGATGTCGCGGCGGGCGGCGCACTGGGTGCAGACGGTGACCTTCCCGCCGGCCAGGACGGCCTCCAGGAGGTCGGGTAGCGGCGCCGAGTGCGGCAGGTCGAACTCGGCGGCCCGCCCCGGCAGCGCGAACCACGCCGACTCGCCGGTCAGCCACAGCGACACCTCGGCACCAGCCGCGACCGCGGTGGCCGCCACCGTGAACGCCTGTGCGCACCGCTCCGGAGCATCCGAACCCGCTGTTGCCTTGACGATAAGAGACCGCGCCATCCCGCCAGCATAGGATCGTGCCGTGGTCACCGAGATCGGGTTCGTCAGCCTGCTGGTCGCGGGCTTCGGGGCGCTCGCCGGTGGCCTGGTCTATCTGGCCGTACGCATCTGTCGAGGACGCTGGTGACTGACAACCCGCTCGGACCCCCGCCCTGGCTCAACGCGCCGCCGGTCGATCCGTACCCGTACGAGGAGACCCACGACCTGCGCAAGGGCCCCGACCTGCATCCGGCGCTCCTGGGCCTGCTGCCGTACATCGGCCTGTGGCGCGGCCGTGGCCGAGGCGGCTTTCCTACGGTCGAAGACTTCGACTACGCGCAGGAGATCCGGATCAGCCACGACGGCCGGCCGTTCCTGCACTACGAGTCGCGGGCCTGGCTGCTCGACGAGCAGAGCCAGCCGGTGCGCCCCGCCGGTCGCGAGGTCGGCTGGTGGCGGCCGGTGTTCGACGGCGACCGCCCGACCGACGACCTGGAGGTGCTGATCAGCACGCCCACCGGGATCGTCGAGCTGTACCTGGGCAAGATCACCGGCACCCAGGTCGAGCTGGTCACCGACGCGGTCCTGCGCACCTCGACCGCGAAAGAGGTGACCGCCGGTCACCGGCTGTTCGGCATCGTCGAGGGCGCGCTGCTGTACGCCCAGGAGATGGCCGCCGTGGGTTATCCACTCTCGCCGCATCTGTCCGCCCGGCTCATCCGTGTCGGCGGCTAATATCGGTTGGTGTCGGAAACCTCACTGCCGGAGATCCTGCGGGCGCGTGGCCTGCGGTTGACGGCCCAGCGCCAGTTGGTTCTGGAGGCCGTACACGAGCTTGGGCACGCCACGCCTGAGCAGTTGCACGCCGCGGTCCGCGAGGTCGCCGCCGGAGTGAACATCACCACGATTTACCGCACCCTGGAATTACTCGAGGACCTCGGGTTGGTTACCCATACGCACCTGTCGCACGGGTCGCCGACCTACCATCCGGTGAGCGAAGATCAACACGCCCACCTGGTCTGCCGGCAGTGCGGCACGGTGAGCGAGGTCGAGCCGGAACTCTTGGCGCCGCTGGCCGAGGAGCTGCTGCGGCAACGCGGGTTCCAGGTCGACATCGGGCACCTTGCCCTGTTCGGCACATGTGGGGAGTGCGGATGATCGACGTGGCGGGAGCGGTGGCCGTCGAGGCCATCGAGCCGGGTTCGCGAGACGCGGGCGTGGCCGCCCACTATGGCGACCCGATGCGCGAGCAACGGGTGCTGGCCACCGACGTGGGGCTGGTCGACCGCTCCCATCGCAGCGTGCTGGCCGTGCCGGGCGTCGAGCGGGCGAGCTGGCTGCACAGCCTCACCACCCAGCACCTCGCCGGCCTGCGCGCGGGTCAGGGCACCGAACTGCTCGTCCTCTCCCCGCACGGCCACGTCGAGCACCACGCGATGGTCGCCGAGGACGGCGACACGACCTGGCTCGACACCGAGCCTGGCAGCGGGTCCGACCTGCTCGCGTTCCTTTCGAAGATGCGCTTCCTGACGCGGGTCGAGCCGCGCGACGCCACCGCCGAGTGGGCGGTGCTGTCGCTGGTCGGCCCCCGCGCGGTCGACGCGCTCGGACTCCCGCTGAAAGACCCTGAGGTGCTCCCGGTGCCGGGTCCGAAGTTCGCCGCCGGCTCCGTCCCTTCGACATCAAGCAGCCTGTACGCCGTTGCGGCCCTGCCGTCCGGTGGCCTCGCCCGACGGGGCCGGTTGGGCGTCGACCTGATCGTCCCGCGTGACGCCGTCGCCGACGTCGTGGCATCCCTGGGCGTGCCTTTGGCGGGGCTGTGGGCGTACGAGGCGATCCGGGTGGCTGCCCTCGTGCCCCGGGCTGGCCTGGAGACCGACCACCGCACCATCCCGGCCGACGTCGACCTGATCGGCCCGGCGGTGCACCTCGACAAGGGCTGCTATCGCGGCCAGGAGACCGTGGCCCGGGTGCACAACCTCGGGCGGCCGCCGCGCCGCCTGGTACTGCTGCATCTCGACGGGGTGGCCACCGACCAGCCGCCGGTCGCCGGCACGCCCGTGACCACCGAAGACGGCCGTGCGGTGGGTTTCATCGGCACCGCCGTGCGCCATTTCGAGCTCGGCATGGTCGCTCTCGCCGTAGTCAAGCGAAACGTCCCGGACGACGCTGTTCTCCGGGCAGGCGAATCGGTCGCCGCAATAGACCGTGCCTAATGGATCGCTCCGTCACGCGGCGCACCGAGGCGACGCCTTCCCGCGCAGCGATGTTGGCGGTGGCCGAGGTCCGCGTCGCCTTGGTCCAGACGCCGCCGCGCCAGTTCCCGCACGATCTAGGCTGACCCTCATGGGTACGTTGATCACGGTGGCGCCTACGGGTGCCGAGTCCACCAAAGCCGACGTGCCGGCACTGCCGGTAACCCTCGACGAGCTGGTGAGCACCGCCAAGGAGTGCGAGGCGCTCGGTGCCAGCGTGATCCACGTCCACATCCGCGACGGCGAGGCCCGGCCGACGCTCGATCTCGGCCGTCTCCGCGAGACCGTCGCCGCGCTGCGGGAGAGCACCGATCTGATCGTGCAGCTCTCCACGGGCGGCGCGGTGACCGACCCGGAGGACGCCCGGCTGGCCGTGCTCGAGGCCGGTCCCGACATGGCGTCCTGCACGATGGGCACGGTCAACTTCGGTGACGACGTGTTCCTCAACCGCTGGGAGCTCGTGGTCGGCCTGCACCTGCGCATGCAGCAGCTGGGCGTCGTGCCGGAGTACGAGATATTCGACCTCGGTCACCTGACCGCCCTGCAGCGCCTGCTCGACCGCTGGGGCCTGCCGGTCGGCGGCCACGTGCACGTCGACCTGGTCATGGGTGTACCGGGCGGCATGCCCGGCACCACCGAGGCCCTGGTGGCCTGCCGCCAGGCGATGCGCGACCTGCCGGAGGGCACCACGTTCTCGGCCACCGGCATCGGTCGCAGCACGATCCCGGTGATGCTGGCGTCGCTGTCCGCGGGTGGCCACCTGCGGGTCGGCATGGAAGACACCGTCACGTACGCCAAGGGCCGGCCGGTCGAGTCGAACATGCAGCTCGTGGCGCGCGCGGTCGGATTCGCCCAGCTCGCGCAGCGCCCGCCGCTGACCAGCGCCGAGGCCCGCGCACTGCTGGGCGTGCCCGCATGACCGAGCCAGCCGGCGTTCGCCTTCGCCCGCGCGGGTCATGCGCCTCTGAGCCGCCCTGTAGCCGCCAGTCGTTACGGTCGCCGCGCTCCCCGCGCGTGGAGGCGGCTGCGGACGGCGGCGCATGACCGGCACGGTGCTCGCCGAGGTGGTGCGCTCCGGCTTCGTCGAGGGGGTGCACCGCGGTTCGGTCGTGGTCCTCGACGCCACGGGCGCGATCGTCGATTGCGCCGGTGACGTCAAGTCCCCGATGTTTCCGCGCTCGTCCAACAAGCCCCTCCAGGCGATCGGCATGCTGCGCTCGGGGCTCCTGCTGGCCGACCCGGCCGACCTGGCGCTCGTCTGCGCGAGCCATTTCGGCGAAGACTTCCACGTGGCCCGGGTACGGGCGCTGCTGCGCACTGCGGGGCTGGATGAGTCGGCGCTGCGCTGCCCGCCCGACATGCCGCTGTCCGCGCCCGCCGCGGAGGCGGTGCTGCGTGCCGGCGGCGGCAAGGCCCGGGTGCGGATGAACTGCTCCGGCAAGCACTCGGGGATGCTGCTCACCTGCCTGGCCGCGGGCTGGCCGGTGCAGGAGTACTGGCTGCCCGACCACCCGTTGCAGGAGCGCATCCGGGCGACGGTGGAGGAGTTCACCGGTGAGCGGGTCGCGGCGGTGGGCGTCGACGGGTGCGGCGCGCCGGTGCTCGCGATCTCGCTGACTGGCCTGGCCGGCGCGTTCCTGCGGCTGGTCAACGGCGCGCCCGCCTCGCCGGAACGCATGGTCGCCGACGCGATGCGGGCGCATCCGGAGCTGGTCGCCGGCACTGGGGCTGACGACACCCGGCTCATGCACGGGGTGCCGGGCCTGCTCGCCAAGGGAGGCGCCGAGGGCGTGCTCGCGGTGGCGGTGCCGGGCGTGGGCGCGGTCGCCCTCAAGATCGACGATGGTGGGATGCGGGCCCGGATGCCGGTACTGGTCTCGGCGCTGCGGCGCCTGGGCGTGACCGCCGAGGTTCTCGATTCGCTGGCCGAGACCCCCTTGCTGGGCGGTGGTGAGCCGGTGGGGGCGGTCCGCGCGGCCTGGTAGCGGGGGTGTGACCTGAGACCCATGTTTGCCGCTAGTTAGCGAAATGCTTGCAGGAGCAAGCGGGGCGGGCTACCTTCGTGTCATGGCCACCCCGAAGGATCTGCCCCGTGACATCGGCGGCTTCATCCGCGACCTGCGGCACAACGCCAAGATCTCGTTGCGGCAGCTTGCCGAGCAGGCCGGGGTCAGCAACCCATACCTGAGCCAGGTGGAGCGCGGCCTGCGCAAGCCCAGCGCCGAGGTGCTCCAGCAACTGGCCAGCGCGCTCCGGGTCTCCACCCCGGTGATGTACCTGCGCGCGGGCCTGCTCGACGCGCTCGACGCCAAAGAGGGTCAGGGCGTGCTGGCGGCCATCGCCAACGACCCCGACCTGACCCTGTCGCAGAAGCAGTCGCTCAGCCAGATCTACGAGACCTTCCGCCGCGAAAACGCCCGGCACGCCGAGGAGAAGGCGCCGGGAGAGGCGCCCGAGGCCCAGGCCGCCGATGACGCCGTCATCGAGTCGGTCGCGGTGACCGAAGGGGGCGCCGCACCGGCACCCAAGCCCGCCCGCAAGACCGCGAAAAAAGCGGTCAAGAAGCCGGCCGCGCCCGCGGCCGAAAAGGAGTAAAAGATGACCGAGGCAAAGTCCGCCCGCGCGACGTCGACCCGCATCCCGGCCCCGCTCTACGCCGCCGCTGGCGCTGGCGATCTGGCCTACCAGCAGCTCCGCAAGCTCCCCACCGTGGTGAACGGGCTGAGCGAGAAGGCCGCCGCCGGCAGCGTCGACCTGCGCGAGAGGGCAGTCGCCACGCTGCGCGCCGCCAACACCGCCGCGACCAACCTGCGCGGCAAGGCCGCCGGCACCGACCTCGACGTCGACAAGCTGCGTGACGCCGCCAAGCGCAACGCCGCCGTGGTCGTCGCGGGTGCCTACGCCGCCCAGGAGCGGGCCGTCACCGTGTACGACAAGCTGGTCGCGCACGGCGAGCGGGTGCTCGGTTCCGGCGTGGTCCAGGCCGCCGACACCATCAACGCCGACATCGAGGCCACCGAGGCGCCCGCCGAGGTGACCGCCGCTCCGGCCGCCGCCCCCGCGGAGCCCGCCGCCGAGAAGCCCGCCGCCAAGGCGACCCGCCCGGCGAAGCGCACCCGCCCGGCCGCCAAGTAACTCCCCGAATCCGCTGGCCCGAGAGCCGCCATCAAGGCCTTCGGGCCCGCGCGAGCGGAGAGAGCGCCAACAGCTCGGCCCGGACTCTGTTCAACGGAGTTCGGGCCAGCGGCATAAGCTTCAGGGCATGGCCACCACCGCGCCGATCTTCTTCCTCGACGTCCGGTACGTCATCGACCTGGCGCTGCTCATCTTCGCCCTCGTCATCGAGGGCGTCGCGCTCGTGCACTGCCTCACCCAGCGAGCCGACGCGTTCCCGGCTATCGGCACCCTGCCGAAGGGGGCGTGGCTGGCCATCCTGGGCATCGCTCTTCTCTTCACGCTGCTCTTCTGGGCGGTCAGCATTTTCGGCCTGATCGGCATCGCGGCAGCCGCCATCTACCTGCTCGACGTCCGGGTAGGGCTGCGTGACCTGACCGACGGCAAAGGGTTCTGGTGAGGGATTTCCGCTGGCCTCCGCCGCCTGACGGCGGACCGCGGACGTACGGCCCTGGGCCCACGGCGCCCCGGACCGGGCGGCCCGCGCTGCCCGAACCCGTGACCGAGCTGGTCACCACGCCGCACGGCGTGCGCCTGGAGCGACTGGTGACTGGTGCGGGCGAGCCGGTGACCGTGTTCGCGCACGGGCTGGCGACCGGCATCGCCGCCACGCGTCCGTTGGGCAGCGCGGTCGCGGGCACCAAGGTCTTCTTCCAGTTCCGCGGGCATGGCCGCTCGGACGCGCCGGAAGGTCAGTGGACCTACACGGATCTCGCCCGCGACCTGCGAGCCGTCGCCGACCTGGCTGGGGCGACCCGAGCGGTCGGGGCGAGCCTCGGAGCGGGCGCGATGTGCCGGCTGCTTGCGCAGAGCCCCGAGCGCTTCGAACGAGCGGTGTTCTACCTTCCGGCAGTACTCGATCAGCAGCGAAGCCCGGCGGTGCGTGAGCGGCTCGCGGAGCTGCTCGACGCGGTCGAGTCGGGCGACATCGCGGCGGTGGCCGGCGTGGTATCGGCCGAGGCGCCTCCCGCGGTCCGTAACACGCCTGCCGGCTGGGCGTACCTGCGGCAGCGCATCGACCAGCTTATGCGCGACGGCCTCGCTGCCGGCCTCGCCGACCTGCCCGACCAGGTCGCGGTGACCGGCGCCGCCGACCTGGCCGCGGTGAGCGCCCGCGCACTGGTGATCGGCTGCCAGGGCGACGACCAGCACCCGGTCGCGGTGGCCGAGGCGCTCGCTGCCGCGCTGCCGCACGCGACCCTGCACGTGTACGACAAGCCTGCGGTCCTGTGGACGAACCGGTCGGACCTGCGTGACCGGATTTCGGGGTTCTTGAACGAGTAGGGTTCGGGCCATGGGTGTGACGCACCACGGCCGTACTCATCGGCTCGACCTCGCCGACCCGACCCTCCGCGAGTGGGAGTGCACCGTCCTGGCCGCCGACCCTGAGCAGGGCATCGTGCTGGACCGGTCGGCCTTCTACCCCGGTGGGGGTGGGCAGCCGCCCGACCACGGGGTGCTGCTCTGGCAGGGTGTGCAGACGCGCATCGTCGGCACCCGCAAGGGTGACGACCTATACCTGCTGCCCGCCGAGGGCGACCCGCTGCCGCCGGCTGGCACGGCGGTGACCGGCGCGGTCGAAGACGAGCGGCGCACCCTGCTGATGCGCACGCACAGCGGTCTGCACGTGCTGTGCGGTGTGGTGTTCCGCGACTTCGGAGCGCTCGTCACGGGCGGAAACATGGAACCCGGCGAGGCCAGGATGGACTTCAACCTGCCCGAGGTGCCGCCGGACTTCAAGACGCGGCTGGAAGCCCTGGTCAACCAGGAGGTCGTCGCAGATCGCCAGGTGGCGGTGCGGGTGCTGCCGCGCGACGAGGCGCTGGCGCTGCCCGACATCATCCGCACCCAGTCCAACCTGATCCCGGCCGACGAGCAGGAGATCCGGATCGTCGACATCACCGGGCTGGACGTACAGGCCGACGGTGGCACTCACGTGGCGTCGACGTCGCAGATCGGCAAAGTGCAGCTGGTCAAGGTCGAGAGCAAGGGCAAGGCCAACCGACGGGTACGGATCAGGCTCGCTGCGTAACCTTTTCGTCGCTTCGGCGGTGAAATGGTGTGGACAAAAGGCCCAAGGTGGTTTTCGCGGCAATTGTGCTGATTGGTCTGCCCTTCGCGGTATGGGCCGGCTGGACCTGGGCGGGCATCGGCTCCGCTCCCGCAGCCACCCCCGCGGGTGACGGCGGCCTGGGCAACGCACCCGGTGGAGGCAAGCAACCCCGCGTCCGGATGACCCCACTGCATTCACCCACCGTCACCGCGTCCGCCACGCCCACGGCGTCCACCTCACCGACCCAGACACCCGCGTCACCTACCGCGACCGCCGCACCGACGCTGGCCCCGTCTCCATCCGCGACGCTGGCACCGGAAGCCACCGTCGAGCCGACATTGCCGCCTACCGAGCCGCCGGCGTCCCCGGACGTGAGCCCAACGCCGTAAGCTCCGGCTTCGTGGCGGTACCCCTTCGTGAGTTCTTCGCGGGCCTGGGCCTGCTCGGCCGCGGCCTCGGCATGTACGCGCGCAAACCCAAGCTCGTCCTGCTCGGCCTGATACCGGCGCTCATCTCGGGGGTGCTGTACCTGGCCGCGTTCGCGACGCTCATCTACTTCGTGTCCGACCTGTCCGAGGGGGTCACGTGGTGGGCCGACGACTGGTCAGGCGGTCTGCGTGACACTGTGCAGGTGCTGGCCGCCATCGGCATCCTCGGCATTGGCGGCCTGATCGGCATCCTGACCTTCACAGCCGTGACGCTCGCGATCGGCGACCCGTTCTACGAGAAGATCTCCGGGGAGGTCGAAGCTCGATACGGCGCAGTCCCTGACGAGATCGATGTGCCGTGGTGGCGTTCGCTGCGGCGCAGCATCTGGGACTCGCTCCGGCTGATCGCGCTGTCTGTGCTGATCGGCATCCCGCTGTTCGTGGGCGGCTTCATCCCTATCGTCGGCCAGACCGTCATACCGGTCGTCGGCGCGTTCGTGGGCGGCTGGTTTCTCGCGCTGGAGCTGGTGGGAGTGGCGTTCTACCGCCGTGGGATGCGGCTGCCCGAGCGGCGCACGATCCTCAAGGCCAACCGGCCGATGGCGCTCGGGTTCGGGGTGGGCGTGTTCTGCTGCTTCCTGATCCCGCTCGGCGCCGTACTGGTCATGCCGGCGGCCGTTGTCGGCGGCACCCTCCTGGCCCGCCGCGTCATGGACCTCCCCACCTGAACCGCCTGCCCGCCATGCGGTCAGCAATTCCTCGGGGCCGTAGGTCGCGGCGAGACTGGTCGCGGTGACTTCACTTCGACTGACCGCGGCCACAGCGAGCGGCTCGTCGGTGAGCGCGGCACGATGCTTCTGAAGGGCCCCGAGATCGCGGCTGTCGAACGGCGACCTTTCCAGCCACTTGATCGAGCCGAGGAAGTACACCTCCTTGGCGACGGGTTCACGATCCACGCCGACGATGTCGATCTCGATGGTGCTTGACCGGTTCCAGTACGCGCCGACAACCGGAGCCGCTGGAAGGCTCCCATCGGGCAACAGGCGGGCGAGAGATTCCCGCAACAGTGGCTGGTGACCCGGTAGCGGCGCTCCTTCGAAGGGCGCGTCCATACCGGCAACTCATTGGCCACCATCCGCTTGGCCACCAGAATGTCGGTTGAACGCATCAGGCAGGTGTGCGATGCCACCGGCCGCCCGGGCGATGTTGGTAAATGTCCGCTCCCCACTGCCGATGGCGGACAGCACCTCCCGAGCATTGGCCGTGTCGGGGAACTCGGCCCGCGAGGGACCGCTCGGCGGAGACCAGCAGCGCGGAAACGGGATTGGCCAATTCTGCTTGCAGGAACGTCCACAGGCTCTCGCCCGGCTGCCAGGCAGCACAGATCAGCGGTAGCCCACCGGTAACAAGTGCCGCATCGAACGCCTTCGCGGGACCAAGCCGCAGCATCTGACCGGCCTCGGCCGGGTTGAGGGGCCGAGGACCATCTCCTGTCCACGCTGGTGAAATGGGCGTCCGTAGGAGCCGAGAGCCGCCATCATCGACAGGTCGGGGTTCGTGCCGATCAGCTCGTCTGATACGCCCTGATGATGGTTTGGTCGAACGCGCTGCCACCGCTGGCCTTGACCGCCACCCGCAGCGACACCGCCTGCCCAGTCGCCGCCTGCGGGAACCGTGCCGTGAACCGGTCAGCCCCATCCCGCGACACGGGCACCGCCTTCCAGGTAGCGCCGTCGTCCACGGACGTCCACAGGGCCAACGACGTGATCCGCTGCCGGTCCACGCCGTGCGCCTGGTGCACGGTGAACGCCGCGTTCCCGCCGTCCGGCCGGTTCGCGAGGTCCAGGGGCAGTTCGTAGTCGACCGACAGCAGCGGCACGGGCGCCGACCCGGTGCCACGCTGGCCCGCTGATTTGAAGGTCCACGCCGTGCTCACCCTGGTCGAACTCGGCAGCCACCCGCTGTTGTCCACCTCGTGGACGAGCCGGTACGTGCCGCGTTCCGCCGGGATCGCGAAGTCACCCATCGATCCCTCGACCTCGCCGAGCAGGGCGCCGTTCCGGTACAGCGCGGTGGTCGCGACACCCAGCTCGAAGCAGGTGGCCCGCTGGTGCTGGTCGGTCATCGGGACGAGTTCGACGTACAGGTGGCCCCGCGTGCGGGTGATCGGCTCCGGCGCGCACCCGCCGACCGTCTCGGCCGGGTCGTCGTACCAGTCGGGTCGCAGCGGTTGGCGCACCCAGACCTTCTCGTGCCGGCTGCCCGGCGCGTAGCCGCGCGGCGCCTCCTGGGTGACCAGGTCGTCGTAGAACGCCTCGTCGATCCACCGGTATCCCGGCGAAAGGTAGTCGACACGATCGCCGGAGAGGTCCCGCGTGAACGATTCCGAGATCAGCCGCCCGGCCGCGCTGACGCCGTACCGCTTGTGGCCGGTGACCGTCTCCGGCTTGTCGAGCCGGTGGAACCGCTGGTCGATGCGGACCAGTTCGGCCCGTTCGGCGGCGGTCACCTGGTGCGACGCGTCGGCCGGAAGGCCAGACGGGTGGGCCCTGACCACGTCATAGAACGACGGGCCGGGCGCCTCCATCCCCGCCACCGTGTACGCCTGGAATTCGCCGATGGCCGGCTCGTCCAGCGGTACGGTGTAGACGCCGCCGGCGCGGGCGTTGTCCTCCCACGTGTACGCGAAGTCGTACCAGCCGGCGCCCCGCCGGGCACGCTGCTCGTAGTACACGCCGAGCGCGACCGGCGAGGTCTCCACGCCCTCGATGCCGGCCTTGACCGGCCGCGCGAGCGTGGCGTCCATCGCGAACGCGGTGTCGGAGACGAGCGTGATGTCGGAGTCGCCGGTCAGCGCCATCCGCTCCCGCTCGCCGGACTCGTAGACCGAGCCGGTGATGCTGTACCGGCCGGCCGGCACCCGGACCTTGAAGCCCTGACCACCGCGGTTCAGATAGAAGGTCACCGCGTAGAGCGCCGGGTCCTCCAGGTTGACGATCTGCCCAAACAGGAATATGTCCGCCTCGGCGGGCGCGTCCGGCAGGGGCTTCATCGACAGGGCCAGCTCGACGGTGGGCGGCTCCACATAGAACGCGACCGGCGTGTTCACCGTTCGCCCGCCGGTGCGTGCCGTCACGGTGGCGGTGTAGAACCCGGTCGCCAACCCCGTCCGGTCGATGCGCAGCACCGTGGCACCGGAGTCGCCAGCCGCGATGGCCAGCGTCCGGTCGGACAGCGTCGCGGCGCCGGGCGCCCGCCTGCCGAACCGGTCGGCCACCGTGACCGACAGCGTCACCGTCGCGTTCCGCGCGCCGGTATTCGTCCAGGCCAGCTTCGTCTCGGCGCCGTCGGCGCCGAGGTTGACCACAGCCTGGTCGGGCGTGAACGCACCGAGGGCACGCGCGGCGTTGAGACGCCCCGATCCGATCGTGTACGCGTCAGCGCTCGTTGCTCCCGTGGCTGCGGCGTCCAGCCGGTCCGCGGATCCGACGAGGGCCGCCTTGAGCCGGCGGGCATCCCAGTCGGGGTGCTGCTGGACCAGCAGCGCGGCCGCACCCGCGACGTGCGGCGCCGCCATCGAGGTGCCCGACGCTGCCGTGTACTTCGCGTCGATCAGCCGACCCATCCAGGTACCCGCCGCGCGGGCAGCGACGATCTCCACGCCCGGCGCGACGATCTCCGGCTTGAGCGCATTGGTGTTGATCACCGGTCCGCGACCGGAGAACTCGGCTACCCGGTCGGCGCCGTCCACCGCGCCGACGGTCAGCGCCGACGCCGCCGCGGCCGGCGTACTGATCAGCCGGTCCAGCGGATCGTTGCCAGACGCGGCCACGACCAGCGTGCCGTGCTGCTCGCTGACGGCGTCTACCGCCTGGGACAGCGGGTCGGTGCCGTCGCTGGCCTCGTATCCGCCAAGGCTCAGGTTGATCACGTCGGCACGGGAGGCCGCCCACTCCAGGCCGGCGATGATCTGTGAGTCGGTGCCCAGCCCAAGGTCGTCGAGCACCTTGCCGACGACCAGGCGCGCGTCTGGTGCCACACCTCGGCGCTGCCCACCCGAACCGGCGCCGCTGCCCGCGACCGTGGCCGCGACGTGCGTGCCGTGCCCGTGGCCGTCGACCGCCTCCGGGCTGGAGTCGGTGAAGTCCGCGGCCTCCGCGACCCTGCCCGCGAGGTCAGGATGGGTGGCGTCCACCCCAGTGTCCAGCACCGCGACCCGGGCACCCCTACCTGTGTACCCGGCTGCCCACGCCCGCGGCGCCGACACCTGGCGCAGGTTTCGGTCCAGCCTCGCCTGCGTCGTCTGTACCCGATGATCAAGCCAGACCTTGCCCGCCGCCGCTTGGCCGGCCAGCGCGGCCATGGGCTTGCTCTTGGGCTGCTTGCCGGCGACCGCGCCGATGCTGCGCAGCTCGCGCTGACCGACCAGACCGGTAGTGAACGCGCTCCTGGCGCGGCCGTCGGCCGCCTTGACGATCAACGGCAGCTCCTTGCTGCGCGCGTCGTCGTACCCTTCCCGGATCAGCGTCGTCACATCGAACAGCGCCTCGTCGAGCACGCCGCCCACCAGCCCGGCCACGGTGCCGGGTACCACCCGCACGTGCCCGTCGGCGCCGCAGCTCTTGTGCAGCATCCCGCTCGGCTGCGCCGGCCGGACCGACACGTCCGGGCATCCTGATGATCTGGTGTGGACGGTAACGACATCGCCGGTCAACAGCGTCACCGTGTACGTCTTGCCAGCTGGCAAGACGGGCGCCGGCCCCTGCTCCGGCGCCCGCCCTGCTGCCCGTTCTACCGCCCGCTCGGATGTCTGGGCGAACGCCGGCCCGCCGTTCGTGGCGAGCAGCAATGGGATGGCCAGGAGACTGGCGAGTCCACGTTTCGTCACGCCCCGAAGACGCACGGCATCGCTAACCGGTTGCGGCTTCGTCGATATTTGCGCGAACCCGCATAGGGCGATGGGTCGGTGAAGGGGTCCGGTAGCCTAGATCCGCGGGCCGCTAGCTCAATCGGCAGAGCTGTGGACTTTTAATCCATAGGTTCGGGGTTCGAGTCCCCGGCGGCCCACCATGGAGAACCAGGAAGTATAGCCGAACATCAACATCCCGAGTGGACGATGTGAGGCGCGTGTGGGGCACGGTTAAGCCCCACGCCTGGCAGTGGTGGATCGTCGGAGACTTGGATTTCGGACTTAAGGATTGAAAGTTCTCAGCTCTGGCCACATGAGCTAGAAGAGAGAAGTTTTGATCTACCGAAGCGATGTTGAGTTTCACCTGGTCGAGGGCCTGAACACGGCTGGTGTCGAGGCTGACCTGCCGGTCCGGGCATGCGGCGGGTGGTCGCGATGATCGCCGCTACCAGTAACGGAACGGTTTTTCCACGGTGCGCGTGCCGGTCGGCCGCGACCGGCCGGCAGCTGGGCGCGCAATGCCCGAGGCGCGGCCAGCCGGCGCATGGTCGCTGGTACTACGACGCCCACGTGCCCGGCCCGGACGGCCGCCAGAAGCGGCTGCGCCAGGGCGGGTTCCTGACCCGCGTGGAGGCTGAGCAGGGTTTGGCGGAGGTTCTTGGGTTGTCCGGGGCGGACGCGATGGCCGAGACGTGGACGGTGAAGCGGTGGCTGGAGTACTGGCTGTCGCTGTCCGAGGATCGACTGCGTCCGTCGACACTGCGTGCGTACCGATCGGTGACCCGTACCCATCTGATCCCGTGGCTGGGCCGGTTCCGGGTCGCGGACCTGGACGGGCGCCGCGGGGTCAAGACCGTCCAACGGGCGGTTGACGTGATCAGCCGGAAGGAAGTCGCCGACGGCGAGTTGATCGCGCCGGGCACGGTCCATCGGATCGTCGCGGTGCTGCGCAGCGCGCTGAGCGAGGCTCGCCGGCAGGGTCTGATGGCGACGAATGCGGCGTGGCGGCTACGGCTGCCGCGGGGTGCCCGGCCGCAGGCGGTGGCCTGGACGCGGGAGCGGGAGAAGCTGTGGCGGGCTACCGGCGCACGCCCGCCAGTCGCGGTATGGGACGTCGAGCACGTGTCGGCGTTCCTGGAGGCGGTGCAGGATGATCCGTTGTTCCCGTTGTGGTGGCTGGTCGCCCTGCGCGGCCTGCGGCGTGGTGAGGTCGTCGCGCTGCGCGGCACCGACCTGGACGCCCAACTGCGCGAGTTGAGCGTGAAACGACAGCTGCTGGTCGTCGACGGGACGGTGCACCTTGGTCCGCCGAAGTCCGCGGCAGGGGTGCGGGTACTGGCGTTGGACGAGTTCACCAACCGGCTGCTACGCGAGCAGCGTCGCTGGCAGCAACGCCGGTTCGCTGGGACGGGTCGTGACCCACACGGTTACCTGTTCACCCACGCGGACGGCAGGCCGGTGCGGCCGGATTGGCTCAGCCACCGGTTCCATGCCCTGGTGCACAAGTTGGGGTTGCCGCCGGTGCGGTTGCATGACCTGCGGCACGGCGCGGCGAGTTTGGCCGGTGCGGCTGGGGTGGAGTTGAAGGTGATCCAGCACGACTTGGGGCATTCCAGCGCGGTCACGACCGCGGACACGTATTGGACGGTGTTCCGAGACCTGGCGCACCAGGCTGTCGCCGCGACCGCGGCGTTGCTGCGATCCCACGCCCGGTTCAGGCTGAATCTGGGTGCGGCTTCACAAGCCTGATGAACGAACAGTCCCTGCCGAACCTGCAGCCTACGCAGGCTCGCTGACCGGTAGCCAAGGTCCGCGGGCAAGGACACCCGTCGGCGATCAAGGCACCGCTGGCGTGCCCGTGTTCCGGGCGGCACCGTACGGTAGACAGCGACCTTCCGTAGCCGAAAGAGCGTCGGACAGCATGATCACACTTACTACTTTGCCGATGTGAGTACGTCGGCCAGCGTAGGTATGTTCTGATGCGCGACCGGCCGCTAACGCATGGCATACGGCGAAACGTCTGTGGGCCTGTCGTACGTCGCCGCTATAGTTAGCGGACTCGATCACGCCAACGAAGCGGCCGAACACCGCCACCGACTCGTTACCACCCATAACGACGAAGGTCCAGATGTTAGATGACGCGAACCTCCCTATTCAGGCCCGCGATCAGTTCATAAGACTTTGGCATCTCCGTCGGATAATCAGGGCGACATGCCTGACAGTGCCGGACACCGGGGGCACTTCGACAGTGCGATCTCGGCGAGCGCTGCGATGCCCTCAAATAAGATCGAGTATCTACCTGCTCCTCATTCCCTTCTATAATAGCGTTGGCCGGGCATCAGCATCGATGGCCCGGCCGCTGCAATTCAATTCAGGAAGGGGACGAAATCCCGCAGTTTGCTATATCTCGAACGAACGCTGCCCACTGGTGGGGAGTGAAGTCGAGTGTTGGGCCCGGGCGGTCTTTCGTGTCGCGTACCTGCACGAAGCCCTCCGAAAGGCGAACCTCCACGCAGTTGCCGTTGCCTTGACTGCGAGTACTCGTTCGCCACCGACCGTCAAGCGGCGGGACAATGTCTTCTTTGACGCGCCCGTTCACTGGAGCCTTTCCTGCGCTGCACGAAGAGCGGCGACGGACGCCTGCGTGTCAAGCGTGCTGTTTAGTAGGTGATCGAGGATTTGTGTGTACGTTGGTATTTGACTTTCATCTTCATATACGCCGCCCGTCGCTGTCTCAACGTATACGACATCTGGATCATCTTCGAAGGTCATCTTGGTGAAAGCAAGGATAAGTGGATTATGTTCCGCTGCAGCGAAAGGGAATACCCGTACTTCTATGAACGGTCGGCGCGTCGCCTCGATGACGCGCTCAAGTTGCTCATTTAGAGCCTCTGTTCCGCCGATTGGTCGGTAGAGAACCGATTCATCCAGGATAAATGTCAGGCGAGGGGGGTGTTCCCTCCCAAGTATGTTTCTTTGGCGTCCTATCCTGACTGCCGTTCGTTTTTCGACCAAATCTAGGGTGAGGGTCGGCATTAAATTGCCGAATAGAGCCCTAGCATACTTCTCCGTCTGGAGAAGGCCAGGAATTACGGCGTTTTCGAACGTTGCGATAGATGTCGCAACATCTTCGAGCCCAATAAAGACGGCATGCGACTCGGACAAAGCGTCGGAGTATCGGCTCCACCATCCTCGTTTGTGGCTTTCCTGGGCAAGGGCCTCAAGGCGTCTGCGTTGCTGAATGTCCCTAATGCCGTACTTGTCCAACAACACCAGCAAGTCCGGTCTGCGCACGCCTATGCGTCCAGACTCCACGCGGCTGAGCCAGGACCCGGAACGCTCGACGGCGGCAGCTGCCTCCTCGCCGGTCAGGTTCGCTTGGAGCCGAAGTTCCTGGAGGGCGTGACCAAGTCGCCGTCTAGCCAGGGCTGGACTGCCACCTTGCATTCCGCCTCCTCTCGCTAAGCGGCATAGCTCGCAACTGTATCGCTCATCGCCATGCCGCAACAGCGGTGCGCACGGGCGTGTCGCGTCTGAGCCTTGCATATGCGAATTTACTGAGGCATGCTCAATCTAGGACACTCAGAGTGATTGATCAATAGCGGAGAGGAGTTCTCTGAGATCAAGCGCGTGAGTGTGGCTCGCAGGATGAACTGGCGGTGAAACCTCCGTTGGCCCTGCGACAGATGGTTCCAATCACCCACGGCGGCTGATAGCGGCCTGTTGGAGAGGGAAGCCATGCCCGATGACCGTACGCGAGGCTCGCGCCGAGGGGTGCCTGCAGCGGGAGGCGCCTCGGGCGGTCCGGTCGGCGGGGGAGAGAGCAATACAAACGATAGTCGATCCGCCATGCGAGCGAGGCGCAAGACGCCACCGATCGGTAGTGGATCACAGCGACGATCATATCGCCACAGCGAAGCACTCGAAACGGCCGATTCCTCCGGCCGTTTTATTGACTTCATGGACCGACGGTGGACCTTTGCGGAAGAGAGCCTTGCCCATGCTCTGCACCAGCTACTGCTGGCGGCCGGCGCCGCCCTGCTCGTGGTTGTCGTCGCCCTCGGCATCGCTCTCGCAGCCGCGACCTTCGTAGTGATCGTCACAATCGTTGAAGGATCCGCTGGAGTCGACCCCTGGCACACAGTCATCGCGCTTTTGGGCGCAAGCGGACTCGGATCCGTCACTGTGACCGTAGGCAGGTGGGTACGTCAGCGCTAACCTGCCACGGCGAGAGTCCCCGACCAGGTCCGGCGGCCGCGCGTCTGACTAGACGACGAGACTACGGACGCCGACCGGCGTTGGGGCTCGGAGGAAGTAGGTTTCAGATGTTGGCTACTATGGCGACAATCGGCGGCCCTATTGGTCTCATGATCACGACCGCCTTCCTGGCCATCACCGCCGCCAACGCCGAAAAGGGGGCCGCTCCGCCGAACGGGACGGCCTCATCCGCCTCACCCTCGGCGAGGTTCGACGTCTCCTGGCACACCTGATTACCCTCATCCGATCCATTGATCATATTGATCGATGGTCGCGGTGGCGCCGTCGACACCAATTCAGAGCCAAACCGGCCACTACCAGCGAAGACTCGCCCGCCTTGAAGTGCGGCTGGAGTACTAATACTCCAGCCGCACTTCGCCTTGGCGGAGTCTGCGCTGGTAGTGGCTGATCCGGGCCCGGTATTGATGCCGCCGTCGCCATCGTGACCATCGATTGACGCCCGCTACGGTACGCGCTCGGGTGATCAGGTATGCCAGCAGACGTCTAACTTCAGCGATGGAGAGCGGAACAAGTCCTTCGCGATCGGGTCCAGCGCCCCCTTTTTCGCCGTCGCGGCGGTGACGGTCAGGAACGCGTGGGCGCACATCGCCAAGGTGATGTGTCGGTACCAGGCGACGTAGCGGCGCACTTGGTACTCGTCCAGCCCGACCTGGCCTTTGGCGGTTTGGAAACACTCCTCCACCGCCCAACGGGTTCCGGCCACGATGATCAGCACTTCATCGGTGGTGTCCGCTGGCCCGTGGCACAGGTAGTAGGCCAGCTCGGTCGGATCGCTGACCGAGCGGCGGATCAGCAGCCACCGAGCGAAGCCGTGCTCCTCGGTACCGGTGTCGGGCAGGGTGGCCACGGCCCAGTCGTAGACGCGCGGGCCTTTGGCACCGTCACCGCAGCTGCGCCGCTTCCACGCCAGGGCGGGAGCGGCCGCGGCCAAGGCGTCGGCGCGGGCGCTGCCGCCTACGCGGCCGAGGCCGCCGGCCGCTTCGCGGTCGCCGTGCTGGCCCGCGGCCACGAGCGGGCCCCGGGAAACGGCCGCAGGCGGTGCCGGTAGGCGGTCCCGCACAGTTCTCCGGCACGGCCAAGGTGAAGTTCTGCCGCCGGCTGGACAACTGGGCAGAGCTCGCCGACTACTTCGAGGTCCCGCCGCACACCACCGCGAGCTTCGAGCACGGCAACCAACCGCGGCGACTGTGGGAGTCCCTGGAGATACGCGAGCAGTTGTTCGCGCTGCCGGAGGCGCTCGAGATGTGCGGCCGACCGGACCTGGCCCAGCTGCTGCGCGCCGACACCACCTAACCGATGGCCACCGTCGTCGGCTGCGGTGCCAGAACGGTGATCGGTTATGCGATGGCCGACCAAGCGAGGACCTGGTCGCATTGGAGGCCTTAGAGTTGCTGGACCCGGCACCGGACCCCGATCGGGCCGCTCGGCTGTCCGCAGGCAGATCATCGCGGCGCTGCGCCGGGCGAATCGTCGGGACATCGAGGTCAAGGCCGCCGCCATCCAGCAGGCGTTGCGGTCGCGCAGCTGCGGCAACCACGGCCAGTCCAGACTGCCACCCTCGGCGCGGAGCCCGTCACTGCGTTTTGCCGGGTGTGGTGTGTGGCAGGTTGGCTGCCAGGACGCTGAAGTGGCGTTGAGGTGCCCACGCCCGCCTGTCGCCGATGACGTAGAGGCGACGTTTGGCGCGGCTGACGGCGACGTTGAGTAGGTTGGGTTTGCTCGCCGCCCATTGGCGGGCGCCCGGACGCTGGGGATCGCTGCCCAGGACGAGTATGACGATGTCGGCCTGTTTGCCCTGCGCGGTGTGGACGGTGCCGGCGATCAGCCCCGGGTAGCGGCGTGACCTGCCGCTGACCTGTCGGGCGATGGCCCGGAACGGCGCGATCACCATCACTTCGGACATGTCGAACTGGAGATCGGCGAGTGTGTCGAGGATGCGGTCGAGGTGGCGGCCCTCGTCGGGGATCCAGTGGCCCTGGGCCGCGCCGCCGCTTACGTCGATCCATTTGGACGGTGGGAGGGTCGGGTAGGCCGCGTCGAACCGTTCCGCGGCGCTCTGGCCGGTACCGTCGATCATGAGGCCGTCGTAGGCGATAGCGTTGACGATGTCGAACATGGGCTGGTCACAGCGCCGGTGGACGGTAAGCGGGACGCCCACCCAGGTGCTGTCGTCCTCATCGGACAGCCAGGTACCGAGCGGAGTGAGGCGGTCGGCGAGACGCTGGACGGACGTGCGGCTGGCCAACCACTGCTCATCGACGCCGAAGTCGTTGCGGATCGCCTGTTCCGCGCGGAACGGCAGGGCGGTGATCGGCTCGAGTTGCAGCGGGTCACCGACGACGACGGCGCGTTTGGTCCGCCACAACGCGCCGACCGCATTCTGCGGCGTCGCCTGCCCGGCTTCGTCGATTAGGAGCCAGCCGAGCGATTCCTTGCCGAGGTGGCCGAACAGCCGGGCGTAGGACGCGAACGTGGTCGAGACCACCGGTACTACGAAGAACAGGCTCCGCCAGGCCGCGAGTGTCGCCTGTTGGGGGACATCGTCTGGCACATCGCCACTCACCAGATCCATGGCAGCCTGCAGATTACGGCGCATCTCCGTGGGCATGTGCCGCAGGAACGCCTTGTGTAGCCGCAGGGCCGCGAGAAACATTTCACCGCGCGCGAGGTTCCACTCCTTGTCTGTCCACAGTGCAGTAAGCTCGCGTCGCTCGCGCTCCTTCCACCAGGTGGCGTCGGGATAGTGCCTGCCGAAGGCGGTCGCCGCGCGGTCGAGCAGACCGTCGACGGCGATGATCTCCGCCTCGAGGTTGCGCAGGTCGCGTGCGGCGTCGGCCTGGGCGCGTGTGGCCGCGCTGACCTCGCGCTCCGTCTGCGCCACCTCCCGCCGCGCCGCCAGCAGCGGCTCGTAGGCCGGCTGCGCCACCGGCGCCGCCAGAGCGTGGGCGGCGGCGGCCACCTCCTGCTGAGCGGCGCGCATCTCGTGCTGAGCGACGCCCACCTCGCTGGCCAGCCAGCCGTCCTGCCGCGCCCACCGGCTGGCCGCCGCGCCGAGCGTCTTCAATCGTTCCCACAGCCCTGGCCGGGATTGCTGATGCTGGGCGTGGGCGTGCCAGCGCTGGCTCAGCTCGGCTTCCCACGATCGGACCATCCGCTCGGCACTGGCCATCCGCTGCTGGGCGATCCGCTCGGCCTCCGCTCGACGCGTGCTTGCGACCTGGTCCGCCTCGGCCTGTCGCTCGCGTTCGACACGAAGGGCGCGCTGATGCCGCTCGCGTATCCGGTCGATCCGCTCCCCGGCCGCGGCCACCGCGCGCCGCGAATTGGTGAGTTCGCCGTCCATCCGTGCGCGACGCTCAACGGCGCGGTAGACCTCGGCCCGTTCGGCGCGCAAGCTCTCCGCCCGCGCTTCGACCGTCCGAAACTCCGCGACCGCGGCCGACCACCGCTGTTCCGGCGGGCGCTGCTCGTAGTCCTTGAGTACGGCAAGCATCCCCCGCCAGTTCTGGTCATCCGCCGGCTCGTCATGGGCCTGATACCAGAACGCGTTCAGGAACCGGGTGCGATTGATCTTGTTGCCTAGCCGTGCCGCGACGAGCGCCCACGCCTTTGTGTGCGTGGACTCCTCGGCGCGCTGCTCCGCGGCCTCGGCCTCGGGCTCCGAAGCGGGCGCGTCGGGGGCGAGCAGCGCCGTGGCGATCTCCGGGAAGTAGTCCACAACGGCGGCCTTGTCTCGCCACGAGTCGTCGATCGCGTCAGCGTCCGGAATCTCGTCGGTGACGTTCTCTACCGCGCCGTTGTTCGTCGACGCGACCACCATCTCGAACCCAGTGAGGTCGGGCCGCCACTCGGACACCACCCGCGTGCGCTGCCCCGTCGTCCACCGCAACTGCTTGCCTGTGAACGCCTTCCGCGGATGCGACAGCGTCGCCAGTCGCTGCGCTCGGCGTACCACCAGCGCGGCGATCAGATCGCGTAGCATCGTGGTCTTTCCGGTGCCGGGTGGCCCGTTGACTCCCATGACGCCGGCGCCGGTCATCTCCAGCGCGGTGTTCACCGCGAGCTGCTGGTTCAGGCCGAGTGCGTGATCGGGGTGGCTCAGCCAGCGGCCCGCCGGCACGCGGTCTGGAGCGGTGGCCGGGAGGACGGCCCCCGGCTGGGCGCGGACGTCGACCCGCGCGGCGGTGGGGATCTCGGCCTCCGGGCGCAGATACTCGCGCAGGGCGGCGCCGATGTCCCCTTTGGCCGCCCGGCCAGCGACCCACTCCAGGTCTCCTGTAATGAAGCTGTTGAGGAACTCGTGGCCGCGCCCGCTGTCCGCGGTACGCCGGGCGACGATCTGGCTCTTGATGCGGATCTCCGTGCAGGACAGCGCCTCACTAATGCCAGCCGGGGCCGTGGCGGCGGCCAGGCATGCGCGCAGGCGAGCATGATCCAACACCCGCCGGTACACGGTCGGCGGCGAGTTGTCGTCCACCGGAGGGACGATCTCCTCAATGACCTCGTCGCCCCACGCCTTGCTGAACCGCTCCGCGGCGTCCTCGAACCCGCGAAGCCAGTCTCGCGATCGCCGCCCCCGGCTCAGTACCTGACCGGTGGCCCAGGCACAACTGGAAAGCACCTCGGAGTCCAGGAGCGCTTTTCCATTTTCGTCGACCAGGAACATCGCTACGGCGCTTTCTCCAGCGGGCCGCTCGTCGAAGCTGTCCAGACCCGGCTCGAAGAAACGCGAAATGGTCTCGAAAATCGCGTCGAGACGGTAGATCCCCAGGTACACGACGTGCCGCCAGGTCTGGTTCTTCCCCAGTCGTCGGCGGGCGAACTCGTGGCCAGGCTCCCAGGGCAGCGGCTCACCAGGCTTGACCGCAGCCACCAGCCGATCCCGGCTCGCTTTCTCGACGCTCTGCGGACTGAACATCTCCACAGTCCGCCAGAACTCGATGATCTCCGCCCGCTTCGCATCCGCTTTCCGCGCCAAGCCCAACTCCGATCGACAGACACCGTCGAACACAATCACGGAAGACCCTAGAGCCTATTCGCATGATCATGCGGGTGCGAAAATGATCAGATGGCATTGGTTCGTGAACGCCGCTCCGGACTGTTCGTCCACTGGGGATTCTGCGCACTGCCAGAGCGGAACGAATGGTCCGGGCGCGGTCCAGCTCCATCCAGTCGGACAACGTACAGGCCAAAGATTTGCCTCAGTGGACCGCTTCGACCTTGTAGAGCGTCGCCTGGGCGGGGCACTGACCACGCCGTGCACGAGGTGGTCCGGGTCGTCTCCGCCGGCCCGCACGACCATGCCGGTGTTGCTGCAGGGTCCGCAGTGCTCGCCGCGACGCATTCATTCGTCGACCGGCGGTTGGGCCGCGCTGGCGGGCGGGGAAGGGTGTGGCCTCTGCTTTGGCCGGCCGGCTCGCTCAAGTGGGTGGACTCTGTGCCGATCGGTCGTTTGGTGCGCCTGTGTGTGTTTCGGTGCGGTCATGGCCGAGCAAGTTGCCGTCACCGGGCTGGTTCACCGTGCCGAGGGCGGTTCAGACGCAGTGGTGGCGGTTGGGAGTCGGGCGGCGGCCGATGGCTGGACGGTCCGGTATGAGCCTCGCTTGCTGGCTCGCCTGTGACAGCGAGTCGTCGTCCTTGTCGGTCTTTGGCGCACGGGGCCGATTTCAGCCCGGCAGGACTGGGCATCCGTTACGACTCCAGTCGGCGATCTGCACCCAGAATGTCTGCGCATACCGCACCCGGGCCTCGGGCCAGGGCTTGGTTTCGGCGTCTGGGTCGTCGTTCACGTTGAACTCGCGGTCGATGTAGTCGAGCAGGTCGGCGGCGTAGTAAATGACATCGACGCCCCAGACCGACAGCACCGGGTGCCCCCAGCCGCCCCGGCCGGAAGGCAAGAACCGATGTACATACAGTGGCACCAGCGGGCCGTCAGCGGCCAGGCGTTCACGCGCCAATCGCAGCGCATCCGTGACGTCGGCCGGCCGCTCATCGCGCCACCACGGGTGCCAGTAGCCGTTTTCGACGGCGGTTAGCGCCCCGTCTTCAGCGAAGTCGAGGTGCGCGCGCAGTCGCCCCGGATCCCCGTCGCGCCAGTCCGGCCAGCCCAGGTCAGTGGTCTTGTCTAGGTCGTCGTCGCCCTCGGTCCATACCGGCAACCCTTCGGCCAGAAACGCGCGATGGTCATCCGCGAACTGGAACCCGAACCGCTGCTGCACCTCGTCGAATTCGCGGTCGGTCAACCCGGGCCGGATCGCCGTACGGCCCAGCTCGGCAAGGCGTCGCGCCGCGGCGACGCCCAGCGCGACTGCGTCAGGCTCCAACACCACACCAGGCTAACGGCAGCGCCTCGCATGGACCGCCGCCGCTGGCGGTTTCCAGACCCGGATAGACAGCACCTGGTGCAGGCTGGATCCAGGCTGTGGGTATGCGTTATCGCCGTGGCCCGGGGCGCCGTTGCGGCCGGGGCTGTGCCCCAGTTGGCCGCACAGGCAGGGAAGCTGCCCGAAGCACGCAAAGTGCTACAGGTGGCCATCGACAACACTGACATGCTGCTAGAGCTGCTGAGTTCCGTGGATCTCTAAAGGCTCGGAGCTTCGACGCATCCCGTTTCGCCTACCGCACTATCGCAGCTCATGACCGCTCCGATCTGGTCAGTCGCTCTACGGCTCACCACCCACGATCACGCTAACCGGCGATTTTAATCCGTAGGTTCGGGGTTCGAGTCCCCGGCGGTCCACCCGAAACGGATACCCAAACGGAGGGCGTCGCGAGCGGGCGACTCCGCTTCGGGGGCCGAATAACAGCGGTTCTTGGATGCTGCTGCCTGATCGGTGTCCCGACGGCGGGTCGCGTTCTACAGTGTCGGAGGTTGTGGGCCGGGTGTGGTGGACTTGGGGTGTGCCGAAGAGTCGTGGCCGTCCGGCTGGGCGGGGGAGGGCGAAGCGCCCGCAGCGTCCTGCGCGTGAGCTGCGGTTGTCGGATCGCCTGTTGCGTGACGCTGCCTCGCTGACGAGCGAGGAAGGTGTGCTCGGGGTCGAGCAGTGGGCCAGCGGTTGGCTTGGTCGGGCGTGGCTGGCCGCCGGGATCGGCGAGCGGGAGCCGGAGCGGCAGTTGTGCCTGGAGGTGATCGGGCGTGCCTCGAGCCGGCCCTCGCCGCACGGGCTGGCCGCCGTCGCGGCAATGCGACGTGTCGCTGCGCCCAGCGAGGTGTCGATGCTGGATGGCACCATCAATATCCTGTCGGGCAGCCAGCCGCCTCCGCCGTGGTCGGACGTACCGCCGTTCGAACCGGTCGCGTCGTGGCGGGCGGTGGATGCGTGGGACAGCGAACACGTGCTGTTCGTCGAGTACGGCGGTCCGGTTCCGCACACGCTGATGGCTCAAATCGTGCACGTCGGGGGTGTGCTGGTCGAGAAACTGGCACTGCTTGAGCCCGGCGCGGCCCTGTCCTGGGAACGGCTTCGGGAGCCTGGCGAGGTGCCGATGCCGATGGTCGAGTGTCCGGTCACCGAGACGCTGGCCGAGTTGGCCCATGCCCTGCGGATCACCGACATGACCTTCCCTCGGCAGGACGACGAGGACTTCGTCGACCTGCGGGCCATGGCGTGGTCACGGTGCCGGCCGCACCTTCCCGACTGGCCCGATCGGCAGCCGCTGAGCGATGTGGACCGTGACAGGCTGCTGGACGACTTCGCGGCGGACACCACCGATCTCGACGATACGGTTGGCCGGTCGCTGGCCGAGCTGTTTCTCGACTACGGCGAGGGCTACATGGCCACCGGCCCGTTGTGCTGGAGCCCGGACTGGGTCGAGCTATTCCTGACCGACTGGCTGCCCCGCAAGGGGGTTCTGGACGCTGGGCAGCGTGCCGCGCTGCCGGAAGTGTTGCGCTGCTGGATACGGTTCGCCCTGAGCCGTCGCGGTGTCGACCCCGTGTGGATCGCCCCGGTGGTCGCGGCCGTCGACACCTACCTTCCCGGGTTCATTGAGGCGTTCGACGACACGACCGCCTGGGGGCCGGCCAAGCAGATCGCCGCGGAGCTGGCCGTCCGTGGCGTCGACCTGTCCGACAAGGAGGCCGTCGACGGCGCTGTGCGGGCACTCAACGCCGAGCGCCTCGCCCGATACCTTACCGGTGAGTAACCGGCGCGGAGCGACGAGACGATCGACGTGACGGAGTACGGCAAGCTGGTGGCGCGGATCGTGCCGGTAGGTGAGCGTCAGCCGACGCCGGTGTTGGACCGCTTGGTCGAAGCGGGTCGGGCGCGTTTGGCGGTACGGCCAGGTTTTCGGCCGCGGATGCGAGCCGAGGACGGCACCGACCGGCTCGGCGACGCCCTCGCGGCACTGCGCGACGAGGAACGCTGGTGAGCACCTACTACATCGACACTTCCGCAGCGCTCAAGTTGCTGGCCGAGGAGAGCCATTCCCACGCGTTGGCCGCGTTCTACGACGAAAGCGCGGGCGCCTCGTGGGTCAGTTCGACGTTGCTGCGGATCGAGGTAATCCGGGCCGTCAACCGGGTTATGCCGGCGGCCCTGCCGGATGCGAGGGCACTCCTGCTGGCCTTCGACTACGTAAACATCGACGATGAGGTCGTGGACGCGGTGATGAACGAACCGGACCGGATGCTGCGGTCGGTGGACGCGATTCATCTCGCCACCGCGAAGGTGCTCGGCCTCGATCTGGACGGCATGGCCACCTACGATGACCGGCTGGCGGCTGCGGCGAAGGACGCGGGGATCCCGGTGATCGACCCGCGAGAGTGACACCAGCTCGATCGGAATACGCGGGCCGGTTCGTCACACACCGCGGGTACGGAGGTTGCACCAGCAGGGCTAAGTGCCTGGTACCGTCGCCTGCGGGGTCGACCCGGTACGCCGTAGGTTGGGCCGGTGCAGTCTCTCGCCGCTCACCTTCGCACCCTGACATTGGATCAGCTCACCGCTCTGGCCACGAATCGTCGCGACGCGACTGTCGAGCCCGCGCCGAAGACCACCGATCAGCTTGCGGCGCGGCTCCTACACCCATCATCGATGGCTGCGGCTTGTGGGCTTCTTACGCTACCGCAGCTGCAAGCGGCCGAAGCGGCCGCAGCACTGGGCGTGGAGTGCACCACCGCCCGGCTGGCGGCGCTGGTGGGCGTGGCGGAGGACGATCAGGACCTGGCCGCGGCGCTGCGCCGGCTCACCGAACTCGTGCTCATCTGGCCGCACGCTGGCGGCCTTGCCGCGGCACACCTGAGCGCGGTCTGGCCGTACCCGCTTGAGCTCGGGCCCAGCGCTGCTGAGCTACTGACCACGCAGAACATGAACGAGCTGCGCAAGCTGGCAAAGCTGTACGGCATCCCGACCGCCGGCCGCGGCAAGGACGAATTGATCGCTTCGCTGGCCAGTTGGCTGGCCCAGCCGGAAAACGTGCGCGGACTCGCGGCGCAGGCCCCCGCCGAGGTCCACGCCCAGCTCGCCGCCCTCGCTCGGCGGCCGGCCTCACCCTTCGACCTGCGAGGAGGGATCATCTACGGCTCGCCAGGGACGGCGCTGCCGTGGGCCGCCGAGCGCGGTCTCGTCGTCAGGTCCGCGTGGGGCATCGACGGGATACCCCGCGAGGTCGCCATCGCGCTGCGGGAGGGCCGCGTCGCCCCGTTCGACCCGAAGCCGCCCGCGGTATCTGTCACGCCGGCGGATCTGGAGGCCGCCGAACGGGAGGCCGCGGCCGCCGCCTCCGAGACCCTCGCCGCGATCACCGCGATCGTCGAGACCATGAGCGCCGGCCCGGTGCCCCTGCTCAAGACTGGCGGCCTCGGCGTACGCGAACTGCGCCGGCTCGCCAAGTCGTCCGACCAGGACGAGGACCGTACCCGCCTGACGATCGAACTGCTCGCCGCGGGCGGCCTCACCGATGCCTCCCACGGCGGAATCACCCCCGCCCTGAGCTACGACGAGTTCACCGCCGCAGAACCCGCCGCCCAGCTGCTCGACATCGTCCAGACCTGGCTGGCGATGCCTGCGTGCCCGCTCGCTCCGACCGACCCCAACACGACGTCTCCCCGTCTCCTCTACTGGGACGAGGATGAGGAGATGACGTTGACGGGCCTGCGGTCCTTGACCTTACGCACTCTCGTCGATGCAGTACCCGAAGGGCAGGCCACCGACCCCGCCACGCTCGCCGACCGACTGGCCTGGCAGAGCCCCATCCTGACCGATCAGACCGACGAGGATCTCCACCGGTACACCACCGGCATTTGGCGGGAAGCGCACCGGCTCGGTCTGCTCGCACACGGAACCGTGACCAGGTTCTGCCGCAGCCTGGTGACCGGTGACCCGGTCGCGGCCCTTCGCCACGCCGAGGCCATGCTGCCCCGAAACCGCAGCTTCGTTCTGCTCCAGAACGACCTCACCGCGGTCGTGACCGGCACCCCGTCGGCCAACCTGCTGGCACTGCTGGACAGCATGGCCGCGCCGGAGTCCCGCAGTGGCGCCTGGACCTGGCGTTTCTCACCAGCCAGCATCCGCGCCGCAGTCGACGCCGGAAGCACCCCCGCCGAGCTGCTCACCCGGATCACCGAGGTGGCCGACGGTGGCCGCGTGCCGCAGACCCTCGCCTACCTGATCGACGACGTGGCCCGCCGGTACGGCCGGGTTCAAGTACGCCCAACCGGCTGCTGCCTCTGCAGTGAGGACGAGGTCCTCCTCACCGAAATCCTCAACACCCGCTCGTTGCAGAGCCTGCACCTGGTCCGGCTCGCACCGACCGTGCTCGCCAGCGCGAGACCACAGGCCGAAACCCTCGCCGCACTGCGCGCCGCCGGCCACGCCCCGGCCGGACTCAGCACCGACGGCGCCCCGGCCATCGAGATTCCGCAACGTCGCCGCGCCGCTCCACCACCCAACGAGCCCCATAGCGTCGACCTGGTCCCGCTGCCACGCCTGAGCGACCCGGCGGAGCTCGCACGGACCCTGCTCAGCAACCGCTGACAACCCGCCGGTTGCCACCGACCGCCGTGGCGGTGCCTCCGGCTCACATCATCTTCCATACGAACCGTCTCCGACCGTGGACGGCAACGCGGGCATCTCTTTCGTACTAGTGCCGCGTCACGCAACCTTGATCGTGTAATCGGGGTGGCGGATCTTGGAGTCGGGGGCG